>CANGZM010000022.1 GCA_947458155.1 Synechococcaceae cyanobacterium | reverse complement strand
CTTTGGACAGTCTGTGCCCTTGCTTCCCTAGCCCTGCCAGGCATGAGTGGCTTCGTCTCTGAGCTGATGGTGTTTGTAGGTTTTGTCACCAGCGAGGCTTACAGCCTGACATTTAGGGTTGTCATAGCTTCCCTGGCGGCTATTGGGGTGATCCTTACTCCGATTTATCTACTTTCGATGTTGAGGGAGATCTTTTTCGGCAAGGAGAATGTCGAGCTCGCTTCCCATGGCAATCTTGTCGACGCCGAACCACGAGAGATCTATGTAATCTCGTGCCTGCTAGTGCCGATCATCGCCATTGGGCTCTACCCACGGCTGGTGACAGATACCTACCGCGCCTCCGTTGAGGCCTTAGTTAACCGGGAAGAACAGGCCATGGCCCTTATCAAACCCCTGGCTGCGACAGCTCGCCTGCGCGGTCCCCACTCCTTTCAGCCAATGGCCGCCTTGAAGGCTCCGGCCCTGCCCCACGCAGCTGCCTGATTTACGGACCAAACCGACCCCCCTACGATCGCCCCCCCTGCCGCGCTCTGCTCCATGCGTCAGTTCAACTTTCTGTTGATTTTCAGTTTCGGCCTGGCGATGGTGATGTTCACCCTCGAGAACACCGAAGCCACCACTGTCCATTTTTTGCCGGGCCTCAACAGCACCCTGCCCCTTGCCGCCCTATTACTGCTGGTCGGAGGGCTGGGGGCCACCGCTGCTTGGATCTACGCCGTCTGGAGTGGGGTGGTCAAAAAAGTGGAAGCCCTGCAAAACGAGGGCGAGCGCGAAGCCCAGCTAGTGAGGATCCAAGAACTGGAGAATGACCTGCAGCGCTATCGCGCCACGGTGGATGCCCAACTTGGCCTGCTCCCGGCCGCTGGTCAAAGCACCGCCACGGCTGACTAAGTGGTTTGACTGGTTAAGGCGGCCGGCTGACGTTACCTTGTGGCTACCGCAAGCCTGGAGTTGAGCCACCATTGGCAGAAGCGGGCGCCAGGCTTGCCATCCGGTTGCTACAGGACGCCGCCGTGCGGGGGGAGATTGACCCTTGGGATGTGGATGTCATAGCCGTTGTCGATGGCTTCTTGGACCAATTACACCAACGAATCCAGGCCCCTCGGATCGCAGCAATCAAGGGGGGGAGTTATGAATTCGATCTCGCTGAAACCAGCGAGGCCTTCCTCGCTGCATCGGTGCTGGTTGCTCTGAAGGCGGAAGTGCTCGAGAGCAGCACATTACCTCCAGAACCGTTGTTGGAGGAGGCCTTGGAGAGTGATGACGACGGGACGGACTGGACCACTGGCCTGCTGGAATTTCCGCGGCGGCCCGAAAGGCACCTGAGCCGCCGGCCAGTCGCCCCGCCACCCCTACAGCGGCCAATCACCCTAGGCGAATTGATTCGCCAACTTGAGGAAATCGCCGAGAGACTGGAATCAGAGCCGGTCAGGCCCCGCCAGAAGCAACGCAGTGGCCGTTATAGCGACAAGGCCGCCATTGCCCAAGTCACGGCCCTGGCCCATCGGGAAAAACTGCCGGAAACCACCGCAGCCCTTGGTTGCTTCCTCCAATCCTGGCCCCTGGCCGACTGCGGCCAATGGCTGGGATTTGACCAGCTAGTGGGAGCCTGGGAAGCGGAGCAAGACAAGGATCCGCTTGAGGACCTTGACCGGGACAGGGTTGGCGTGTTCTGGGCCCTCCTTTTTCTTTGCGCCCAGGGCAAAGTGGATTTGCTCCAGGAGCAGGGATTGTTTGGCCCCCTGAACCTGAGGCGGGTCGAGCCGACCGACTCCCGAGCCTGGTCTCCGCTTGATGAGGGGTCAGATGGTGGGCCGGCTCTAAAAAGGCAGGCAGCCTGAAGGCCTTGCCTAATATCAAGGCTTACTAATGAAGAGCCGAACGCCAATGAAGGCGATGATCCTGGCGGCTGGCAAGGGAACCCGGGTGCGTCCAATCACCCATACGACTCCCAAACCAATGATTCCAATAATGCAGAAACCAGTGATGGAATTTTTGCTGGAATTGCTTCGCCAGCATGGATTCAACCAGATCATGGTAAATGTCTCCCACCTTTCTGAGGAGATCGAAAACTATTTTCGTGATGGCCAACGCTTTGGAGTACAGATTGCTTACAGTTTTGAAGGCCGTATCGAAGATGGCGAACTCATTGGCGATGCCCTTGGATCTGCAGGCGGCTTGAAGAGAATTCAGGATTTTCAACCGTTTTTTGATGATACCTTTGTTGTCCTTTGTGGGGACGCCTTGATCGACCTCGATCTTGGTGAAGCGGTTCGACGCCACAAGGGAAAAGGCGCCATGGCCAGCATGATCACCAAAAGGGTCCCTCCAGATCAAGTCAGCAGTTATGGGGTAGTGGTGTCCGATCCCGATGGCCGGGTGCTGAGCTTTCAGGAAAAACCTAGCGTTGAGGACGCCGCCAGTGACATGATCAACACAGGTATATATATTTTCGAACCCGAAGTATTTGATTTCATCCCCAGCGGCGAGCCTTTTGACATCGGCTCTGAACTATTCCCTAAATTGGTTGAAGCCGGGGCACCCTTTTTTGCGTTACCCATGGAATTTGAGTGGGTTGACATCGGCAAGGTACCCGATTATTGGCAGGCTATTCGCAGTGTTCTGCAAGGAGATGTGCGTCAAGTACAGGTGCCTGGAGTCGAGGTACGCCCAGGCATCTTTACGGGACTTAATGTGGCCGCGAACTGGGACAAGATCAATGTTGATGGTCCGATCTACGTAGGTGGCATGACAAAAATTGAGGACGGAGCTACCATCATTGGTCCCGCGATGATTGGCCCAAGCTGCCATATCTGCGAAGGTGCAACGATCGATAATTCCATCATTTTTGACTACTCCAGAATCGGGCCTGGAGTGAGACTGGTCGAGAAACTCGTTTATGGCCGCTATTGCGTTGATCGTAACGGCGACCACTTTGACCTACAGGAAGCCTCCTTGGATTGGTTGATAACCGATGTCCGTCGGCAGGATGTGGCGGCCCCTTCTCCTCAGCAGAAAGCCTTGGCCGAATTATTGGGAACCGACATCGCCCTCAAGGCCAGTTGAAATCAAACCAGGTCAACAAGGCTAGGAATTCCGGCCAGGCTCAGAATCTCTGGGATCCTTTCTTCGGCGCGGACAGCCATTAAATGAACCCCCTGGACCAGGGGACGATAGCGCTCGACCTGCTCGGCGGCGATTTTAACGCCTTCTGCCGCAGGGTCCTGGGCCTCCTCCAAGCGCAAGATCAGACCCTCAGGAATGCAGGCGCCTGGCACAACACGATTAATGAAGTGGGCGTTACGCGCGGACTTCAGCAAAAACACGCCCGCCAAAACCGGCAGGCCTAAGGGGGCAGTGATTTCCCCAACGAAGCGGCGCAGTGGCTCAGGATCCATAACCATCTGGGTTTGAATGAAACGCGCCCCAGCCGCATGCTTTTTGGTGATCCGGGACTTGAGTGCGCTCCAGCTGGCCGAATGGGGATCGGCCGCCCCGCCAGCAAACAGGGCAGTGGCCCCATCGGGAAGGGAGCCCTTGACCGGATCCTCACCGGCATTGAACGCCTGGACCTGGCGCAGCAGACGAACCGCTTCAAGATCATTGACCGGACGAGCCTTGGGCTGGTCACCACTACGAACCGGATCCCCCGTCAGACACAACACATTGCGAATTCCCAGGGCATGGGCCCCAAGCAAATCGGCCTGAAGGGCCAGGCGGTTGCGATCGCGGCAAGTCAACTGCAGCACTGGCTCAATGCCAACATCCAATAGGCGTCGACAAACGGCCAGGCTGCACATCCTCATCATGGCCCGGCTGCCATCGGTGACATTCACCGCATGGACGCGACCAAGCAAATGGGCTGCGGCCGCCAAGGTGCGCGACACATCAGCCCCTCGCGGCGGGGTCACCTCGGCGGTGATGGCGAATCCGCCACGGGCCAGAACCTCCTCTAACAACGGGAACGATGCTTTGCAGCCCATCATGACCCCCTATCGTGCCTAAACTGAAAAATAGCTGCTGAAAGTCCATGGCCCCCCCCAGCAGAGATGACAATCATCGGGCTGGCGCAGGCCAGGTCCCTGACTTGATCAGGGGAGAGCATCAGACTGGCGTAAAAGTAGATCAATGGGATGGGCGCCAGGACATCTCCGGGCGGGAACTTGAGATTATTGAACTGCTGGCCACCGGTCAGACCAATCAAGAAATCGCAAGCACGCTGATGATCAGCAAACGAACCGTGGACAACCATGTCAGCAATATCTTTACTAAGACCGGCGCAAAAAATAGAGTCGCCCTACTAAATTGGGCAATGGATAATGGGAAAATTTGCCGCGATGGTTTCAATTGTTGCCATATCAAACCTCCCCCTTACCAGATCTGACATGAAAGGACGGCAACAGATTCCTAAATTCCGCCTCACTCCACTGTTGCAAAGGATGTTTAGCCAAAGCGGCGTTACTCAACTGATGGTGACCCGTCAGTTCCTCACCACACCAAGCAGGCAAATTGAGGATCTCATCGGGGTCGCCCAATTCAACTTCAGCCACCACCAACGGAGCATTGCTGCCGGCAAACACATCCAAAACCCAATCTCCGCCTGGAAGATTTAGCCCATAACGCTGTTTGCGCAACTGCTCGGGAGCGAGTTCCAGGAGTTCAAGTGCATCGCCATGGGGAATCGGGTACTCATATTCGAGGCGGACGAGGGCTGACGCCGAAGGGGCCCCAGGTGGAATTACCTTGAGGGTGAGCCAGGCTTGAGGTGTCGGATCCGATTTCCCCTGGCTGGTTCGCACCCGCAGGGTGAGGCCATCAGCCTGGCGCACCAAGTAGCCCTGACAAATATCTATCTGCCAGAGACAGTGCTCCCGCCAGCCCTCGCCGACAACAAGGAAACGTCGTTCGATTTCCAGAGGCATGGAACCAGGGGAGGAGGTTGAGGATGGGGTCTCAAGACAGGGGTGGCGGAGCCTCCTCGGAGACAACAAGGGACTCCGAGTCCAGCAAACTGCCGGCCCAATGCAGTTTGTGGGTCAAGGTGCGGTAATAAGAGGGGCTCTGCTCCAGTTGCAGGAAACGGGTTTGGTGCTGACTTTTTTGCAGGACGCAATGATCTCCGGGTTCTAGAACCCTGGCCTGGGCTCCATCCTTCCAGAGCCTGACGCGACGGCCACCCTCCCCGAGGGGCCTCACCGTGAGGCGGGATCCAGGCGGAACGACCACGGCACGGCTGGAGAGACTCATCGGACATATAGGAATCACCACAATTGCCTCGATGCCGGGATGGAGAATCGGGCCACCGGCAGCCATGGCATAGCCTGTCGAACCGGTGGGAGTGGCAATAATCAAACCATCACCGCGATATTGATCTACGACTTCACCGTCAATAGCCAACTCCAGGAAGCAGGTGGGGGCCACATCTTCAAGGCAGGGCCGAAAGTAAAAGTCATTGAGGGCCCCATGAACCCCATCGCTTTCAAGGCGGGCCTCAAGCATCATGCGACGGTCGATAGCGAAGCGATCTTCGCGTAAACGGCGCCAAAGACCCATGCTTCCAGCCTCTCCCTTGGGTCGCAGCAGGCGCCGATCATGGGTGAGGAAACCAAGGCTGCCGCCCACATTGAAACTGAGCAGGGGAACCCCCCAGGGGGCCAGGTGGCGAGCCGCCCCAAGAACAGTGCCATCGCCACCAAAGACAAGGGCTAGCTGGGGCAAAGGGGGAGACTCAGCTGCTAGCAGCTCAGGCAAATCTTGGGCGGTGGGACCGGCTTGAGCCAGCACGACTTGGACACCTTCGCCGGCCAACTCATCAGCACAACGTTGGGCCTCGGCAATGGAAACCTGACTGCCCTGGCGTGAGATCAACCAGAGTCGACGCAGCTCCATGGTGCGGCCTATCGGATCAGGACGGCATAAAGGCGTTCACCAGCGCAGCAAATTGAATCGCTCCATGTCTACCGTTTCGCGGTTGCGATAAAGGGAGAGCAAAATGGCCAGACCGACCGCAGCCTCGGCTGCCGCCACGGTAATGACAAAAATCGCAAATACCTGGCCACGCACCAGCTGGCCATCGAGGTAGTTGGAAAAAGCCATCAGGTTGAGGTTAACCGCATTGAGCATAAGTTCGATGCTCATAAGCACTCTCACCGCATTGCGACTGTTGATCAGTCCCCAGACGCCAATGCAGAAGAGAAACGCTGCAACGGTGAGAAAGGCCTGAAGGGGAATGGCATCGGCGGTCATGGTGAACTCCGGAGGGGCACTGAATCGGTGGGCTCGAGGAGCAGGGGGCTACGTTCCTTTTCGATCAAAACCTGGTCGGCTGGCTCACCGGTAATGATGTCGATGCTGAAGACATCGCGCCGGGCCAAGACGATGGCACCAATCATGGCCATCAACAGCAGCACTGAAGCCAGTTCAAACGGGAGCAGATAGTCGCTGAAAAGATGTTCTCCAATACGGATCGTGGCGTCTTCCCCAACGGGGGTGGGACCTGGCAAGGCCCAGGGAGTTGTAAAGGCCACCCGGATCAACAGCCCCAACAGACCGGCGCATACCGCACCGGAAAGGAACCGGCGCAAAGCCATGCCGGGGATGGGGGCAAGGTTCTCCTTTTTGTTCACCAACATGATGGCGAACAGAATCAGAACGTTGACGGCACCGACATAGACCAAAACCTGGGCCGCTGCGACGAAACTGGCATTTAGCAGCAAATAGAGGCCAGCGACCGAAAGAAAGACACCGGCCAGCAGAAAAGCGGAGTAAACAATATTGGGCAGTAAAACCACCGCCAAGGAGCCAAGCACCAAGGTGGATGAGAGAATCACGAAGCAGACTAGCTGCGTGGTGGAAGCGACAGTCATCAGGAGGGCTCGGAGGCTTCGGCGGCAATCACTTGTGTAGGAAGTCTGCCCGCCCGCGGGGCAGTCGGCGAGACCCCATGGGGATCCATTACACCTTGGGGAAGATAGGCCAACTCCTTGAGGGCGAAGACCGCCGGATCTGAAGTGACGCTGGTGGGCAGGCGACCGAGGGCAACATTGTCGTAATTAAGACTGTGGCGATCGTAGGCAGCCAATTCATATTCTTCAGTCATCGAGAGGCAGTTTGTGGGACAATATTCAACACAGTTACCACAAAAGATACAGACACCAAAATCGATCGAATAATTGCGGAGTTCCTTTTTCTTTGTGGCCTTATTCATCACCCAGTCGACGACGGGCAAGTTTATTGGGCAGACCCGAACACATACCTCGCAAGCAATGCACTTGTCAAATTCGTAGTGGATGCGCCCCCGGTAGCGCTCGGAGGGGATCAGCTTTTCGTAGGGGTACTGCACCGTGACTGGACGGCGGCGCAGGTGATCAAAGGTCACCCCCAGACCTTGGGTGATGTACTTGGCCGCACCAACGGCATCGCGGGTGTAATCACCAACTTTGCTGAGAAAACCGAACATGGCAGGGCAGAAGGGAGGATTGGGAGCAGATTGTCAGTTCATGATGGCCGAGCTGCCGGCCTGTCGGGGCTTCAGCCGCCGAAGAAGGAGGGGAAAGCCAGTTTGAGGGCAGCCGTAATCAGCAGATTCACCAAGGCGATGGGCAGCAGGAACTTCCAGCCCAGATCCAGAAGCTGATCGATACGGACCCGGGGCACGGTCCAACGCAACAGGATGGCGAAGAACACCAGTAGATAGGCCTTGAGGATCGTCATAACGATGCCGACAGCACCTGTAATCAACTGGACTAGGGGGGCATCCACCGATTGACCCATCAAGCTCGCCAGCCATTCGACAGGGACGGGAAAACCCCAGCCGCCTAGGTAGAGAACTGAGACCAGAAGGGCCGAAAGTACAAGATTTATATAACTACCCAAATAAAACAGGGCGAACTTCATGCCGGAGTACTCGGTCTGGTAGCCCGCCACCAATTCTTCTTCCGCTTCAGGAAGGTCGAAGGGGAGTCGCTCACATTCGGCCAAAGCGCAGATCCAAAAAATCACAAAGCCAATCGGCTGGCGCCAAATATTCCAGCTGAGGATGCCGGCTCCGGTCTGTTGGTTGACGATGTCAACGGTGCTGAGCGAATTGCTCATCATGACGATGGCCAGTACCGCCAGGGCCAGGGGAATCTCATAACTGATCGACTGGGCAGCTGCCCGGAGACCTCCGAGCAAAGAATACTTATTGTTACTTGCATAGCCGCTCATCAACAGGCCGATCGGCTGAATGCTGCTCAAGGCAATCCAAAGGAAAATACCGACTCCCACATTGCTGATAAGTAGGTTCTGACCAAAGGGAACCACCAGCCAGGAAAGGATCACCGGCACCAGGACCAACACCGGACCCAAGGTGAACAGCAGTCCATCGGCCCGAGCCGGAATGATGTCCTCTTTGAAAAGCAACTTGAGGCCATCGGCCATGGGCTGCAGGAGCCCCAGGGCACCGGCGTACTCCGGTCCGATGCGCTGCTGGGCAGCGGCGGAAATTTTGCGCTCCAGCCAGACGTTAACCAACACCCCCACAACGGCGGCGACAAGCACCAGGAGCATGGGCAGGGGCAGCCACAGCAAGCGGGCCAGACCAGGCCCCAACCCCAGGCCTCCTAGGGCCTCGATGAAACTGCTCTGGAGATCAAGACCCATGGAAGGGAGTCCCTCAGTCACAACCGTGTTCGAAAGCATCGTGGCAACTCCTGGTGGATCTGGGGGAATCCGCTGGGGACCTTAGGTCGCGGCGGGACGCTGCTCAAGGGGGACCCAGACCCGCTCGAGCGAGCCGGTGTAGATCTGGCTGGGACGATAGATGCGATTGGCCCCGAGCTGCTCGCGCCAATGGGCCAACCAGCCAGCGGTGCGGGCAATGGCGAAGATCGGCGTAAAGAGGTCGCGGGGGATGCCGAGCTTGCGGTAAACCAGTCCGGAATAGAAGTCGACGTTGGGGAAGATGCCCTTGGGACCCAGCCGATCAGCGGCGACGGCCTCCAGGCGTCGAGCCACGTCATACATATTGTCGTAGCCGAAACGCTGGAACAGTTCTTCGGCCAGCCCCTGCAGGATGACGGCCCGGGGATCTTTGATCCGATATTCGCGGTGTCCGAAGCCCATGATTTTCTGCTTCTCGGCGATGGCCCGATCCAGCCAGGAGTCGACCTCCTCCACAGAGCCGATTTGATCCAGCATTTCCAACACATCCTCGTTGGCGCCTCCATGCAAAGGGCCGGCCAGAGTGCCGACCGCCGAGGCCACCACCGCATAGGGGTCGGTGAGGGTGCTGGCGGTGACCCGGGCGCTAAACGTACTGGCGTTGAGACTGTGTTCGGCGTGGAGAATCAGGCAGGCATCAAAGATTCGGGCCGCCAGGGGGTCCGGTTCCCGCTCGGTGAGCATGTAAAGAAAATTGGCGCCATAGGGCAGATCATCGCGGGGTTGAATCGGATCCTGGCCTTTGCGAATCAATTGAAAGGCCGCCACCATGGTAGGAATCTTGGCGATCAGCCGAACCACCGCATCGACGATGTACTGCGGGTCGTAGAGGGCGCGGCGCGAATAGAAGAGTCCCAGGGAGGCGGCACTGGCCTGGAGGGCATCCATCGGATGGCCCGAGGCCGGGAAGCATTTCATCATGTCCCGAATGCGGAAGCTGACCCGCCGGTGCATCTGCACATCGTGTTCAAAATCCCGCAACTGAAAAATTGTCGGCAGCTCGCCCCAGATCAGGAGATAGGCCGTTTCGAGAAAGCTGCTGTTCTGGGCCAGCTGCTCAAGGGGATAGCCCCGGTAGGTGAGCAAGCCCCGGTTGCCGTCGATCGAACAGATGGCTGACTGGGTGGCCGGCACCCCCTCTAAGCCAGGCCGAAAAGGGGGCGGGGCGGCTGCGGGCGAGGTGGCCTGGGCGTCGCCATTGTCTGGAGCGTCGCCGCTGGTCTTGGCCGCCATGGCTGTGGTTTGAAATGATGTCGAACCTAGGTGTCAAGGAGGGACCTTGTCGTAGTGCAGGCTGCCGACCGATGCCGAATCAATCGGCCAACAGGATGCGGGGCCGCAGCAGCAGGCTCAACTGCCCCTTCCAGGGGCCACCGGGCTCCCTGAGGGGGTCGAGGCTCACAAGCAGCAGGCCCGCCTTGCGCAGGGCAATCGCGCCGGGACGAGCCCCCAGCAGCTGGGCGGCCAGCAAGCCCAAGTCGGGCTCATGGCCCACCAGGCCAATGCGGCTGCCCGGGGGCAAGGGCAGGGACCCAAGGCAAGCGTTAAGCCAACCGGGCCCATCCCCCCCGGGCGCCAGGGCTGCAGCGGCCTGCCAACTCGGCGCCAGCCCAACCGCCACGGCAATCTCTGCGGTCTGGCGGGCCCGCGTCAGGGGGCTGCTGAACAGAAACTGCACATCTAAGTCAAGGACGCGGGCCCGACGCAGGACAGTTTCGGTGCGTAGTCGGCCTTCAGCAGTGAGATTGCGGGCTGCGTCATCGAGCCCACTTCGCCGCTCTTCGGCAATGCCGTGGCGCAGCAACAGCAGTTCAATGCCTGCCATGGTCCCTCCCGGGCCGGCCGGTCGACTGAAACTCCAACTGTCCATGCAGCCGCAGCGCCCCATCCTGGGGCTCAAGGGCCAGGGCTAACCCCTGGACCGACCCCTCCAAGGGTTCTCCCCCAAGCATGGCCAGCAGGCGCCAAGGCTGTAAGTCCCGCAGCAGTTGGCGGGCTGGGCTGGCGGCCAAGGCCCATTGCAGTGGCGCTTGCTCAGCCATCAGGCCCTGCAGCTGGCGAGCCCGCAGGGAATGGGGGCGGCCCCGTCCGAACTCCCGGAGCCTGTCGATGCTGCCCCCCCACCAGGCCAACCCCTGGCCCTGCAGGCGCCAGCCGGCCACGGAAGCGACTAATTGATCAGGACCCTCGTTGCCACGGCGGGGGCGGGCATTGGTGCCTTCGAGCCGGGTCCAGACCGAGGCCATCTGATCGTGGATCTCAAGCGGAGCTTCCACCCAACCCTGGGCGGCCAGGGGAGCTTCCAAAGCCGCGGCGGCAGGCTGGTCGGCGGGGGTTCCGAGCAACCAGTTGCCGTCCAGATCGGCCAGGAGCAGGGGGCCCTCGGCCCTTGCGACCACGAGGCCCGGCAGGGGACCACTGTCGACGGCAAAAGCCATGGCCCGATCCAGCAGGGGCTTCAAGGCAGGCAGGCTTTGCAGGGCGGCGGACTGACGCAGAAGCAGCAGGGAGGAGGGTTCTTGGTCGAGGCCCGCCAGCAAAGCCGCCACCACCTGGTCTTCGTCGAGTGCGTTGGCAGCAAAGCGATCGGGGGGCAGCAGCTGGGGAGCCAGCAGGCCCTCAAGGCGCAGGGACCGCCCCTCCGGCCTCAGGGCCGCCACCAGGTGGGACGGAGGACCAGCGCCAGGATTCTGTTCCTGCAGGGAGGGCCCCGCAAAGCCGACCCCAGCGGCGGCAGGGCGGGCAACCAACAGGGCCACCCCTTCGCCCAGCCGGGCCAGTCCATCCCGGAACCAAGGCTGGGCAGCCTGGTTGAGATCGTCAATCTGGGAGACGTCGAGGGCCTCTTCAAGCACCCCGCGTCCCGAGGCGATCAACAGCAAGTCGTCATCCACCAAAGCCGTGGCCAAGGGCATCGCCACCTGACCGCGCAGGGACCCGCGACCGCTGATCACCCCCATGCCCCGATAACTCGTGACCTGCAGATCGGTGCCCGCCAGGCTGCGGGTTTGCCAGAAACGCTGCACAAAGTTACGGGCCCCATCGGGGTCGCGGCTGCGCAGGGCCAGCAGCCAGCCGGGCCCGGAGCTCGCCACATCGGTATCCAGTAGGGCCATCGATATTTCCGGTGCCAGCCAGCTGGCCAGTTCGCCCTGATAGTCGAGTCCTGCGGCCGCGAAAGCACCATCGCGCAACCGGGCCAGCGCGTCACCAGCACCCCGCCGCTGACGAGGCGGGGCCAGGGCCCGGGCGTAGGCCACAGGCTCCTCGGCATCGGTCATCAAGTAGAAGCTGAACGGGGCCTGCCGGGGCACGAAACGGGCGGCGCGAGGCATGGCCAGGGCCTGGTGCTGGAGCCGCAGGGGACTGCGCTGCCACACCAGCCACCATCCCGCCGCGGCCAGACTGAGCAGGAGAAGAATCCCCGTCAGCAGCACCGCCAGGAACGCCCGGCCCTTCATAAGGTCCCATGCGAAGACATGGGCCCATCTTCCGCCACCCTCTTCCCAGCCAGCATGGATTCCGCCCCAGTCCCCGCCAGCACCCTGCCAACGCCCAAGGTCCTCCAGGCACGGGTGCTGCAACAACGCCTCCTGGCGGGGGAGGACCTGCAACTGGTGGACGTGCGCGAGGACGAGGAACTGGAACTCGCCCAAGTGGCCCATCCCGTGATTCACCTGCCCCTGAGCCGCTCGCAAGAGTGGCTGGGGGGGATCGACACCCTGCTGGACGCCCAACGGCCCGTGGCTGTTCTCTGCCACGCGGGAGTGCGCAGCTGGCATTTCGGTTGCTGGCTGTTGCAGGAGCGGGGCTTTCGGGAGGTCTGGAACCTGGTGGGGGGAATCGACGCCTGGAGTGTGGAGGTGGATCCCGCAGTGCCGCGCTACTAGCTCGCCAATTCAGCCCCGGCAGGCCGCCCCAGGATGAGGTCCCAGCCCCCTACGATCATCAAAGTAGCCAAATTGCGCACTTGGAGAGCCTGCCGCGCCGTCAACAGGAGGTGCTGCAGGCAACCGTGCGGCACTACGTAGATACTGTCGAGCCCGTAGGCAGCCATACCCTCGTGCGCCGCTTCGGCTTTGCCGCCAGTCCTGCCACCGTGCGTTCGGCCATGGGCGCCCTGGAGCAAAGGGGCTTGCTGACCCAACCCCATACATCAGCGGGCCGGATCCCCAGCCAACTGGGCTACCGCCATTACGTTGATAAGTTGCTGCCCCAACCTGGGGCAACGGCCCGCCAACTGGAAAGCGAACTACTGGGGGTGAGTCTGCAGTGGGCCGCCTTCGACGACCTGATGCTGCATCTGGCCCGGCGTCTGGCCGACCTCACTGGCTTGCTCAGCCTGATCAGTCGGCCCCAAGGGCCCAGGCCCAGTCTGCTGGAGATCCGTCTGGTGCCGAACGCCGATCGGCTGATGGTGTTCCTGGTACAGGGGGCCACCCTGACCACCAGCCTCAACCTGCGGCTCCCTGCCGTTGGCCCAGATGATCTGGCGATTCTCGAGCGCTGGACCAATGACCAACTGCGCCGCCAACCTGAGGGTCGGATCGCCTGGAAGCAACTGCCGCGGGAGCTGCAACGCTGCGGGGACCCCTTGCGCCAGGCGCTCGACAGCCACGGCAAGGCACCGCACGAGCTCGACGGCCTGGTGGCGGTAGGCCTGGGGGGACTGCTATCCCAACCGGAATTCAGCCGTACCGCCAGCCTGTTGCCCCTGGTGCAACTGGTGGAAAACCACCCTGAAGCAGTACTGCAACCTTGCCGCAAGCAACCCCAGGAATCAATCTGGATCGGCAGCGAGCATCCCCACGGCGCCCTCGGTGAATGCGCCGTGGTGCAGGCGGTGTATTGCGCCGCCGATGGGGCCCGGGGCCAGGTCGCCCTAGTGGGCCCGATGCGGATGGCCTACGCCACCGCCAGGGCAGCGGTGCAATCGGTGGCCAACATCTTGCAACGGCTGTTGAGCTGAAGGCGAAAGGCATGACCTATTGCGTTGGCTTCCTGCTCGAGAGCGGATTGGTGTTCGTATCCGACTGCCGCACAAATGCGGGGGTGGATTACATCTCCAGCTACAGCAAGCTCCATGTGTTCCAGCCCGCCCCGGATCGGCTGTTCGTGCTGATGGCGGCGGGCAACCTCGGCACCACCCAGGCGGTGCTGAACCGGATCCGCCGGGATCTGGACCTTGATGACGCCGCCGCGACCACCGCGGTGGTGAGCGATGGGAGCAACGGCCCCGTTGCTCCGCCCCAATCTGCGGAGCCTCACCCTGCCGGCCCATCGGACGAGGGGTATAACCTATTTACGGCCCGTTACTTATTCGAGGCGGCCGACTACGTGGGCCGCCTCAGCGTGGCAGTGCAGCGGACCTTCTCCACTCCCCTGCGTCAGGCTGGCGCCAGCGGCGAAGCCAGCTTCATCCTGGGGGGCCAGATCGCCGGCCAACCCCATGGCCTCTACCTGATCTATCCGCAGGGCAACGCGATCATGGCCACGCCGGAAACCCCCTTCCTGCAGATCGGCGAAAGCAAATATGGCAAGCCCCCCCTCGATTACGTGGGCCACACGCGCCTGTCGCTCGAGGATGCGGCACGCCTGTGCCTGGTGTCGCAGATTGTTACGCGCCGCTCCAATCTCACCGTGGGCCCGCCGTTCGAGATCGCCCTGGTGCCTGCCGATGAGCTGCGGGTTTCCCGCCGCCTCAAGCTGGACAAGGACCACAGCCAGGTGACTCGCTCGATGGAGATCTGGGCACGCAGCATGCAGGAGACCCTCAGCAAGCTGCCGCGGTTTCAGTGGGAAGAGGCTCCACTCTGAACGGAGAATGTAATCGGGCAGATTTCGCTTCCTCTATTGCGATATCCAATCATGACAGTCCCTCTATGGTCTCGCCTTGAGCGGGGCTAGGGGGAGCCCGGATCTCACCCCCCCATGCGATCTCCCAGCTTGTCGGCCACCGTATTGACATCCTTGTCGCCGCGGCCAGAGAGGTTCAAGACCACTTCGCTGCCGGGGGGCAGGGTGGGGCAGAGGGTTTCGAGCCAGGCGAAGGCATGGGCAGTCTCCAGGGCGGGAATGATGCCTTCGAGGCGGCACAAACGCTGCAGGGCCTCCAGAGCCTCGGCGTCGGTGACGGCGGCGTACTCGGCCCGGTTAATGGACTTGAGGTAGCTGTGTTCGGGACCGACGCCGGGGTAATCGAGACCGGCACTGATGGAATGGGCCTCCTGCACCTGGCCCTCCTCGTCCTGGAGCAGCAAACTCATGGCGCCGTGGAGAACACCCACCCGGCCCTCGGTGATCGTGGCGGCATGGCGGCCGCTGGCCACACCCTCGCCGGCGGCCTCGACGCCGATCAGGCGCACGGAGGTGTCTTCGACAAAGGCATGGAACAGGCCCATGGCGTTGGAGCCACCACCGACGCAGGCCACCAGCACATCGGGCAGGCGGCCAAAGGACTCAAGGCACTGCTGTTTGGCCTCCTTTCCGATGACGGCGTGGAAATCGCGCACCAGCATCGGATAAGGGTGGGGCCCGGCCACCGAGCCCAGGATGTAGTGGGTGGTCTCGACGTTGGTGACCCAATCGCGAATCGCCTCGCTGGTGGCGTCCTTGAGAGTGGCGGTGCCTGCCGTCACGGGCTGGACGGTGGCCCCCAGCAGGCGCATGCGGAAGACGTTGAGGGCCTGGCGGCGCATGTCCTCGGCGCCCATGTAGATGACGCACTCCAGCCCGAAGCGGGCACACACCGTGGCGGTAGCGACGCCATGCTGGCCGGCGCCGGTTTCGGCGATGATGCGCTTCTTGCCCATGCGCAGGGCCAGCAGGCCCTGGCCCAGGGCGTTGTTGATCTTGTGGGCGCCAGTGTGGTTGAGGTCTTCGCGCTTCAGCCAGATGCGGGGGCCACCTTCGGGACGGCGGTAGTGCTCGCTGAGCCGTTCGGCCTCGTAGAGCGGACTGGGGCGGCCCACATAGGTGCGTAGCAAGTGGTCGAGGCGACCGGTGAAAGCCGGATCGGCCCAGGCCTGGGCAGCGGCCACCTCCAACTCGGCCAGAGCCGGCATCAGGGTTTCGGGCACGTACTGGCCGCCGTAGGGCCCAAAACGGCCCAAGTGGTTGGGGCGAACTGACCCATGGAGGGCAGCGGCCTCCGGGACCAGGGCGCCAGCGCCGGCAGCTGTGCTCGCTTGGGGGAAGGTGCTGGTCACCGGCGGCGGGGCAAACATGATGGCTGCAGCGTAGGCAGCGGGGCTGGCCAGCGGCCAGGAACCCTGCCCCTGGCCCCCTGGCGTGCGTGAATGGCTGCCATAGCCAGGGCCCTGCAATGGGATCAGCCGCCCCTTCAGCACGCCGGCGGCTCAGGGGAGCTTGGGGCGGACTGCCGCGGGGGTCGTCGGTTGTGTTTTGGAGCTGGCTCGGCAGTCGGCTGCTGTTTTTCCTCACCCTGGCGCTGGCCCTGCGGCCCCGCACGGCGGCGGAGCTGGTGGAGCGCCTGGGCCAGTGGGATGGGGCCCACTACCTAAAGATCGCAGCACAGGGCTATGGGGGCGATGAATTTGCCTTCTTCCCCCTCTTTCCGTACACCATCAAAGCGGTTGCCGCCCTGGTGCCCATCCCCCCCGTGCTGGTGGCCCTGCTGCTGGTGAACATCGCCTTGCTGGGGGCCCTGCTGGTCTTGTACCGGCTCAGTGAGCGCTGCCTGGGAGCTGCCATCGCCAGGAACGTGGTGCTGCTGACCTGCCTGAACCCGATGGCGATCTTTTTTGCAATTCCCTATACCGAATCCTTTTATTTACTGTTCACGGCCCTGACGCTTGCAGCTTTGGTGCGCCGTCCCACGGGGCCGGGCGGGCTTCTGGGCGGGGGCCTGGGCGGCCTCGCCGCAGGACTTTGGGGTGGGCTGGCGGCGGCCACCCGCCCCACCGGGGTGGTGCTGGTGGCCTCAATTGGGGTGGGCTTCTGGCGTCAGCGACGCTGGCGGACGGGCCTGGTGGCGGTCCTGTTGACCCTGGGCGGGCTGGCGGTGGTGATGGCGATTGGACTGCAAGGACAGGGTGATGCATTGGCCTTTTTGCATGCCCAAAAGGCCTGGGAAGTGACCCCAGGCTTCAACCTGGCGGGCCTGCCTTTCTGGCGCCGCCAGCTCTCCCAGGCCCTGCTGGGCCCCCTCAACACCGAGGCCGGCGCGTTGGTGGACCTGGCCCACCCCGCCGCCATGGCGGCGATCCTGGTCGTTGCCGGCCTGGCCTGGGGTCCGGGGCGGCGCTGGCCCACGCCCAGCTTTGCCCTCTCGGTGCTGGCGTTTCTGGGCTATTGGTTGCTGGGGGGCATGCCGGCCCTTTGCCTGCTGTTCAGCCTCGGCTGCCTGCCGCTGCTGGTCTGGGGCTACGGACGCCTGCCCCTGGAGCTGTGGCTGTTCGGGGTCACCAGCGTGATGGCCTACCTGCTCAAGCAGAACACCATCAGTCTGGAGCGCCATGTCTTTGCCACGGTGCCGCTGCTGATGCTCTACGGGGCCTGGTTCAGCGCCCACCCCCGCTGGCTGGGATTTGTGCTGGGTTTTGGCAGCCTGCTGAGCGTGATTTACAGCGTGCGCTTCGCCCAGGGCCACTGGATTGGCTGAATCGCCACTCGCCTGGATGGACAGTGAAGTCGCGCCAGGCTGGCGTAGAACAGTTCGAGATTTTGATCTTTGGCGATGTCGGCCAACCCAACCCTGACCCCTGCCAATGGCACCTGGCTCAGCGACAACCTGCGCGAGCGGGTGGAGAGCGCCGCCGCCGCCCGGTGCCTGGATCCGGCCGCCCTGTGTGAGCAATGGGTGCTGGCCGCAGTGACCGCGTTTGAGCAGCAGCATGGCCTATACCCCGGTGCTGGCAGCGGCGATGGTCGATGCTCGATACGCACCGGCAGCCGCACCCTGGGCCCGGTGCCCCTGCCCGTGCAGCAATAATCTGGCCCCGTTCCCCTTGCCTCCCCAAGTCGATGGCCAAGGCCAACCTGGGGTGGTGATCAGGCGCCGGGGGCAACCTTTTCGACCAGAAAAGCGATGGAGCCAGCGCGGTGGATCGCGTCGATCTGGAGATCCTTGGCCGGCAGACGGGCTTTGCGGGGCGTAAGCCAGGGGGTTGCGGTGTTGAAGGCATCCAGCAGGGCCAGGGACTTGCGGACGGGCTTTGAATAGCTCCCCATACGTCCCAACGACCCCAGGGTGTCACCCGAGGGCCACATCCTCACCGGCCGCAGCGAAGGCCGCGAAGCGCACAGGGAGAGAAGTGCCCAGGCCGTGTGATGAAAAAAGGAATGATGGAATGGCTCCCCCTGGGAGACGGTCCCGACATAAAGGCCTCCGGGCCTGAGCACCCTTTCGATTTCGCTGATTGCGATAAAGGGATTGTGCAGATGCTCCAGAACGGCATAGGACAGCACACAGTCCATCGACTCGGATCGGAAGGGGAGGGCGTGGCCATCAGCCAGCAGGTCAGCTTCGGTGGAGTCGTAATCGACTCCCACATAGGAGTGCCCAAGGAATTCCACTGGAGCTTTCTGGTCTTTCGGGCCGCAGCCAAGATCAAGCACGCGGCTGGGACCTGCAAACCACTGCATGATGCCCGACATCAGCGAATTGGAATCCCTGATGGCGCGGGGACCCTGATAGGTGGAGGCGGGGGCAGAGGTCTCCAGGGCAGCAAGGGCCTTGATCGGGTCGAAGCGAAGATCCCTTCGCATGGTGGTGACGAAGGGCTGCGGATCACGGGGCCTAAGATCCACTAGAGGTGAAATGTAACTGCAAGACAGACAGCGCAAATTACCATCAGATATGGCAATGTCTTGGCTACAGTCTGGACAAACTAGGAGTTCGTGATACCAGGCAGAACTCGACACAGGCAGGAGGTAGCACTAGGCTTCCATCATCGCACAGTGCCTCGATTCTGGATGAAACTGTTGGCCGGGTTCGCAGCATGACATCCCCGGCGCGGTGCTGTCCTTGACAGCGTTCACTGCAGGGGTGAAGCAGGGGTATGGCAGTTAGTTCGCTCGCCGCTGGCGGCGGCCTTGGCTCACCAGGCTTCAGCTCACGCTAATGCGGCCATCGGTGAACGACTACTCTCAGCGCACCGCAGAACCCACAGCTCCTCAGCATGGAGGTGGCAATCTTTGTTGCAATTTCCTATATCGAATCTTTCTATCTATTGTTCACTGCCCTGACAGTTGCGGCCCTGATGCGCCGTCCCACAGGGCCGGAAGGACTTCTGGGCGGGGGCCTGGGCGGCCTCGCCGTCGGGCATTGGGGCGGGCTGGCGGTGGTGATGGCGATTGGACTGCAAGGACAGGGTGATGCATTGGCCTTTTTGCATGCCCAAAAGGCCTGGGAAGTGACCCCAGGCTTCAACCTGGCGGGCCTGCCTTTCTGGCGCCG
>CANGZM010000021.1 GCA_947458155.1 Synechococcaceae cyanobacterium | reverse complement strand
TAGCTGGGCACGATTGCGTTGGCGTCCAGCCAGGATGGCAGCTAGGGCTGCAAATAGAGCCGCCACCAGCAGTCGACCCTCAAGATTTGAGGTTAACGGGTAGGGCCAGAGCAAGCTACCCACCGCAAGCCAGGCGAGTCCGGCCATGGTGCCGAGTCCCTGGGCCAGCAACAGAGTTGGTGGCAGCAGCAAGGCCAGGGGGCTTGCCAACGGCCCGAGCCAGAGTTTGAAGGCCTGTACCACCAGCAACATGAACAGGGCCAGGAGACCCTGGCGCGGTTCTAAGCTGGCACGCCAGCGGCGCATCACCAACAGCATGGTGATGCAGGCCGCCAGGGCTTCAGCAAAACGGTTGAACCAGGCCAGGGGCCTCGGCCGTCGATTGATCAACCCGAAGTAATCCAGGACATCAAATGCCTGGGGAGTGATGGTTTCCCCCTGGCGGGTGATGAGATCTCCCCGCTGGATGTTGAGGGTGGGTAGCCCCTGGCTGCTGACGAGATCGGCAATGCGCCGCTGGCTCAAGAAAGGATCGTCCCGTAGATTGCTGCTGCTGCGCAAACTGGTGACCACCAGCCTGCTGCCAAGGCTCCGGGCTGCTGCTCCTTGGTCTTCGAGTTGCAATTTGGCTGCCTGTAACAAAGTGTGCTCCGCCAGGTTGGCCACTACCCCCTGACTCAGCATGCGGCGCTGCGCCTGTTGGACTGCCTGCTCCCAGGCCATCAGGGCCGGAGGACGGAGGCTTGCGAGCCATAGACGTTCTTCGCGGCGCAAATTGAGGGAATCGAGCTTGGGTTGGCCATTTCGCATCTCATTGCGCAGGTCCTCAAGTAGCCGATTGAGTCGGCCCTCAAGGACAATGGTCAGCCCTTGGTCGACCACCTGCACTCTTGTGCGCGGCAGCATCCGGGTGCGCCGTTCCTCCAGTGCCGTGTTGTCCATGACACGGGCATCCTTGGGGGCCAGGACCGTAAAAGGCGATGCCATGCCGATGCGGGGACTGGGCTCCACCAGCCAGGGCCAGCTGCTGATCAGGGCTACTGTCAAACAGGCGAGCAGCAAGGCAGCCAAGCCGCCGGCCCGCCAGCGCACCAGGGCCTGACGTGGACGTTCTAGGCGGAGCAGTTGCCGCCAGTAGAGCCGGATACGCTGCAGGCCCTTTGCCATGCCCTAAGGCTAACCAGTTGCCTGCTTGCCCTTGCCCTTGGCATTGCATGCTGGAACCAGACCGACCTTGCCCATGGCTGCCGTTCTTGACGGGAAACTCCTGGCCGCCTCAATTGAGCAGCGCCTGACTGCCGTGATCAGCGCCGGTTTGGGTCGGGCCGGCCGGCCACCTGGATTGGCGGTGCTGCGGGTGGGGGAGGATCCGGCCAGTGGCGTCTATGTCGCCAACAAAGAAAAAGCTTGTGCCCGGGTCGGCATCCGCAGTTTTGTCCACCATCTGCCGGCGGACATACCCAACTACCAGCTACTTGCCACGATCGAACAGTTGAATACTGATCCACGGGTTGACGGCATCCTGTTGCAGTTGCCGCTGCCAAAGGGTCTCGACGAAGGGCCCTTTTTAGCTGCGATCGATCCAAACAAGGATGCTGACGGCTTGCACACCCTCAACCTGGGGCGTTTGCTTAAAGGGGAGAGAGGACCACGGTGTTGCACGCCCGCCGGGGTCATGGCGCTGTTAACTAAAGCCGATGTGAATTTGGAGGGAAAGCGGGCCGTTGTCGTGGGGCGCAGCATCTTGGTGGGCAAGCCGATGGCCCTGATGTTGCAGGCCGGCCAGGCGACGGTGAGCGTGGCCCATTCCCGCACAAGGGATCTGGCGACCTTGACCCGCCAGGCCGAGGTGCTGGTGGTGGCAGCGGGCTGTCCTCGCCTCGTCGGTGCTGAACATGTCAGCGCCGGGGTTGTGGTGGTGGATGTGGGGATTCATCGCCTGCCCCCTGATCCGCAAAAGGGACCCCAGGACAAAGGCAAACTTTGTGGCGATGTGCGTTATGAGGAGGTTGAGCCGTTGGCGGCGGCCATCACCCCAGTACCTGGCGGTGTGGGTCCGATGACCGTGGCGATGCTGCTTGTTAACACCACTGTCGCCTGGTGCCATCAACACGATCTGGGCTTTGCAACCCTCCAGGACTTGCTGGTATGAGCCTGGGGCTGGTTGAACCAGCCCTGCAACCTTCAGCCAGCTGTCGAAGATCGATTCCTGGCCCAACCCTGGGCTCGATGTCAATTGCGCCGATTCAGCTCCCGTATGGACTCTGGGCTGAGAGAATCCCGCTCTACCTTCTTCGCACCCATGTCCGTGGCCGTGAGCCCGGCTTTCGATTGCGGCGCCTATCTCGAGGCCACCCGGCCCCAGGTGGAGGCCGCTCTCAATGCCTCCTTGCCTCCTGAACACCCAGAAACCCTGCGGGAGGCCATGCGCTATTCGCTGTTGGCCGGAGGCAAGCGTTTACGCCCCATTTTGTGCCTGGCTGCCTGTGAGCTGGCGGGGGGCGATCCTGCGGTCGCCATGCCGACGGCGGTCGCCTTGGAAATGATTCACACCATGTCTCTGATCCATGACGATCTGCCCGCCATGGACAACGATGATCTGCGCCGCGGTCGACCCACCAACCACAAGGTGTACGGGGAAGCCACTGCCATTCTGGCTGGGGATGCCCTTTTAACCCGCGCTTTTGAGATGGTCTCCCTGCGCAGCCCGGGGGTCAGCGCTGAACGGTTATTGGCCGTTGTCGGCGAGCTTGCCCTGGCTTCTGGGGCTCCAGGGCTGGTGGGTGGTCAAGTGGTTGATCTGCAAAGCGAAGGCAAACGGGTCGATCTGGAGACCCTTGAATACATTCACCTTCATAAGACCGGTGCCCTGCTGCGGGCCTGTGTGATCTGTGGCGCCTTACTGGGGGGGGCATCCCAGGAACTGCTCTCCGCCCTCAGGACCTACGCCCGGGGCATTGGTCTGGCTTTTCAGATCATTGACGACATTCTGGATGTCACCGCCTCCAGCGAGGTTTTGGGGAAAACGGCTGGTAAGGATGAGGCTGTGGACAAGACGACCTATCCAAAATTATTGGGGCTGCAAGAATCAGAGCAGCGGGCCCATCGGTTGGTCGCCGAGGCCAAGGCCTCTCTGGCACCCTGGCAAGTCCAAGCCCAACCCCTCCTGGCTTTGGCTGATTTCATCACAAGTCGCGATCGATGACAGTTTCCATGACTCCTGACTCCGGTCACTTGCTGCTGATGCTGCGTGACCTTTTCGACAACTCTGTGTTGTGGTGGGGGTTGGCGGCCTGTGGTGTGGCCCAGCTTTCCAAGCTTTTTGTTGAGTACGCCCTCCATGGCCGTTGGCGCCCTGCGGTGCTGCTGGAAACCGGTGGCATGCCTTCAAGCCACGCCGCCCTGATGACAGGCACTGCGGCGGCCATTGGTTGGTATGAGGGTTTTCAGTCGCCCCTGTTCGCCTTGGCGGCGGCAGTGTCCTTTGTGGTCCTCTATGACGCCAGTGGCGTCCGTCGCGCAGCTGGGCTAACGGCCGCTCGGGTTAACCAATTGCCAGCTTCGCTTTGGAGCCAGGAAGGCAGCAATCCTGAGCCCGCCTCCGTTGGCGGCTCCCATTGGCCGCTCAAGGAAAATCTTGGCCATACCCGTAGGGAGGTTCTGATTGGCAGTCTGATCGGCCCCGCCGTTGCCCTTACCGGTCTGGCCCTCGTCGGATCACCCTTGCATCTAGTCCAGCTGTTGACCCAAACCGCAGCCCCGATTCGCCTATCTCTCGGTTGATTGCTTCGTCGCTCAGCCAGGAGCAAAATCTCGCCTTTGCGGCTTTTCTGGACTGGCTTGCTGACGACCTTGCCAGTGATCCCTTTGTGCTGAGCGGCTTCGCTGGCACGGGCAAGACCTTTCTGTCGATGCGCTTTTTGGCCGAGGCTGAAGCCCTTGGTTTGTGCTGGACGGTCGCAGCCCCTACCCATAAAGCAGTTGACGTGCTCAGGCAGCACCTGCAGCGCGCTGGTCTGCGGGCCACCTGGTATCCCTCCACCTTGCATCGACTGTTGCGCCTCAAATTGAGGCGCCAAGACGACCTTGAGCTCTGTCAGGAAACAGCCCAGACCGCCAGGTCCCTGGAGTCACTGGCTCTGGTGTTGATCGACGAGGCTTCGATGCTCGATAGCAGCCTGCTGGAGATCACCCTGCGCTGCGCCCATCCCTTCGCGACCAGATTGATCTTTGTCGGTGATCCGGGCCAACTTCCCCCGATCTCGGAGGCCGTGAGTCCTGTGTTTAGCGGCCTGAAGGCCCGCTCGGTTGCCCTCAGCCAGGTGGTGCGCCACAGCGGGGCGGTTCTGCGCTTAGCCAGCGGACTGCGCACGGGTGCCCTTCCCTGCGAAGCCCCGCCCGTCCTGCCGGCGCTCGAATCCCAGGGCAGCCGGGTGGCTTTTTGGGAAAGGAGCGCTTGGTTGGAAGCGGCCCAGGCGGCCCTGCGCCGCTGTGCTGAGGCCCAGGATCCCAATCTGGCCAGGATTCTTTGCTACACCAATCGTTCGCTTGAACGCCTCGTGCCGATCGTCCGCCGGGCGCTGCATGGGGATGAGGCTGACGACAAACCGGTGCTGCCGGGGGAGATGTTGATCACCAGAGGAGCGGTCATGGGTCCCGCCTGTCGTGAGCCCTCGGAGGCTGTTGGCGATGGCGAATTGGTGTTGGGATCGAACCGTGAATTGAAGGTGCTTGAAGTTGAGCCCGAACTATGTGATCTGAGTGCCTTCGGCACTGCAGCTCCGACGGTCTTGATCGAGACCTTCAACCTGCGGGTGCATAGCGGTGAGGGGGAATTGCGTCTGAGGCTGATGCCTCCCATCGCATCCAAGGCGAGGGGGGAGTTGGAGGCAGCCCTAAGGAGCCTGCGATCCCAGGCACTTGCCGCTGATCAGGGGCAAGCTCGCTGGATCTGGCGCCACTACTTTCAGGTTCGTGATGCCTTCGCTCCCCTCGGTCCGGCAGCGGTTCTGACGGTGCATCGCAGCCAGGGGAGCACATTTGGGGAAGTTTTTGTGGATGGAGATGTCTTCACCCCCGCCGATCAAATGTTGCGGCGCCGTCTCATTTATGTGGCCGTGAGCCGTGCCAGTCAGGCAGTGGCCCTGATGGCCCAGCCGGGACCTCCGGGTCGAGAGGCGCTGTGGCTGCAGTGGCTGAATGGGGAGAATTGAAGTAAGGCAGTATATGTTGGGCTTTTTGTGTGCCGACTTAGCCAATCGCTTGCCAGCCGATCCAGCCCTGCCAGCCGAGATAGCCCGCCAAGCTCAAACTCATGATTGCCACAATCGACTTACCGTGATTTTCAAGTCCTCGTTTCAAGGGTTCGAGCAAACGACCTATTTGTGTGGGTCCCAGGGCTATAAGCAGGACTAGCGGCAGGACCATCAAGCTGCTGCTGACCAGCCAGAGCAAAGCGATGGCAGCAAACCGTTCAGCGCCTTCCATTCCGCCTTGCCTGAGCTGGTTCAGGGCCTTGGCGTACAGCAAGCCATCTTCTGGACTCAGGAACTGCCAGCCGCAGCTCAAGGCCAGCAGCACAGGCAGTGGCAGTTGAAGGAGGCGCTGAAACCCACCCTCACGCTGCGATGGGTCCCCATGGCCCGTTACCAGGGCCCATACCGCAACGGTCACCAGAGCCACGGCGGCGAGACCATCGATGAGGGGGGATATCAGCTCCGTTGCTGGCGCAGGCAGAATCCACAGCTGCCCCAGGGAGCCTTGAACCACCATGGCGACAAGCCCGATCGTCAAGGCGGCCATGGCCAGCCAACTGGCCACCAACAGCGACGCTCGCATCACGCCACGGGGACCCAGCATCAGCCAAAACAGGAGTCCGAGGTGGGGAGGGCTGAAGGCAATCGTCAGACCCACGACCAGCAACTCCAGCCAATCCCATGGACCCAGGTGGCCGCTCAGGGACGGATCTCAAACCAATCGGATCCGGTGGCGGGGATCAGGGCATTGGCCACGTTGCTCACTTGGGCATGGCGGGGCCCCTTCTCACACCACAGGCGCAGTTCGGTGAGAGCCTGGATGGTTCCCTCAGCTTCCACTTCCACCGTGCCGTCGACCATGTTGCGCACCCAGCCGCTAAGGCCAAGATCGGTTGCGCGTCGCAGGCAGCTGGCTCGATAGCCCACCCCTTGCACTTTGCCTCGCACTGTCAGGCGCCAGCGTTCGCGGGCGGCGGGAGAGCGAGGTTCAGGGGGAACGAGAAACCTGCGGCTGTCGTGCTCGGCCCGGCGGGCCCGGTTGAAGCCGCCAGGCGCCATGGAATCGCCGGGCATCCACCCCAGTGGATGTGAAGCCAGCTTGCGTGAACGTTGCGCGTAGTCCAACCCTCGGGTCTCCTCGGTGATCCCCAACCTTCAACTTGCCACAATTCTGGCTCTCCGGCCACAGGACCTTCTGACACCGTAACGCCAGCTTTGGGAAGCAGTTGCCAGCGGTGGAATTCGTGGCCGGTCAATGTTTCGCCACGGCGAAGCAGCAGGCTGTTGGCGCTGACAGTGGCCCGCCGATAGCCGAGACTCAACTCTCCCCTTTGGGCCCTGAACGGCAAGATGTTTGCCATCGGCTGCCAGGTGCCGGCTGAATCCTGCAAGGCTTCGCCCAGCAGCATCAAGCCACCGCATTCGGCGACAAGGGGCAGACCCCCGTCAACGGCGGCCGCTAACTGGCAGAGGCTGCGTCGCGCCTGACCCAGTTGGGCGCCATGGAGTTCGGGATAACCACCGGGCAGTATGAGGGCTGCGCAGGTCTGGGGCAGGGGTTCGTCCGCAAGCGGGCTCCAGGGGATGGATTCAAGGCCAACCGCCGTCAGGAACTCGGCGGTTTCGGGGTAGCGGAAATGGAACGCCGCATCGGCGGCGATGGCCACCTTCGGTTGTTGCCCCAAGGGCACAGAGCGAAGCAGTTCGCGGGGGGCGACTTGATCGAGACTATGGAGGATGGGGTCTTCGTTGCCTGGTTGGGGCGACTCCATCAGGGCCCAAAACCTTTCCATGTCCAGGTGCCGTTCGGCCAGCGCTGCCCACTGGGCTAGTCGCCCATTGAAATCGGGCAGATCATGGGGGGGCAGCAGGCCCAAGTGGCGTGAGGGCAGATCCAGGCAAGGGTCTTGGGGAAACGATCCCAACAGGGGCATGCCCAGGTCGGCGAGGGCTTCAGCCAGCAGGGCCCGATGCCGCTGACTGGCGACCCGATTGAGCACCACCCCTGCCATGCGCACCTGGGGGGGGCCATGGTCGCGGAAGCCTCGCACGAGGGCCGCCAGGGATCCAGCCTGACGGGAGGCCTCCACCACCAGTACCACTGGCAGATCGAGGAGCTGGGCGACGGCGGCCGAACTGCCTTCGCTGCTGGGACCCCGGCCATCGAACAGACCCATCACCCCCTCTACCAGCACCCGATCGGCCTGGCCGCCATGCCAGCTGTAACTGCGGCGAACCCAGTCCTCGCCACAGAGCAGGGGATCAAGATTGCGGCACGGCAGCCCTGCCACCTGGGAGAGCAGTTGGGGATCCAGGTAGTCGGGGCCCACTTTGAAGGTCTGCAGCCGGGCGCCGCGGGCGCGGGCGGCGGCGGCCAGGCAGAGGCTTACAAGGGTTTTGCCACTGCCGCTGCAGGGGGCCCCGATCAGGCAGCTCAAGGCTCAGAAGGACGATGCGCGGGGTTCAGCCTGGCAGCAGCCGGGCAGCGATCGGTGCCGCGGCAGCCAACAATGGATTGGTGGAATCGTGGCTGCCGGCCAACAGGCGGGCCATTTCCATCTCTTCGCTTTCCAGGGGCAGGGGCACCACATCTTCAGCCAGTTCCATGGCGGCCATGCCACCGGATTCAAGCCTCATGCAGCCTCCCGACTCGGAGCAAAGAATGACGCAGAGGGGAGGTTGATCTTCGGGATTGCAGATCAGCCGAAGTCCAAGGATGGCTCCGGGGTGGGTCTTGGCCACCCCCACGGGCACTGGCATCAGCCGAAACCTGACTGCCACACCATCGGTGCGCTCGAATTCGGCACTGACACCGACGCCATTGCCATCGTCGGCGACGCTGGAACTGTTGAGCAAATGCCAGCCGAGCCGGTCCGCCATCCAAGCGGCCAACAACAGACCCTTGACCAGATGGTGACCCTCGACATCGATGTCGAGCTGAACAACGTGGTTGAGGGCAGGGCGCCGGGCTGGGGGGTCGAAGACCATGGCCAGCGACTCCCGCCAGCTGCGCAGGCGCAGCCAATTGAGATCATTTACCGCCTGGCCGGCTTCGATGCGGGCAAGCAGGACCTCCAGGCAGCGGCTGGGTTGGCCGAGGGAGGTGTCAATCACGAGGCGCCGCGGGATTGGTGCCAGGGCCTCCAACATTTCGGAGGGTTCGTCCAGGCTGCTGTTCCACCACACCCAGCAGGGCAGTTCCGGTGCGACCAAAGGCTCGATCAGGGGAAGGGCCTGGTGCAGGGACCCCATGCCACCCCGAAGCACCACGACATCGCCGCAGGCGGCCCCAGCCCCCCCCTCTTCGGGCAGGGGGCAGTAGGCCGCCACCAGGGTTTCGAGGCGATGGTCCGCAGCCAGGGTCGGCGCCACGGTGATCAGGCGTCTTGGCATTTGGGCACTGATCGCGCTGGCCACGAAGCGTCCGCGCAGATCTTCGGCTTTGTGGTCGCCTGGCAGCTGGCCGAGGCGCCAGGCCAGGGCGGGATCCATCGGTGCGGTACTCGGTGGCAGATCCAAGGCCGCTACGGATGTGCGCGCCGCCTCCAGCAGTTCGGCGCTCAGCAAGCCGGTGATCGGTCCATCAAGACGGCCAGTGCGGATCAGATGCTGCTCAAGCCAGGCCGGATCCCAGACCACCAGAGTAAAGGTGGCGGCACCGTTGCTGCCGGCCAGCTCGCCACTCCATAGACGTTCCAGATAGGAGGTGAGATCGGCGGGGGGAAGCTCCAGGGGGGCCTGGAGCGTGAGCTGGGCAGACATGGCTCGCGGCTATTGGAATCGGTTGGCAGGGAATCGGTGCGATGGTCCCGGTGTTTCAGGGACGTCGCCAGCTCAAGCCGTCATCGGCCAGCAGGGAATCGGCGGCGGCTGGTCCCCAGGTTCGAGCTTCGTAGGGATGGACCGGCAGTCGCCAGGGGGCCTCTTCGATTAAGGCGAGTAAGGGGGTATAGAGGCGCCAGGCGGCTTCCACCTCATCGCTGCGGGTGAACAGGGTGGGTTCGCCCAGCATGGCGTCGGCGAGCAAACGGACGTAGCCCTCGTCTGAAGGTTCACCGAAGGAGTCGTCATAGTTGAAAGCCATGTCGACGGGGCGGCTGCGCATGCCGGAGCCCGGGGCCTTGACCTCAAATTTGATTTCGGCGCCCTCATCGGGCTGAATCCGCAGGATCAACTGGTTGGGGGTGGGTGCCCCACCGGCGGCATCAAAGAGGTGGACCGGGGCCTTGCGGAAGGTCAAGACCACTTCAGAGAGCCGCTTGGGTAGCCGCTTGCCAGTGCGTAGATAAAAGGGCACCCCTTGCCAACGCCAGTTATTGATGAACACCTTCATGGCCACATAGGTTTCAGTGGTGCTGTTGGGGTTCACTCCCGGTTCCTGGCGGTAACCACTCAGGGGACGGCTGCTGGTGCCACCGGGTCCGTATTGACCACGCACACAACACTTCCAGGCTTCATTTTCATCGGCCAGATGGGCAGCTTGCAAAACCTTGGCTTTCTCATTGCGAATCGCCTCAGGATCGAAGCGACCAGGAGGTTCCATTGCTGTCAGTGCCAGGATTTGGGTGAGGTGGTTTTGGACCATGTCCCGCAGGGCACCGGAGGATTCGTAGTAGCCGGCCCTTTCTTCAACGCCAACGGTTTCGGCAGCGGTGATCTGCACATTGGAGATATAATTACGATTCCAGATTGGTTCGAAGATCGTGTTGGCAAAGCGCAACACCAGGATGTTCTGAACAGTTTCCTTGCCCAGATAGTGGTCGATGCGGAAAACCTGGCTCTCCTTGGCACAGGACTGAACGATGCGGTTCAGGTTCTGGGCGCTGCCGTAGTCACGACCGAAGGGTTTTTCGATGACGATGCGACTGCGATCGGCATCGGCCAGCAGTCCTGCAGAGGCCAGGGCCTTGCAGCCGCTGCCGTAAAACTCTGGCGAAACGGAAAGATAAAAGGTGCGATTACCCCGGGTGGCCCGCAGACGATCAATGGCCTCTAGCCTCTGGGCCAGGCGAACCATGTGGTCGTTCTGCTGGAGATCGACCGGCTCGTAAAACAATCCCAGGGAAAACTGTTCCCAAGCCTGCAGGTGTTCGCCGATCTCATCTTTGAGGGACTCCTGCATCCGCTGACGGAATTCTGTGTCGCTCCAGGGGCGTCGAGCGCAACCGAGAATGGCAAATTCGCTGGGCAGACGCCGCTGGCGAAAGAGCTCGAACAGCGCCGGAATCAGTTTGCGGTGGGTGAGATCGCCGCTGGCCCCGAAGATCACCAGGCATTGGGGGGTGATCACCCGTTCCTGGCGGAGCCCGACCCTGAGGGGATTGGTGAGGATGGAGGTCATCGGCGGGCTTGCACTGCTCCAGGTTTAACGGCTCAGGCTCGGTTTGGCTGGTAGCGCCGGCCTGGAGTGTGTTTGAACACTGATGGGATCAGTAGGTTTCGACGTGCCAGCGCTCGGCTTTTTTCAGTTGGGGACGCAGCTCGGCCCAATTGAGACCCTTGGCCGCAGCTGCCGCCGTCATCGCCTCGTCAATGCCCGGCTCCATACCCCGCAAACCGCACATGTACACATGGGTCTTGGGATTCTCAATCAGGGTGAAGATCTCCTCGGCATGCTCGAGAACCCGATCTTGGATATACATCCTTCCCCCTTTGGCGTTCTGTTGCTCGCGGCTGATGGCTTTGGTGTAACGGAAGTTCTCAGGGAAATCGGCCAGATAGCGCTGTAGGTCTTCTTCGTAGAGCAGGTTGGCAGTTTTGGGTGCCCCCATGAACAGCCAGGCCTTACCGGCGAACTGATATTCCGGATTCTTGGCCCGTTCGGTTGGCTCAAACATGCGGCGCAAATAGGCCCTCATCGGCGCGATACCAGTGCCGGTTGCAAACATAATTATGTTCGCATCCTCATCAGGCGGCAGGAGCATTTCCTTGCCAACCGGCCCGGTGATTTTGACTTTGGCTCCCGGCTGGATATCGCAAAGAAAGGTCGAGCAAACCCCGTAGATGGTTTGACCTTCTTTTTCGTATTCGAGCTGGCGAACGCAAAGGGATACTGTGCCATCTGCGACGTTGTCACCGTGGCGGGTGCTGGCGATCGAGTATAGGCGGAGTTTGTGGGGTTTTTCGTTGGCATCGGTTCCATCGGGAATGATGCCAATGCTTTGACCTTCGATGTAGTGGAGGTTGCCTCCGCTGAGATCAAAGGTGATGTGGTTGACCCTGCCGATTGCACCATCGACAAGCAGGGAATAGTTGTCGATGACCGTGCCGATGAAAGGATCCTTCGGCTTGTAGAGGTTGACGGGGACGTCGGCGTGGGCCACGGCGGTTTTGTTTGCGGGTGAGGGGTCGGCTGCAAGGGGTTCGGCGGCCACCGGCTCCGCGGCACTGACGACGCTCGCAGCGGCCTCGGCGGGGGCGCTTGAAGCTTCGGCGGCGGCCGCAGGGGCGGCGAGGGGCTGGCCGTCGACGCTGATGATTTTGAGGCGACCGCCCCTGAGGGCGACGGATTGGAGCAGCGACTGCAGTTGCTGGAAAGGCACCGTCAGTTGCCTGGTGGCCCGCCGAGGACGACCGACGCCCAGGCTCTCGATCACCACGGTGAACATGCGGCTATCAACGCCGCTGGTGTTGCCTGTGGAAACGCGCATCTCGAAAGCAGCCGCCTAAAACGAAGCGATCATAGGGAAAGCTGCAGACCCCCCTACCGGGCAAAACCTCGCCAGGCTGGTGGAGTGCCGCTAGATTTGTTAAGCCTTAAGGCCTGGCACCTGAAGCTTTAGCCCTCGCCCCGCACAAGTCTCCAATTTTCCCTTGACGCAGACCCTGGCACCGTTTTCTGCGCCCATGCCTGATCGCTGCCCTGAGCGACGGCTTTCGGGTGTGCAATGCCCCCTGGACACCATCCAACAGGAAATGGAGCGATTGCCCCAGGGCACTCGCCGGTTAGCGGCCCAGTTGCGTTTGCGGGTTGAGCCGTATTGGTTGTGGTCGGCCCTCACCGACTACGACAACCTGGACAGGTTTATACCCAACCTCAGCCATTCACGCCAGCTTTCCCGTGAAGGCAACCAAGTTCGAGTTGAACAGGTGGGCACTCAGCATTTTTGTGGCCTGCGCTTCACTGCCAGGGTGCTGCTGGAGCTGCAAGAAAACCTTGAGGCAGGCAAGTTGGCTTTTCAAATGGTTGAGGGAGATTTTCGCTGCTTTGAGGGTTTTTGGATGATCGGCAGCGACCCGACCAGCACTTGGTTGCTCTATGACCTGACAGTTCAGGGAAACCCCGGCATGCCCATTGGCTTGATTGAACAGCGGCTTCAGCAAGATCTGGCCAACAATCTCAGGGGAGTCCAACAAGAAGCCCATCGACGGGCCAGTAAAATCTGACCAAAATTAAAGTAATCAAAAAATTACTGTTTGATTAGTAATAAATTCAACTGTTTTTATCAATACCCCCAAGGGGATTCGAACCCCTGTCGCCTCCGTGAAAGGGAGGTGTCCTAGGCCTCTAGACGATGGGGGCGAGGCCACAGTGGAGTTGACGCTGTCGAAACCATGAACCGAAACTCTTGGGAAGTTTGGCCTGAACCGAAAGAGGTCCGAACCAGGTCTTGGCTGACGGTCAGCTCCGTGCTGTTGTTTTGAAACTACGGGTCGGGGGGGGCGTTCGTCAAGGCGCTCAGTGGTTCGCTTGGTTGAGATCAGCATCGCCAGTGGCCGATGTCGTCAGGGTTTGGCCGTTCCAAACAGGAACGGTGCAATGGAAACAGGCTCCTTCTCCCGGTTCAGACACCACCCAAATGCGTCCACCATGGACCTGGGCGATCCGCCGGCACACCGACAGTCCCACGCCATAGCCGGAGGTGGTGGTGGAGGTCTGGGGCAGGCGCACCCGATCTTGGAAGATGCGTTGCTGCTCTTTGAGGGGGATCCCCGGGCCGCTGTCGCAGACACTGATCTGGACCCACTGATTGGTGCGGTGCAGCAGGGTCAGAATGACGCGACCGCCATCGGGGGTGAATTTCAGGGCGTTTTCAATCAGGTTGAGGAGCACCTGCCGCATGCGCCGTTGATCGGCGTAGACATCGGGGAGATCGGCCTGGATGTCGGTGACGAATTCAAGGTTGCGACCGATCCAAAGCTTCTCCAGTTCAAGAATGGCTTCGGCGGCAACCTGGCCGAGGGCCAGGCGCTGGGGATTGAACAGGGCCTCCCAGCGGGTGGTACCCACTTCGAGAAGGTCGCTGGAGAGGGCTTCGATATCGTCCAGCCGGCGTTTGAGAACGTCGTGGAAGCGGGCCTGGTCGATTTGCCCCAGCCCATGGCTCTGGATTGCCAGCTTGGCCGCCGTCAGGGGCGTGCGCAGTTCATGGGCGACCATGCGCAGCAGTCGCTCCTGAACCCCGACCCGTTCGATCAAGGTTTCGTTCTCCTGGCGCAGCACCAGTAGCTGGTCTTCGAGTTGCACTTCGCGCAGACTGCGGCTGCCATCCATCTCGGCCGGGACGAGGCTGAGGCCCAGGCCCGTGACCACTTCGGTTTGCTTCCAGCGGGGCAACCAACTGCGCACCTGGAGCGAAAGGGTGTTGCCGGCGAAGATCTGCTTGGGGGCGGGTTCGAGTTTGACAAGTGCCGGGGTGGCGACTAGTCGGTGTAGCTCGAGCACCTCTGGATGGCTGGCCGGATCGACGACTTCAAGAGACACCTGGAAACAGAACTCATCGTTGTTGAGCAAAGCCAGCAACGCCCGCAGATCGTTGGTGGCCAGGTGGTGCTTGCCAGCCACCAGCAACAACTTCAGGGACTGGGAGTGGGATGGTTCCGCCTTGGTGTCTGTGAGGGTCGTTCCCGTCATGGAGTTAGTGGTGAGCGGAGCCGCCAAGGGCGAGACGGGGAACTGATCGAAAGCGGGAGGCTTCGCAGGCCTGCAGCACTCACAGGGACTTGGCTGGGGTTCATGACACCTTATGGCTTTTAGGTGAAAACGAGCAAACGTGCATTGGATTGGCTATGAGGGAGGCGAAGCAAGGGCCTTAACATTGGACTCCATGACCAAGACGCCAGAGCCCCCCTCCGATGGGCTTCCCATCTCGATTGCGGCAACGACCTCCAAACCAGCCCCCAGCCCTGATCGAGTGCGGAGCCGTATTCAGCTGGATTCCAATTTGAAACGCTGGTTTGGGCGCAATCTTGGTCTATGGCGTTCACGGCGCCTCTATTTTTTCGTCGACGATGAGGTGTTGCGACTTGATATGTTGGTGCGGGTAGAAATTTATAGCGAGGCCAGCCATGGTGAAGCGGCTTATCGGCTGAGCTGGTGGCCCGAAGAGTCCTTCGACTTTTTTAAGATCAAACCAAAATATCGTGCCAGGGGTTGCGCGGATGTCTATTTATGCGGCCACCAGTTGCGGCGAAGCCAAGATGTTGTTAACGGTGTCCCGATTAACAGTCAAATTCGCCAGGTCGATGAGCATGAGGTGATTTTTGAATCCCAAGACCATGATTTGCATGTTATTGAGCATATTCGCCTCGTCGATCAAGATCGCTACCGTTCCCGTTCGATTTATTGCTGGCGTGATGGCCAGCTCGAAGTGAGTGAAATCCACCATGAAATCCGGCTGGAGGAAGCAGGCCCCCCCTTGGTCGGGGCAGCGACTAAGGCTCCTTTGCAGGACTGACTCTCAGGACGCTCGGCCACGCTGTCAACTGGCGCCACTGGGCGGCGGGCCTGTGATGCAGCAGCATGGGATCGTTCATCCCCTCTTCCCCATGCTCGCCAAGCGGTCCGTCCTGGCCCTGGCCATCTTTGGTCTCAGCCTTTCTTTCCCTGCTGCGGTTCTGGCGCAGCAGCCGGCCAAGGCCCCCGCCGCCACCCCGGCGACCGGCGACCAGTTCAACACCTACATGAGCATGGCGGCGATCAACATGTGCACCTTGGCCCAGGCCAAGTTGCCCTTTAAGGCGTCGATGGAAGGCAATCTCAGCATGCTGACCTCCGTGCTTTCCACCAAGCATGGCAGCCAGATTCAAGGGGCCCCAGCCCCCTTGACCCGCGAGCAGCTTGTCAATGCTTCCGTGGCCGAAACCGTGCTCCGCATTGACAAATTCTGTGGCCCGTCGCTGCCGCCTGATTGGAAGAAGGAAGTAGACACCCTGGTGGCCCAAGTTAAAAAGGCCATGCAAGCGGCCGGTTCCGGCGGCAAGAAGTAGGTCAGGCCCACCATGGCCGCCATCCATCTCGCCGATTACCGCCCCTATCCCTACCGACTCAGCCGTACGGACTTGACGGTGCGGCTTGAAGGCGACCATGCCTTTGTAGAAGCAGTGTTGGCCCTAGAGGCGACGACCGCAGCAGCCCTTGCGCCCCTGGAGTTGGCGGGGATTGATCTGGAACTGCTGGAGATCAGCCTTGATGGCCAGCCGCTGGCGGCCCAGCTCTACCGCCATACGGCGGCAGGGCTGACCCTGCTGAATCCTCCAGGGGGGCCGTTCCTGTTGCGGACCTTGGTGCGCCTTGAGCCCCAGGCCAACACCAGCCTGGAAGGCCTCTACGTCAGTGGCGGCATGGTGACCACCCAATGCGAGGCAGAGGGCTTCCGCCGCATCACATTCCATCCCGATCGGCCCGATGTGCTCAGTTGTTTTCAGGTGCGCCTGGAAGCGGATCGGCAACGCTTTCCGGTGTTGCTCTCCAATGGCAATGGCGTCGAGTCAGGGGCACTGCCATCAGGGGTTGATGGCCGCGCCCGGCACTATGTCGTTTGGGACGATCCCTTCCCCAAACCCTCCTATCTGTTTGCCCTCGTGGCTGGCCAGCTGGAGGAGGTGACGGATTTCTTCGTTACGGCTAGTGGTCGTGAGGTGCGCTTGAGAATCCATGTCGAACCGGGAGATGGGCCATATACGGCCCATGCCATGGCGAGCTTGAAGCGTTGCATGGCATGGGATGAGCAGGTCTATGGGCTGGAATACGACCTGAATGAATTTAATATCGTTGCTGTGCGCCATTTTAACATGGGCGCCATGGAGAATAAGAGTTTGAATATTTTTAATTCCAAGTTGGTGCTCGCCGACGCCGAAACGGCTACGGACGCGGAGTTAGAGCGGGTTGAAAGTGTCATTGCCCATGAGTATTTCCATAACTGGACCGGTAATCGCATCACCTGTCGCGACTGGTTTCAGTTGTCACTCAAGGAAGGCCTGACCGTATTCAGAGACCAATGTTTCAGTGCAGATTTACATGGTCACTCCTTGAACCGAATTGATAATGTTTCTTTTTTGCGTAACAGTCAATTTCGGGAGGATTCAGGGCCAACGGCCCATGCTGTACAGCCGGATCATTACCAAGCAATCGATAATTTCTACACCACCACCATCTACGAAAAAGGTGCGGAGTTAATTCGGGCGTTGCAGACCCTTTTGGGGCAGGAAACCTTTTTTAAGGGCATGGCGCTTTATGTGGCCCGCCATGATGGATCGGCAGCAACCATTGATGATTTTTTGGCCGCGATGCGTGACGGGGCGGCTGATTTTGAGCTTCCTTTTGACTTTGAACAGTTCCGCCTTTGGTATAGCCAGGCCGGCACTCCGCTGCTGCGGATCCGGCGGCGCTGGAACCGGCAGCGGGGAACCCTTGAGCTAACGATCTCCCAGCAGACACCGCCGACTCCAGGCCAGTCGCACAAGCAGCCGCTGGTTATTCCAGTGGCCCTGGGCCTGGTGGATCAATCAGGGCAGGACGTGTCGGTCCATTTCGGGGCCGAATCTCATGCTCCGGCGGTTGCCCCCGACCCGCCTGGAGACTGGGGCCGCCGCACCAAAGTGGTGGTGATCGATCAGGCGGAACAGATCCTGCGCTTCGAGGGCCTGCCGAATCAGGCCCAGCCCCCAGCCCTTTCGCTGCTGCGCCATTTTTCAGCTCCTGTGCAACTGGAGATGGGACGGCCCGCCCGCGAATTGGTCCACCTGTTCGCCCACGACAGTGACCCGTTTGCCCGCTGGGATGCGGGACAGCAGCTGCTGCGGCGGGCACTGCGGCGGCGGGCCAAGGGACGGCCTGATGCCTTGTTGGAGGATGAGTTGCTGGAGGCTTTTGGCCGCATCTTGGCGGACCCCACCCTCTCTGAGGCCAGCCGCAGTGCCCTGATGAGCCTGCCGGCCTTGCCGGAGTTGGAGGAGGGTGTGGTTGAACCGGATCCACCGGCCTTTTATTGGGCCCTGGAGGGATTGCGGCGTCGTTTGGGTGAGGTGCTGGCCGAACCTTTGCACCTGGCCCTGGACCGTTGCCGCAGCCAGTGGGATCTGCCCTGGCCCGAGGGTTGCGGCGATCGCCTGTTGAGCGGTCAAATCTGGAAATGGCTGGTGGCGGCTGGTGATCCGGCAGCGATTGCGGCTGCCCGCGCGGCGGTGGATGGGCCCTCGATGACCCTGGCTCGGGCAGGGCTGGCGGCCCTGCAGCCCCAGCCCCTGGCCGAGCGCCAGGCCGCTCTCGATGCTTTCTATGGCCGCTGGCAGGAGCGGCCGGTGATTCTCGATGCCTGGTTTGCCCTGGAGGCATCGGCCCCCTTTGACGATGGCCTGGAGCGGGTGCGACGGCTACTTAACCATCCCCGCTATGACCCGATGGCGCCGAATTCGGTGCGGGCAGTATTGGGGGGATTGGCCGGGAATGTGGTGGTTTTCCACGCGGCGGACGGCTCGGGTTATCGCTTCTTGGCCGAGCAGATCGGGCTGCTTGATCAGCGCAATCCGATCACGGCGGCCCGGCTGTGCAAGATCTTCAGCCGTTGGCAGAGCTACGGCCCCAGCCGCCGCCAGGCCATGGGCCAGGCCCTGCGGGAGCTGGCGGCCCTGCCCGGCTTGTCAGAGAACAGCCAAGAAGTGGTCGGCCAGTGTCTGGGGCTGTCGACCTGAAGACCCGTAAGGGTCGGGCTAGCTTTTGGCCACGATTGTCGCTATTTCCATGACCCGCACTGCCGCCTCCGTTGAAGGGGGCAGCCCTGAAGTGGCCGGCTCCTCCGCCGGCCTGGTCCCTAAGGGACGCCCTGAGCCCTTGCAGGAATCGGCCTTAAGCCGCCGCTGGCAGTTGGCCCGCTGGATTCTGGATCCCACCGGCTTCCTGCGCGACCAGGTGCGCCAAGGCAAGGACAGTTTCCAGGTGTCTGTCTTTGGAGACGCCATGGGCAGCGGCTCGATTTTTCTGCTCACCGAACCCAAGTCGATCCAGGCGTTGATGAGTCGCGATACCGGCAGTGAATTCAGCTCTCCGGGCGAACTCAATTTGATCCTTGCGCCCCTGCTTGGTGTGCGCAATACGATTTTGTTGAGTGGTGCTGCCCACCGTCAGCGCCGCCAACTGGTGATGCCCCGTTTCCATGGCGAGCACCTGCAAAATTATGCGCGTGTGATTGAGCGGATCACGCGCCAGGAAATGGCCAGCTGGCCCCAGGAGGGGGTGATTTCGGTGCGGGAGGCGATGCAGCGCATCAGCATGGGGGTGATTTTGGAGGTGGTGTTTGGCCTGGGGCAAGCTGAGCGCCACGGCGAACTGGAATCGCTGCTGACCCGCCGCTTGGCGATGACGGCGACACCCTTGACCTCGGCGGTGTTGTTCTTCCCTTGGCTGCAGAAGGATTTTGGGCCGCTCAGTCCAGGCCATCGCATCAGCCAATTGGCTGCACAAACCGACGAGTTGCTTTACGCCATGATTGCCGAGCGCCGGGCCCAGCCCCTGGGCGATCGGTTTGATGTGCTGTCGATGTTGCTGGAGGCCCGCGACGAAGCCGGCGAACCGCTCAGCGATGAAGATGTGCGCGATGAATTGATCACCTTGTTGGTGGCGGGCCACGAGACAGCGGCCACCTCCTTGACATCAGCGCTGTATTGGTTGCACCGCACCCCCCACGCCCTGGATCGCCTGCGCTCCGAGCTGGAAGCTGCCGGGGTCGGCGCCGATCCGATGAAGTTGCCCTATCTCACGGCCGT
>CANGZM010000020.1 GCA_947458155.1 Synechococcaceae cyanobacterium | reverse complement strand
CTGCTGCCCCTTATGACTTCCAGCGGCAACGGCCCCAGCGAACTCCTCAATGAGATCACCCGTCAGGCTGCGGATGTGGGCACGCGGGCCCTGGGCATTCCCCGGCGGCTCGATGAAAGTCTTTCCCGAATCGAGCAGGGCGATCTCCAGGTGCAGATCCGCGCTGGTGAAACCGATCGGCTGTTGCGTCGCCTGGCCCTGACCCAGCAGATCAGTGGCCAGGCATTTTTGCTGGGGGGACTGGCCGTGGCGACGGCCTTGATGGTGGCCAGCCAACGGCCTCTTTACGGAGCGGTGCCGGCCGCTATTGCCCTGCCGGTGGGATGGGGCTGGCTGAAGTTACAGGCGCGCCTTAAGCGGGACAGTCGCCTTGACAATCTCCCTGGGGTTTAGGCCCCCGCCAAAAATGGAAGGGGAGTATTTAAGCCTTGAGGGCTTCGGGGCAATTCCCATCCAGTGATGGTCAGGCGATAGGAGCGGCAGGGGGCAGGGGTTTGGCTGCAGCGTCTGGCTCAATCTTGGCGTCAGGGGTGAGACGATCGACTAGCTCGGGAAGTTTGGTGGCGATGTAATCCGAGGCTTGTTTGGTATCGACTCCTAGCTTGATAGCAAGATCATGTATCGGACCACTGCCAAGAATCTTGTCAATTTGATCTGGGTTGATCAGGGAATTTTCCCCCGTACCCACCCAGCTGGCAAACAGTTCGCTTGCCCCGCCGTTCTGAAACTTTTGGGCCAGCCCGGTAAGGCCGCCGTTGGTTTTGAAGAAATCGTTGAGGGCCTGAGCCTTGTCGCCGGCGACGGAATTAACCACACCGCTGATCAGGTCATCAATCAAGGCCATGAAATCGGCAGCATAGCTGCTTAGAATCAACCTCCTCAGCATATCTGCTATTGGTTCCCTAGGGGGCAGGGCCATAGCACTTTATCAAAGTTCGGTAAGAATGTGTTGAGCCGTGCGAAAGGCTAGGGCTAGGGCCGTGTAACTGGGGTTGGACGAACTGCCTGTAGGCAAAACGGAGGTACCAGCTATATATAAATTGCCAATTCCATGAATGCGTCCCCAGGTGTCGACTACGCCATCTTTGGCGTAGTTAGACATGCGTGTTGCTCCCATGTGATGGTATAGGCTGTAGACTCTTTCTTTCCAATTTGCTGTAGGATCAGTAAGGTATGGGCTCAGATTGACCCGGGCGATCCCCTTCGCTTCCAGGGTGCTTTTTAGGGATTGGCCATAGCACTGCAGGGCGGTCAAGCTGCGATCGCTAACACGCCATTCCACAATCGGGCGGGCCATGCCATAGCCGTCAGTCGATTCGCTAAGCCTAATGCGACTATTGTAAAGAGGTTCACTTTCGGCATTTGCCATAAGAAAGAATCGCGCTTTGCGGGGGATGGCAATGCGATGCTCGAAGAAGTGGGTTGATAGCAGTCCCAGGGCTTCGGGGGCGGACCTGATCACTTGCTTGAGATCGCTTGATAAGGCTCGCCAAGATCTTGAATCCGGTCTGCTACCGCGCAGGGCATGGTAAATGCGACGCACGGAGTGCAAGGGGGCATCTGCTTCACTCTGAACATCAAGATTGCCTGTCACATTTAGAAGATTATCGCGTACTTGGCTGCCCTGAGCCAACTGAATCTTGGGAACATATTTTTGATTGCCAGGGGTAAAACTCGCAAAGAGATGGCGAAATGCTGACCAGTCGATCGGTTCAAGTCGTGCTGCAAAAAATCCCAGATGATCTTGATAATAGCGGCCTACCAGGTCTTCCTGATTGCCAATACCTTGCTTCCCATTGTGCCAGGAGGCCAGCAGAATCCGAGGATTTTCGATGCCTCCGCCACAAAGCACGACCCATTGGCTTTTGATGTCGGACTCCATGCCATGGCGATTGCGGATGCGGACTCCCGTGGAGCGTAGGCCACTACTATCTAGATTGACACCAGCTACTTTGGCATTAATAAGACAGCTTACTTGATTAGAAGTGGCAAATTTTTGCTGAAAAAGAGAGGCTAGGTAGGGATGTGGGCTATATTTGGAGATGTTTAATTCCAGGGCAGAATCTTTGCCAAAGCCATTGGTAATTTGAGAATTTTTCCATAAATCAGTCTGGAATGAAATAGAGCTGAGCCCCAGAAATTTGTCGGCAAGTGGATAGAAACGATTCAGTTCTTCCCAGCTGATCGGCCAGCCTGCTGCCGGATCGATGCCAGGCCTGGGGGCGAGATCCAAGGCACTGAAAGGCAGGGCTTGTCCCCCCCAACGCCGGCTTGATCCGCCAAAGCCTTTGGCCCTGCCACCAGCTACCCCAGAGGCCACATCGCCGGCGCTGAGTTCCGCTGGCACTGCGGAGTCGTTTTCGGTATCGGCCAGACCCCCCTCTTCCACCAGCAGAATGCGACGCTTGCTGTGGTCAAGCAAATGACTGGCGATGGCCAGACCAATCACCCCACTGCCGACGATGCAGATGTCCCATTGATGCTCAATGGCATTGGCGGAATCGGCAAAATCGATGAACATCGCTTAGGACCCGCCGGCAGGCCGCTGCTGTTCGTGCAGCAGAGTTTCAACTGCGGTTCGGCGGGCCTTAAGCCTTTCGAGCAGGGCCGCATTGCTGCGGATGTGTCGGGCGTGGCGGCTGGAGAACACCACGCATCCAGATGCATTTTTGATCAGGGCCCCACTGAGCAGCAGTTCACTCAATAACTCAGGCTGGTCTGGATCCTGGTCGCTGAGCTCGGCCCAACGCCGCTTAACAATCTCCATCGACCCAGGATCTGCTTGCAAAGAAAGGCGCAGTGAGCTGTGGGTAAACAGAGGTGGTTGGGCCCGCTGGGCAAACCAATCAGTATCGCAATTCGCCCAGCCGTCGGGGATCTGGACCACCCAGGGCACCGTGGCAAACTTCTCCAAGATGCAGCGGCTTTGCCAGCGGCCACTGCCGATGCCGTAGTGGCGAATTTTGCCTTCCTGAACGCTTCTATCTAGACATTCCAGAATGCCTGGTTGAAGGTATTGCACATGGCAGTCGTGTAGTAAATAATAATCAATATGATCAGTTTTGAGCCGGCGTAGGCTTTGTTCTAGTTGCTCGCGAATGGTTTCTGGCGTATAGGGAACTGGCGGCATGACGGTTTCTGTCGCAGGCCAGCTATTTGGGGGGCTGCCGGCCGTGGGGCCGGCCAAGTTTGCCGCCCCATGGCCGGGGGGCGGCAGCGGCCTTGGGGGCTTGACCCGATTCAAATAGGCCAGCAGTCGATCCTTTGACACCATTCTCCTGTTTACGATCCTGGCGATGGGTATCAAGGGGCGCAGCAGCGCCGGATAGGTCTTGGGAACCAGGCCGAATTTGGTAGTGATCGTCAGGGCTTCTCGCCGGGAGCGGGCAAACCTGCCAAGTAGCGATTCGGCTAACCCTTGGCCGTAGAGGGGAGCCGTATCAAAGTGGGTGATGCCCTCTTCAAAAGCCACGTCCAGCAGCCTCAGTCGGCCGGCTGAGGTGAGCGCTGAGCCCATGATGCCGGACGTGCCGAAACCTAATCGTGATGGCAATGGAGCTTTCAACCAAGGTCCGGCGCTGACACGTGAATGAGACTAACCTAAACCGAGGGCCTTGCAATCGCTGACCTGTCACGGTAGGATTAGATAATATTCACCAATGATTAAATGGCAGCCGCAATTGTTAGTAGATTGGTTCGGTCTCTTCAATTCTCCCTTCTGGCTAAAGGCATTGAGATACGCAAGGTGCCAGGCCGCCAGAGATCCTCGTTGCCAGTTTTTCAGTTAGCGGTAAATCTGTTGATGCTTGTCCGGAAGGAGCAGCTTTCGTTTATCCAGGTAGGGGCCAATGATGGTGTTTACGGTGACCCCCTGCGCGGATATGTTCAGCGTTTTGGCTGGCGAGGGATCTTGGTGGAGCCCCAGCCAGATGTATTTGCGCGATTGGTCGAGAATTACCGCGACCATGCCGATCACCTGATCTTTGAAAATATAGCCATCTCGCCAGTAGATCGAGAGGTCTCGCTTTATCGGGTTCCGGGTCTAACGGCGGTGGCCGGTCAGAAGATGCAAGATGCCTTGACCGTCACCTCCATGAATCCCAAGGTGGTGGCTCACCAAGGTGGTGTTCTGCCCGGGCAGCTGGAACAGGTCGTTGTGCCCGCCATGCGGCTGGATGATCTGATTGAGCGACACCAAATGTTCAGCCTCGATTTACTCCAGATTGATTGTGAAGGTTATGACGGCGAAGTGCTTAAGTCGATTGATCTCAACCTGCATAGACCCCGCTTAATTCAATTTGAGCACGGCCATATGAAGATTTCCGAACTCGTTGAGATCGAACAGTGGCTTGACGGCCATGGCTATCGACTCCTATACGGTGGCCGTCAAGCCGATAGCATTGCCATGCCCGATGATTTCTTGGCCAGCTTGGCCTAGGCCTTGCCGCGGGGGCCCCGGTCATCGCTGCCGGCGTAGATGGCCTGGGTTCCCAGCTCGTCCTCGATGCGCAGGAGTTGGTTGTACTTAGCCACCCGGTCACTGCGGCTGAGCGAGCCGGTCTTGATCTGGCCGGCGCGGGTGGCTACCGCCAGGTCGGCAATTGTTACGTCTTCGGTTTCGCCGCTGCGGTGGCTGATGACACTGGTGTACCCGGCTCGCCCGGCAACATCGATGGCTTGCAGTGTTTCGGTTAGCGATCCAATTTGATTCACCTTGATCAGGATCGAATTGGCCACGCCCCGTTCTATGCCCTGCCGCAGCCGGGCCGTATTGGTCACAAACAGGTCGTCACCCACCAATTGCACCGTGCGGCCGAGTTTTTCGGTGAGCAGGGCCCAACCTTCCCAATCATCTTCCGCCACCCCGTCTTCGATCGAAACGATTGGGAAGCGACTCACCAGGTTGGCAAGTTGGTCGACCATTTCAGCGCTGCTGTATTGGCCTCCCCCGAATGCATAACGTCCGTCTTTGAAAAACTCAGTACTGGCCACATCCAGGGCCAGGGATATCTGATCACCGGGGCGGTAGCCGGCTTTTGCGATCGCCTGGACCAGCAGGTCACCGGCGGCGGCGTTATCGGCCAGATCCGGGGCGAACCCCCCTTCGTCGCCTACGGCCGTGGAGAGCCCTTGGTCCTTGAGCAGTCCTTTGAGGGTGTGGAACACCTCAGCACCCCAGCGCAGGGCTTCGCGAAAACTGTTGGCCCCGTGGGGCACCAACATGAATTCCTGGAAATCCATGTTGTTGGAGGCGTGGGCCCCGCCGTTGATGACGTTCATCAGGGGCACGGGTAGGAGATTGGCCATCGGTCCGCCCAGGTAGCGATAAAGAGGTAATCCCAGGCCCCTGGCGGCTGCTTGGGCGTTGGCCAGGCTCACCGCCAGGATGGCGTTGGCGCCGAGGGCGGATTTGTTGTCACTGCCATCCAGTTCGACCATGGACGCATCCACGGCGCCCTGATCGAGTGCAGACAGGCCACAGAGGGCAGGCGCGATGCGCTCCTCAATGTTCTCGACGGCCTGGCTGACTCCCTTGCCGAAGTAGCGGCGGGCATCGCCGTCGCGAAGTTCGTGGGCCTCATGGGCGCCGGTGCTGGCGCCACTGGGCACAATCGCCCGTCCAGTAGCGCCCCCTTCCAGGTAAACCTCGGCTTCCACCGTGGGGGTGCCGCGGGAATCAAGGACCTCGCGGGCCACGATCGAATCGATAACCAGGTCGAGGGAGTCGAGCACAAGTCCAAAGCTGTTGGCCGCGATCCTATGGGGCGCCATCTCCTTGACATGTGTTCCTCGTGCCCGTAATGGGCTAACAATGGCAAGGAAGGCTTCCTCGTTACTCCCCATCCCCCTGGGTGCTCCACTGATGCGACTGCTCCACACCATGCTGCGCGTGGGCGATCTTGAACGATCCCTGCGGTTCTACACCGAGGTTCTTGGCATGGGCCTGCTGCGGCGCAAGGATTATCCCGAAGGCCGCTTCACCCTGGCCTTCGTTGGTTACGGCTGTGAACGGGAAACCACCGTGCTGGAACTCACCCACAACTGGGATACGGCCGACTATGACCTGGGCGACGGTTACGGCCATATCGCCATCGGTGTGGAGGACATCGGTGCCACCTGCGCGGCCATAGACGCAAAGGGCGGCAAGGTCGTGCGACCGCCTGGACCGATGAAACACGGCAGCACCGTAATTGCTTTCGTGGAGGACCCCGATGGATACCGCATCGAACTGATTCAGACATCACCACCACCATCGTCCGCCCTGGCTTCCTGAGGTCAGCCTGCCCATGCCTGCCGAATCCCCTTCGTTAAGTGGGGCCCAGACCAGTCTCACCGCCGATCCGGAGCGTTTCAGTGACACCGCCTGGGATCTGCTGATCGCCAGCCAGGACCAGGCCCGCCGCTGGCGCCATGGCTCGATGGACGTCGAGCACCTGCTTTTGGCTTTGCTGCTGGATCGGCGCTTCACGACCTGGAGTGAGTCCCTGCCGATTGATGAGGACCGTTTGTTAGATCGGCTGGAGGCGTTTTGCGCTGACCAGCCCTCCGCACGAGACGAGATCCTCTATATCGGTGAGGCCCTTGAAGAGCTGCTGGAAGCGGCGGATCGCCATAGGGCTCGGTGGGGAGAGCGCCGCCTGGATGTGCCCCATCTGCTGATCGCCCTGGTGAACGACCCACGACTGGGTGCCCGTCTGTTGGCCCAAGAGGGTCTCAGCGAAGATCTGCTTTTGCGCCAATGGCGCCCCGAGGCCAAGCAGGCAGGGGCTGAGGTGGCCGCCCCCGCCGCCCCTCCCTCCCCTCCCGCCCGTGCCAGCGCGGGCTCCCCGCAGCCTGGAAGGGCCGAGCCCGAGAGCCTCAGGCTGCAACGGCTGGACGAGTCCGGGGCCGAGTCCGGGGCCGAGTTCGGGCCTGAGGCGGAGCGGGAGCCCTCGGCGCTGGAGCGCTACGGCCGCGATCTCACCGCAGCCGCCCGCGCCGGCCTGTTGGATCCGGTGATCGGCCGCGACACCGAGATTCGCCGTTTGATCCAGGTGCTCTCCCGGCGGGGCAAGAACAATCCCGTCCTGATCGGCGAGCCTGGTGTCGGCAAGACCGCTGTGGCCGAATGGCTGGCCCAGCGCATCGTGGCCGGTGATGTGCCCGATTCCCTGCGGGGAGTGCGACTGGTCGCCCTCGATCTGGGGGCCCTGATCGCCGGTGCCAAGTTTCGCGGTCAGTTCGAAGAACGGCTGCGCAGCGTGCTCAAGGAGGTGGCCCAGGCGGAGGGAGCGGGCGGAGTTGTGCTCTTCCTCGACGAACTTCATACCGTGGTCAATGGCGAGCGCTCGGGCAGTGATGCGGCCGGCATCCTCAAGCCGGCCCTGGCCCGTGGTGACCTGCGCTGCATCGGCGCCACCACCCCCGAGGATTTCCGCCGCACCATTGAGAAGGACCCCGCCCTGGAGCGCCGTTTCCAACAGGTGCTGATCCGCGAGCCGGACCGCGCCACCTGCCTGGAGATCCTGAGGGGGTTAAGAGAGCGCTATGAGCTGCACCATGGCGTCACGATTGCCGACGGGGCCCTGGTGGCGGCGGCCCGTTTGGCAGAGCGCTATATCAGCGACCGTTGCCTGCCCGATTCCGCCATCGACCTGGTGGATGAGGCGGCGGCCCAACTGCGCATGCAGGTGACCTCCAAACCGGAGATCGTGGAGGCGGCCGAGGCCGACCTGCGGCGCATTGAATTAGCCCTGCTCGCCGCCGAGGCCGCTCCCCTGGGGGAAAAAATGGCCTTACAGGATCAACGTCGCCAGGCCCAGACCGCCCTGGAGGCCGTGCAGCGCCGCTGGGCTGTTGAGAAGGAGCGGTTGGCGGAATTGAGGCTGTTGCTGGAGGAGGATGAAGGCCTGCGCCAGGCCATCGCCGAGGCCGAGCGGGATGGGGATCTGGAGGCAGCGGCGCGCTTGCGTTTTGACCAGCTCCATGGTCTGCAGCAACGGCGCCAGACCCTCGAAGCGGAGCTGCAGCAAGACCCCATGCTGCGGGAGCAGGTGGAGGAATGGGATATCGCCGATGTGGTGGCCCGTTGGACCGGGATTCCGGTGCAGCGCCTGCTGGCCGGCGAGCGTCAGAAACTGCTGGAAATGGAGAGTCGCCTCAGCGAGAGGGTGGTGGGGCAGCCCGAGGCCGTGGCCGCCGTGGCCGCAGCGATCCGTCGGGCCCGGGCCGGCATGCAGGCTCCCACCCGTCCGGTGGGTTCCTTTCTGTTTTTGGGGCCCACGGGGGTCGGCAAGACCGAACTGGCCAAGGCCCTTGCCGCCGCCCTGTTCGATGAGGAAGAGGCCCTGGTGCGCCTTGACATGAGCGAATTCATGGAACGCAATGCCGTGGCACGCCTGGTGGGGGCACCGCCGGGTTATGTGGGCTATGAGGAGGGGGGTCAGCTCACGGAGGCCGTGCGGCGCCGTCCCTATGCGGTGTTGCTGCTTGACGAGGTCGAGAAAGCTCATCCCGATGTCTTCAACCTGCTGCTGCAGGTGCTGGACGACGGACGCTTGACCGATTCCCAGGGGCGCACGGTGGATTTTCGCCACACCGTGGTGCTGATGACCAGCAATTTGGCCAGCCGCGCCATTTTGGAGAGTGCCAAACGCCATGCCGAGATGGGCGAGGGGGACCCATTGGCCCTTTCCGCCGCTGATGCCGACCTGGATCGGGCTGTGGAAGAGGCCCTCTCCCGCCAGTTTCGTCCCGAATTTCTCAACCGGATTGATGAGGTCATCCGCTTCCGTCCTTTGGGTCGTGCCGATCTGCAACGGATCGTGCGGTTGCAGATCAACGAGCTGGAGGCCTTGCTGGCCGAACAACAGTTGCAATTGCAGGTGGACGAGCCCGTGGTGGCACTCTTGGCCCAGCAGGGTTACGAGCCCGAATACGGGGCTCGGCCCTTGCGGCGGGTGCTGCGGCGTCGCATCGAGAATCCCCTGGCCACCGCCCTGCTCGAAGACCAGTTCCGGGGTGCCTGGGGAGTGAGGGTGCAATGCGTGCAAGCCCCTAACGGCGAGGCAGACACTGGGCTGAGGTTTGTGCCCCTGCGGGACTCTGCCCCCCTTGCGCACAACCCCCCGGAGGGCGTCCAGTAGGGTGATCGTTTGTCGAGGCCGTCCCAGCCCTCGTCGCGCCTCCCTCCATCCGTGGCTACGCCACGTGCCCAGTGGCTCAGATCACCCCAACCACCACCAGCCAGAGCACACCCGAGCGACCGGAGGGGCCAGGCCCCATCCCTCCGCTTGGCGAATCCGCCGCTGCCGGTACGGATGAGCCCGAGGCCATTGCGGCTGAAGGCAAAGGTTTTCTGGCCCAGACTCTGGCCGAGTTGCGCCTGGTGGTCTGGCCCAGCCGCCAGCAGCTATTCAGCGAATCCGTGGCGGTGATCTTGATGGTGGCCCTTTCGGCGGCGGCCATTGCCGCTGTTGATCGCTTTTTCCATTGGGCGTCCAGCCAGGTGTTCCGTTGATGACCGTGCCCGTGACTTCTTTATCTACTAACGACCTGGAGCCCCCAGAGGATCTGGAAGCGCCAGAGGAACTGGAAGCGCCAGAGGGTGTTGAACCACCAATATCCGAGCCGTTGGAAGTGATCCTTGAGGCCAGCCCCGCCGCCTTGTCAGCCGAGCCCGGTCTCCTTGCCCTGGAGGGGCCTGGGCCCGCGCTGGCTGGAGATGCAGTAACAGCCCCTGGCCTTGATGGGGCCGAGGTGATCGAGACGCCCCAGGTGGCCCGTTGGTTTGCCGTCCAGGTGGCTTCAAGCTGTGAGAAGAAGGTGAAAGCCACCCTTGAACAGCGGGCCGTCACCCTTGGGGTCGACAATCGCATTCTGGAGATCGAGATTCCCCAGACCCCAGGGGTCAAGTTGAAGAAGGACGGCAGTCGCCAGTCCATTGATGAGAAGGTTTTTCCTGGTTATGTGCTGGTGCGCATGATTTTGGATGAGGACACGATGATGGCGGTGCGCAGTACGCCCAACGTGATCAATTTTGTCGGCCAGGAAGAAAGGCGCGCCACCGGTAAGGCCCGGGGCCACATCCGCCCCAGGCCCCTGAGCCGTCAGGAGGTGGATCGCATCTTCAAGCGGGCCGCCGAGAAGAAGCCCGTAGTCAAGGTGGATATCAGCGAGGGTGACCAGATCCTTGTCACTGCCGGTCCCTTCAAGGACTTCCAGGGCGAGGTGATTGATGTGTCGGGCGAACGCAACAAGCTCAAGGCCCTCCTCTCCATCTTTGGCCGTGAAACCCCGGTCGAACTCGAGTTCTCCCAGATCAGCAAACAGAACTGATCCTGCACCGGGGTCGCCTCCCTGCGGAGGGCGGCCCCTGTGGCCTGACCGCCACCCGTGCGCCAGACCCACTCCGGTCCGGCGATCCGCAGCGCTCCCTTCGGGGAGTGGTTCCCCTATCTCCCCCCGTGGGAGATCCGTCCCCTCTCCCTCCAGGGAAGTTCCGTTAGACGTCCAGCCGATGGCCAAGAAAGTCGTAGCCGTGATCAAGCTGGCCCTCCAGGCCGGCAAAGCCAACCCTGCGCCGCCGGTGGGTCCCGCCCTCGGTCAGCACGGGGTCAACATCATGGCGTTCTGCAAGGAGTACAACGCCCGCACCCAGGAAAAGGCCGGGTACGTGATTCCGGTGGAGATCTCGGTCTTTGAAGACCGCAGCTTCACCTTCATCACCAAGACCCCGCCCGCTGCGGTGCTGATTTCCAAGGCGGCCGGCATCGAAAAGGGTGCCGCTACCTCCTCCAAGGGCAGTGTCGGGGCCATCAGCCGCGCCCAGCTCGAGGAGATCGCCAAGACCAAGCTGCCCGACCTCAACTGCACCAGCGTCGAGTCGGCGATGCGCATCATTGCAGGCACCGCCCGCAACATGGGCGTCGTCGTCAACGACTGATCCCCCACCCAGCACCTCTTACTGCCCACCTATCGGGGGAGACCCAAGGTCGCTCGTACCCCTTGCCACCATGCCCAAACCCTCCAAGCGTTTTGCCGCCCTCACCGCCAAGGTTGAGGAGCGGGCCTATGAGCCCCTAGAGGCTCTCGAACTGGTGAAGGCCAACGCCAACGCCAAATTCGATGAAACCATCGAAGCCCACGTCCGTCTCGGCATCGACCCCAAGTACACCGACCAACAACTGCGCACCACCGTGGCCCTGCCCCACGGCACCGGCCAGGCCATCCGCATCGCCGTGATCGCCCGAGGCGAAAAGGTGGCCGAAGCGAAGGCCGCCGGTGCCGACCTAGCCGGCGACGACGATCTGGTCGAAGAAATTGCCGCCGGGGCGATGGACTTCGACCTCTTGATCGCCACCCCGGACATGATGCCCAAGGTGGCCAAGCTGGGTCGGGTTCTCGGTCCCCGTGGTCTGATGCCCAACCCCAAGGCCGGCACGGTGACCACCGACCTGGCTGGCGCGATTGCCGAGTTCAAGGCCGGCAAATTGGAATTCCGCGCCGACCGCAGTGGCATCGTCCATGTGCGCTTTGGCAAGGCCAGTTTTGAGCCAGCCCAGTTGCTGGAAAACCTCAAGGCCCTGCAGGAAACCATCGACCGCAACAAGCCCAGCGGAGCCAAGGGTCGCTACTGGCGCAGCCTGTATCTCACCTCCACCATGGGCCCCTCGGTCAATGTCAATTTCGGCTCCCTGCAGGACATCAAGCAGGAGGGTTGACTCCCTGCCAAGGCCCCGGGGCCGCTTGTCTCGCATCTGGCTTCGGACCCTCACCCTGCTGGGGTTGGGGGTCTTTTGTTGTGGCTGTACTTCGCCTCCCCGGCTGGCCGCCCGCAGCGATTTGATTTTTGTGGGCGATTCAATTACTGCCGCCGGTCCCTGGGTGGCCGCCTTCCCGAATCGGCGGGTCGTTAATGCGGCGGTGCCCGGTTACACCAGCGTGGATATGTTGGCCCAGCTGCCCAGCCTGCGCCGCGATCAACCCCATACCTATGTGCTGATGGCAGGGATCAATGATCTGCTCGATGGGGCCAAGGCCGAATCTGTGGCCCAGCGCCTGGCCCTGATCCGCCAAGCACTGGCCACCCCAGGCCAGCGGCTGATTCAGGTTTCCACCCTGCCCTGCCAGATCCGAAGCTGCGGCGCTGCCGCTCTGACGGAAGTGGAGCAGCTGAATCGCCTTTTGAGGCGTCAAACGCCAGCCGCTGATTTTCTCGATCTGACCCCCGACTTTCAAGATGCCCAGGGGTTAAGACCCGCCTTCAGCAGCGATGGCCTCCACCTCAATCGCGTCGGCTACGGTCAATGGCTGCAAAGGTTGCGGCCATTGCTGGAAGGCTGAAGTGTATGATTTAAAACTGGCTTAAGCCAGAAGGGCACGCGCCCTACCGCAGACAGCAGGTTGCTGCGGCTGTCCATCGATTGCTTGATGGGCGGCCCAAACGTAAGTCCTGCCGAGGTATACGCGATCACGGTTCGCCGTGACAGAACTTTGGCCCTAAGGGGTTCCCAGCTACTGGGACTTCCGAACGGAGCGGAGCTCGCCGCGACCTCGAAGCTTTTCGGAGCTGTCAGGGTTGCGTTGCCTGCTTGTTCCCCTCGTTCCGTTCCACCTTCCTATGGGCCGCACACTGGAGAGCAAGCAACAGATCGTCGAGGAGCTCAAAGATCTCCTCGCTGGGGCCGAAATGGCCTTGGTCCTTGATTTCAAGGGCCTCACTATCAAGGAGATGTCCGACCTGCGGACCCGTCTGCAGGCCAGTCAAGGCGTTTGCAAGGTCACCAAAAATACCTTGATGCGTCGGGCCATCGCTGGCGACAGCACTTGGTCCAACCTCGATCCCCTGCTCACCGGTACTAACGCCTTTGTCCTGGTCAAGGGCGATATCGGCGGTGCGGTGAAGGCCGTGCAGTCCTTCCAAAAGGATGCCAAGAAGTCTGAGGTGAAGGGAGGCCTTTTCGAAGGTCAACTGCTCACCGAAGCCGACATCAAAGCCATTGGGGATTTGCCCAGCAAAGAGGTGCTCCTGGCCCAGATCGCCGGTGCGATCAATGGTCTGGCCACCAAGCTTGCCGTGGGCATCAAGGAGGTTCCCTCCGGCCTCGCCCGGGCGCTCCAGCAGCACGCCGACTCCGGCGAAGGCTGAGCCCCCCTTTCCTGTCCACTCCAGATCTGTTGCTAATTGCCAACCATGACCGCTACCACTGACAACATTCTCGAACAACTGAAAACCCTCTCCCTGCTGGAAGCTGCCGAGCTTGTCAAGCAGATTGAAGAGGCTTTCGGTGTGTCTGCCGCCGCTTCCGCCGGCGTCGTCGTTGCGGCTCCTGCCGCCGCTGCCGCTGAGGCCGTTGAGGAGCAGACCGAATTTGACGTCATCCTCGACAGCTTCGATGCTGCCGCCAAGATCAAGGTGCTCAAGGCCGTTCGCGAAGTCACCGGCCTCGGCCTAGGTGAAGCCAAGGCTCTCGTCGAAGCCGCTCCCAAGGCGGTCAAGGAAGGCATTGCCAAGCCTGAGGCCGAGAGCGTTAAAAAGGTCATCGAAGAAGCCGGCGGCAAGGTCACCATCAAGTGACCGTTGCGGGGCCGGAGCTTTGCTGCCGGCCCTTTGCAGCCAATGGCGCCAGCCACTGAAGACTCAACCTGTTGCAAGGGCGCAAAAAAAATCCTGCCAAAGGCAGGATTTTTTTGGTGGAACGCTTCCAGGAGTCTGTCCTCGTTTCGACCCCAGAAGTGGGTTCCGCACTCCTCACATCAATGAATTTAATCGACCTTGACGGGTCGCTCCTGCTGGGTCGGCCGGAGAGCCAACTGACACTCTGCGGGCAATCTCAGGTTTGCTTATTCCCTGAAGGGAATCACCTGGAGCGAAATCGCCCGAGACCCAGCGGCATTGATGCCGGCGGGCAGACCAGGGGCGCCGGACCAGGGCGGCAAAGAGCCCTGCCCTGGCCCCTGGGGCGGCCTGGACCAGCTCGTCGAGCGGGGACTGACGGCAGGCGCTGGCCTTGGGCCCCTCTCCTGGACCACCGGCATGGCAGCCAACCCATCCAGCTCCTGGATCGGTCGGGCATGGGCGAAATAGAGATGGTTGAGGCTGCGTCCGGCAAAGAGGCGCCGTTGCAGTTCCCAGCCCGGCTCCAGTTGGAGGGCCACAAACCCATCCCGCTGGCGGCTTGGGATGGCCCCGCGGGCCACCACCAGGGGCCGGGGCTCAGCGCTGGATCGGGCTAGCAGCAGCAGTTGGCTGCCTTGCTGCTGCAGCCGCAAGCGGTGGCTGGCCGCCAGGTCCACTCCGCCGGCCCGCAGCGAATAGCCGTTGCTGTCGAGGTAGCGACCACAGATTCCCGAGTAATCAAATCGATTCAGGCTGGGATCCACCAAGCCATCAGCCCGGGGTAACCAGCAGCGCGGTTGGGGCCCGATCTGTTCCAACACCAGCAGGGTCCAGTCCGCCAGGCCCACCGGGCGCGCCAGCACTGCAAAGCGCCCATTGTCGAGGGGCGCACTGCCGAAAAGGGGGGCCGCATCAGCCGCTGGCAGGGGGGCCCTGGGTGCAAACCCTATGGCCACTAGCGCCATGGTCAGGCCGGCTGAGGCCAGGTAGGTTCGCTGCATGAGGCTGAAATCGGGCCCCGGAGTCCGGGGTTGGGCGGCCCATTCAATCGGACCCCCCAGGAGGTGGCAATGCGTGATCAGCCTGGGCGGGTGGTGGGTGCCGCCTGCGACGGAGCCTGTAGTGGCAATCCCGGGCCAGGGGGCTGGGGGGCACTGTTGCGGTTTGAGGATGGGTCGGTACGGGAGCTGGGCGCCAGCGACCCTGCCACCACCAACAACCGCATGGAACTCTCGGCGGCCTTGGCCTTGCTGGAGTTGCTCAAGGACTTGCCCCGTCGCCAGGAGATGGTGATCCGCACCGACAGTCGATATCTGATCGACGGCATGGATAAGTGGCTGCCCGGCTGGAAGCGGCGCAGCTGGCGAACGGCCTCTGGTGGACCCGTGCTGAATCGCGACCTCTGGGAGCGGCTGGATCAAGCCCGATTGGCGGGGGTGGGTTTCCAACACGTTCGGGGCCATAGCGGCGATCCAGACAACGACCGCTGCGACGCGATTGCGGTGGCCTTTTCCCGGGGACAGCGGCCCCTGTTGGCCAGGGAGGGACAGGGCCGAATCAAGGCGGCTCCAGCCACAGCCCCAGCCCTGGTGCCGGCCGAGGTGCCGGAGCCGGCGGGGGCAGAGGCGGACGATCCGGCGCCGGCGGCCCTGCATCAGTTGCTGAGCCGGCTTGAGCTGGCCGATCGGCTCGCCCAGGGGGGCTACAGCCTCACGTTGGTGGAGTTGGCCCAGTTGGTCGAACTGCCCATGAAAAAGCTCGAGTCCCGGGCGGCGGTATGGTCCTGGCGCGATTGGTTGGTGGAGTCCTGCGGGCAGGGTCGTTGGCGCCTGCGCCGTGACGAGGGAAGATTGGCATCGGTAGAAGGCGAGCAGGAGGTATAGGCCATGGATAAAGACGCGATCGCAAAACAGACCAACGCCGCTGGGGACCCCGGGGCCAGCGGATCTCTTCAGGCTGGTTCTGGTTCTGGTTCTGGTTCCGGAGCGGCGGGCGGTTTTTATCGCCGCATGGTGGAGCCCCTACTGCGCACCGATGAGGGCGTTGATGCCGAGCAGCTCAGTCGACTCACCCTGATGGGACTTTCCCAGGTGTCCCTAAGGCGCGATTGGCCCCTGGTCCAGGGGGCCCTGGCGGGTCTTGGGGCGGAGCTGCAGCGCCGTAATCCCCGTCTGCAACAAACCCTTTTCGGTTGCCGCTTTGCCAATCCGGTGGGGCTGGCGGCGGGCTTCGATAAAAACGGCGTCGCGGCGGCGATCTGGCACTGTTTCGGCTTTGGTTTCGCCGAGCTGGGCACGATCACCGCCCAGCCGCAGCAGGGCAACCCCAGGCCCCGGTTGTTCCGCCTGGCGGCCGAGCGGGCGGCCCTCAACCGCATGGGGTTCAACAACCTGGGTGCCATGGCCGTGCGCCGCATCTTGGAGCAGCAGGCCCTGCCCCCTTCGGGTCAACGGTCCGCTGTGCTGGGGATCAATCTGGGCAAGTCCAGGGAGGTATCGCTGGAGCTGGCTCCAGACGATTACGCCGCTTCGCTGGAATTATTGGCGCCGCTGGCGGACTACGCGGTGATCAATGTCAGCTCCCCCAACACCCCCGGCCTGCGCGAATTGCAACAGGAAACCCAGCTGCGGCGCTTGGTCGAACGGCTGCGGCGGCTGCCCGGCTGTCCGCCGCTGCTGGTCAAGATCGCCCCTGATCTGGAAGATGACGCCATTGATGCCATCGCTCGGCTGGCCTACCAAGAGGGATTGGCGGGGGTGATTGCGGTCAACACCAGCCAGGATCGCCTCGGGCTGGCCGATCGCATCCTGGGGGCCACGGGTCGCCCCTTGTCCCAGGAGAGTGGCGGCCTGAGTGGCAGGCCCTTGCGCCACCGCGCCCTGGCGGTGTTGCGGCGTCTGAGGGCGATGGCGGGGCCCAGCTTGCCCCTCATCGGTGTGGGCGGCATTGACTCGGCGGAGTCGGCCTGGGAGCGCATCAGCGCCGGGGCCTGCCTGGTGCAGGTTTATACCGGTTGGATTTACGAAGGTCCGCAATTAGTGCCAAATATTGTGGAAGGATTGATCACCCAGCTTGATCGCCATGGGCTGGCAACAATTGGCGAAGCGGTCGGCTCGGGTTTGCCGTGGCGCTGAACTTGGTTAAGTTAAGTACCAGCATAAAATGATGTCGTGGAAATCAGCCCATTCCTGAGTGATCTTCAGCTGCGTTGGCGATCCTTGATGGCTGTTTTTTCTCCTCAGTTAGTACTGCTTGAGCTGCAGGACGATGGTCTTAAAGGCCAGTCTCACTCGGCCCTGCGTCCCGGCCCGGTGACGATAAATTCCCCTTTGCCGCCGGAAACCTGCAAGGCGGGCATGCCCCTGGAGCTGGAAGCCCTCGGTGATCTGATCGGGGATTTGTTGGTACGGGACAACTTGATCAATGCCTATGTCCTGGCCTCCTTGCCCCCCGAGGCCAGCCGATGGCGAGTGGTGGAGTGGCCCAGCGCCGATCCCGTGCCCGAGAATCCGCTGGCGGCGGTGAGAACACTTGATCCTCCCCTGAATCTTCCTTACGCTTTGGCCGATGCCTGCCTGGATGTGCAGCCCCTGCCCGGACACCCGAAGCGCCTGCTGTTGGCGGCTACCCCCCGCAAGCTGGTGGAGGCCTGGGAAGAAGTGTTTGAGCTTGCCGGTGTCAAACTTGACCGACTCTCTCCTGCCCAGACCTGCCTGTTGGCCGGATTGGAGCCCGAATTGATGGGCCTGGAGGCGTCTGAACTTGTAGCGATTATTGCCCCTGGAGAGGAGAGTTCCAGTCTGTTGCTGCTAAGGGGCAATGTACCTGTTTTCGAAAAGACTTTGCCGTCGGAACCTGAGCAAATGGCTGCCGAATTCGACCGTTGCATAGCTTTTTATCGGCGTCAGGATCCTGCTTGCCGGGGCTTGAAGGTTTTTCTCAGCCGCCCCTGGGAGCACGCCGAGCTGCTGGTGCCCCCAGGTATCCCCACCCCCGTTGAGGCTTTCTGTGGCGACTATGGATCGGTGGTGCTTCAAGGTTTGGCCAGTCCTCTGGTGGCGGCATGAGCAGCATCCAGCTCGATTTTCTGCGGGAGAAGCGTGAGAAGGAGGGTTTGCCCTCGATAGCCGAGGTGCTGCCCTCCCGGGCGGCGCTGATCCGGCTTGGTTGCCTGATCGGCGGCTCGTTGCTGCTGGGGGTGTTGGTGTTGACAGGTCTGATCTGGTTGCAGCACGAAGCCAACAAAGGCAATGCCCAGAAGGTTGATGAGACCAAACGTCAACTCAAAAGCGCCCGGCAACGCTCCGAGGAGCTGGAGGATAGTTTCAACCAGGTCAACGGGGCCAATCGCAAGCGGGCGACTGATCTGGCCACGCTCAGGTCCAGCGCCGCCCTGTTGAGCGAGTTGCAGTTAAGAACTCCTGAGAATGTCCAGATTACATCAGTGCAATTGAGCGACATGGCCTTGCAAGTCAAAGGGGTGGCGGTCGAGCCGATGGCCTTTGCGCGCATCAACGCTTTGCAGTTGTCGCTGAAGCAATCGCCCCTGTTGGCCAAGGACATCAACCTCGTCAAGGCGGAGCGGCGGCCGGCGGTCAGCAAGCCCCTGCCGGTTGGAAAAGCAGCGAATCCTTTGGCCTTGTTCACGCCTACCAGCGTGTCTTTTGAGCTCAATGCCCCCCTGGCCACCCTGAAACCGAAACAGAGGGCGGCGGTGCTGCGGGTTCTTGGTGCGGAGGGTATGGCCGGCCGTTTGGAGCTGCTCGATCGCGAGGGGCTGTTGCAATGACCTTTGCGTTTCTTAAGAGTCAAGGAGGCGACCTCAGCGAACCGCCAGCCCTTTCAGAGCAGCTGCTGCGGCGGCTATGGCTGGGGCTGCCGATTGCCGCCTTTGGCCTGGTGGCCACATTGCTGGCCGCTGGGGTGCTGCTGCCCCTACTCATCAGCCTGAGCTCGGAGTATGAGCGGGCCGAGCGGCTGCGGCGGCTCCAGGACCAGCTCACGGAGGTCAACATCAGCAACGCCCGCAGCCAGGCGGCCCTCAAGCAGGCCGATACCCAAACCAAAAAGCTGCGCACCCTGCTGGTCGGGGGTGGGGATCGGGGCACGGTGCTGGCCACCTTGGACAACGACGCCAAGGCCACGGGCGTGAGACTGGCGCTCTACGAACAGAACGTCCTTGGGGTGGTTCCCGGTGCAGCGCCAGCCAAGCGGGGCAGCCCTGCGACTCGGTCAAAACCCGTTCTACCTGGTCGCACCGCTGCCCCTGCCTCTGGAGCCGCCCCTGCCTCTGGAGACGCCGCTGACCCTGGAGCCGCCGCTGACCCCGGGTTCGCCACCGATGGGGTGGTGGAAAAACCGCTATTGCTTTCGGTTCAAGGCACCTTCCCCCAGATCCTGGCCTTTCTGCAACGGTTGGAGCGGCTGCAGGTGTTGGTCAAGCAGCAAGAATTGAGCTTGGTGAATTTGGCAATGGTTGAAAAGCCCGCTCGCGGCGCCCGCTTGCCTGAGGCGGTTGCTTTGCCAGGGTCCTCGCCGATTTTGGAGATGAAGTTGTCGCTGGTGGTCTTTGATGCCCCCGGCGGCGCTGCCAGCGTGCCGGCCGGCGGGGCCACTGCCCCGAGCCGCCGCGCTCCTGGCAGCCCCCCTGGGGCTCAGGCTCCTAGGCCCCCGGCCCCTGCGGCTGCCCCTGCTGCCGGATCCGCCCGTTGATCCGCGCTT
>CANGZM010000019.1 GCA_947458155.1 Synechococcaceae cyanobacterium | reverse complement strand
GATGGCATTGGCCGAACCCAGGGATGAAAGTTTCGCTCCAGTGGCTCCGGGAGTTAGTCGCTAACGATGGAGCCCTGCTGGAGCCTGAACATCTGGCCGAACGTCTTTCGATCGCCGGCTTCGAAGTTGAGGCGATCGAGGATCAGGCCGCCGCCAGTGTTGGAGTGGTCGTGGGATTTGTCCAGACCTGCGAGCCCCATGGTGATGCCAACAAACTCAGTGTTTGCCAGGTGCAGATCGGCGCCGACCAACCCCTGCAAATTGTCTGTGGTGCCGCCAATGTTCGCAGCGGCATCCACGTCGCCGTCGCGCCTGTCGGCACCCATCTGCCGGCGGTCGGACTCACCATCAAGGCGGCCGAACTGAGGGGAGTGGCCAGTTCTGGCATGATCTGCTCCCTCCAGGAGCTGGGCCTGGCCGACAGCTCGGCAGGCATCGCCATCCTTGAGGACCTGCTGCCAGCCCCGCCGCCGCCGATAGGGTCGCCATTGGCTCAAGCCCTGGGCCTTGATGACCAGGTGCTCGAACTGGCGATCACCGCCAACCGGCCCGACGGCCTCTCGATGCAGGGCATCGCCCGTGAGGTGGCTGCCCTTTGTGGAGGGCAGACAACCCTGCCCCCCCGGGCCCCGGCGGTGGCCGCCAGCGCCATGGCCGTCAGCGGCGCCAATGCCGCCGCCATGGAGGCGGGGGGCCTATTCAGTATCACCAGTCTCACAGACCTAAAGGTGGCAGCTTCGCCGTCCTGGCTGCAACGGCGGCTGCAGCGGGCCGGGCTGCGGCCGATCAACAACGTGGTGGACATCACCAATCTGGTGATGCTCGAAACCGGCCAGCCGCTCCATGCCTTCGACCGGGAGGCCTTGGCCCGGCTGGCCCCTGGAATGGCAGATCCGGCCCAGCTGGGGTTGCGCCAGGGACGCGAGGGCGAAAGTCTTGTCACTCTTGATGGGGAGAACCGCCCCCTTGGCCCCGAGGCCCTCCTGGTCACCTATGCCGATCAAGCCATTGCCTTGGCCGGGGTCATGGGGGGCGCGGCTGAAGCGGTGAACGAGGGCACGACCTGTATCTGGTTGGAAGCAGCCGTCTTTGCGTCGGACGCCGTTCGTCGCTCGTCCCGCAGTGTCGGATTGCGCAGCGAGGCCAGCAGTCGTTTTGAAAAGGGTTTGCCCCGCGAAAATACTTTGGCGGCGGCCGATCGGGCGGTGGCTCTGCTGCAGGAGCTGGCGGGAGCCCATGTTGAGGGACGCTGGCTGCACGGTCGCCCCGATGCCCCTACTCCCCCGGTGGCTCTGAATCGCGATGCTTTGCACAACCTGCTGGGGCCCGTGCTGGTGGGGGGTGAACCCCAGGATCTCGATGACAGCCGCATCGAGGCCACCCTCAAAGCCCTGGGGTGCCAGCTGGAGGCCGTTGATGACGGTTGGTCCGTGACGGTGCCAGCCCAGCGGGCCCTGGACCTCAAGCGCGAGGTGGACCTGATTGAAGAGGTGGCCCGCCTGGTCGGTTACGACCAATTTGATGTCCATCTGCCCGATCCCCTGGTGCCAGGAGGCCTGGATCCGACGCAACAGGCCGAGCGTCGGCTGCGCCGGGCCCTCTGCGCCGCCGGTCTGCAGGAGCTCAGCACCCTTTCGCTGGTGAAGGCGGCCAAGGGCCGCATCTCCCTGGCCAATCCCTTGCTGGCGGATACCGGCCACCTGCGCGACAATCTCCACGAAGAGTTGCTGCAGGCGGCTCGCCGCAACCGTCAGGCCTTTCGCCCGGATTTTTGGGGCTTCGAGATCGGGCGGGTTTACCTGGCTGCCCAAGGTCAGGAGGCGGCTGCAACCGATCCGGCCACAGGCGATCCGGTGCCAGTAGATCCGGCCACAATCGAAGAACGGTTGCTGTTGGGAGGCATTGTCTGCGGCGAACGGCGCAGCGAGCTCTGGAGCAGCAGTGGCCAACCAAGGCCGCCGAGTTTTTTCGAAGCCCGGGGTCTGCTCCAGGCTGGATTGCAGAGCTTGGGGCTGGCCCTTGAGGATCGACCGGCGCTGGAGCAGGGCGTTGCAGGGGCGCCGCCTGCCGACCTGTTGCACCCTGGTCGCAGCGCCCAATTGGTCTTTGAGGGCCGGCCGCTGGGTTGGTTCGGCCAGTTGCATCCTGCCCGGGCCCGGGAACTGGACCTGTCCGATGGAACCTATCTGTTTGAGCTGCCCTTGGCGCCGCTGCTGGCGGCCGCCATCCGCCCCCGCCGCTGGCAGCCGAGTTTTACTCCCTATGCCACCGTCCCTCCCAGCGAACGGGATTTGGCCTTGGTGGTGTCCCGTTCCCTGACGGCCGCCGAGTTGCTGGCCGCTATCCGCAAGGTGGGTAAACCCCTGTTGGAGCAGGCCGAGCTTCTGGACCGCTACGAAGGGGCCCAGGTGGAAGCGGGTTATTGCAGTCAGGCCTTTCGCTTGCGTTATCGGGCCCCCGACCGCACCTTGACGGATGGGGAGGTCGATGCAGCCCATCAGAAGGTTGTCGCCAGCCTCGAGTCCCGTTTCGGTGCCAAGTTGCGCAGCTAGGGCAGCAGACGCTCCAGGTCGGCACCTGGTCAACGGCGCCGCAGGGCCGCCAGCACCTCCACATGGCTGGTGTTGGGGAAAAAGTCGATCGGTTGGAGCCAGTCCAGGTGGTAGGGCCCATCGGCTCCGGCCAGGCTGGCAAGATCCCGGGCCAGGGTGGCGGCATCACAGCTGAGATAGGCCAGCAGGGCAGGGGGATCGGCCAGGATCGCGCCGATGTCCCGGCGATCAAGCCCCTTGCGGGGCGGATCCAGCAGCAGGGCTTGGGCACCCATGAGGCGTTCGGGCAGCCGCTCGCCCACCAGACCCTCCTCAAAAGTGGCCCTGGCGGCCAAGCAATTGGCTACGGCATTACGCCGGGCCAGGGCGACGGCAGCGGAGTGCTGTTCAATTCCATGGACATACCAGCCTGCCTGGGCCAAGGGTAGGGAGAAGGTGCCGATGCCGCAGTAAGCATCAACAAGTCGGCCCGTGGCTGGCCCCAAGGCCTCCTGGAGGAGGGGTAGAACCCTTTCGGCCTGTTGCGTATGGACCTGGAAAAAAGTATCGGCGCCAATTTGATAGCTGAGACCACCAAAACGCTCTTCCAACCAGCCGCGGCCGGCAATGTTGCGGGTTTCCGCACCCAGGAGCAAGTTGGTGGGCAGGGGCTGCAGGTTGAGACTCACCCCCACCAGCTCGGGCCATCTGCCCATCCAGTCCTCGGCATAGGCCGCCAGGCCCGGTAGGTCAGCGTCGGCTGAAATCAGGGTCAACAGCACCTCGCCGGTGTTGACACCCAGGCGCAGGGCCAGATGCCGCAGGCCACCTGCTCCATGGCGATCGATCGGCCAGTCGCTGGCCTCCAGGTCACTTTTGAGCGGTGCGATCAGACGATCGAGACGGGGATCGAGGACCGGACAATGGTTGAGGTTGACAATGCGATGGGACCCGCGGCGGTAATAGCCCGCCCGCAGGTGGCCATCAGCGGTCCGCTCCAGCGGAATCACGGCCCGGTTGCGGTAGCCCAGCCCCGCCGGGGCTGCCAGCAGCGGCCGCAATGGTGGCGTTAGCCCCCCCAAGCGGCGCAGGGCGGCGGCGACGCTGGCCTGTTTCCACTGCTGCTGGTGTTCGTCATCGAAAGCCTGCAGGCTGCAACCGCCGCAATGGTCCGCAAGGATGCAGGGGGGGCGCCGCCGCCCCGGCGAGGGACTGAGCAATCGCTCCAAATGTGCCTGACGCAGTCCCTTGGCCCGAGCGCCGAGGCGCACCAACAAGTCGTCACCAGGCAGACCCCCTGCAACGACGATGACTTCGCCGTCAAGGCGACCCAGGCCCTGGCCCTGGCGGTCGAGATCGGTGATGGTGAGCGCGACGGGTTCGGGTGGCGCCACCGGCGGGAATTTCAATTTCTTGACCCTATCGGGTCTTTGGCCCCGCTGGCAGTGCGAAGGGGCGTTACACCTGATGGTGATGGTTGGCTGTTGGCGCTTGCTGCTGGATAAGATTCGTTGGTGCGTGGTTTTGCGATGAGCGTCGTACGCGATCTGATCCTGCAGGCGGATGATCAGCTCCGCTACCCCACGGGCGGCGAGTTGCGCTCGATGGTGGACTATCTCAAAGGGGGGAGCCGGCGCCTTGAAGTGGTGCGAGTCCTGAGCACCAACGAAAAAAAGATTGTCGACGAAGCGGCCAAGCAACTGTTTACGCGCAAGCCCGAATACGTTGCTCCAGGCGGCAATGCCTTCGGACAAAAGCAGCGGGGCCAGTGTCTCCGTGACTTCAGCTGGTATCTGCGCCTTGTCACCTATGGCGTGCTTGCAGGTAGCACCGAGATGATCCAGCAGATTGGCCTGGTGGGTGCCCGCGAGATGTACAACAGCCTCGGCGTGCCGATGCCCGGCATGGTGGAAGCGATGCGCACCCTCAAGGAGGCCTCCATTGGCCTCATGTCCAATGATGACGCCGCACTGGCAGGCCCGTACTTCGATTACTTGATTCAAGGCATGCAAACCACGACCTGAGCCTGCCGGCATCGTGACGTTGTTGCCGATCTCAGCCTTTCAGACCCCTTTCAGGGGTCTTTTTTTGTGCTCCCCCTTAGGGGTCGGGGAGGGGAGAAGGGGAGCCGATGTCTCTTTGATCTTGCTTAAGTCTCAATTTAAGCCTTGTCTTGAGTCTTTTTTGAGAATATCAAGACTCTGATTCGATTTATGCCCTTGTGGCCGCAGCCTCCCCGTCCGATCCCATCCCTGCCCGACCCTTTCCTTTCAATCCGATCCCTTTTCATCCCGTCCCTTCCGATCCCATCCGTTTCGGGCTGCCAACTTGGCCTTGGACCCCAGGATGGATCATTAATCTCGTCTAAGAATTGACTATGGACTTATATATAGATTCATTTGCGACAGTTATTGGGATCTTGTGGTCAACGGCGATCCATGACCGCCCTGTGAGCTGACCAACGAAACCAGTATTTTGAGCTGCGTATCTGTGTTTAAAGCAGGTACGCGACTGTAAAACCCCTTGTACCGCAAGACATTTAGGTATGCCAATGTCCAGTTTTGGCCAAGACGCCTGCTGCTATGCGTTCTGACCAGCACTCCAGGGCGGGGGCCAGGGCTCGGCAGAGGTGCCTCCCACCAGGGGAGCTAAGACTCAGATGCCTGGTCATACCCCCTGACGCGATCCCCGGGACCTGTAGCGCGGCTTCCAATGGTGGGAAGGCTCAATCGCCATATGGCTGCATTTCTATTTGGGCGCAAAGGCGGCATTCCATCATTGAGTGAGCTTGCGACAAGAAATTTGTCAATCCGGGCAAGGGCTTTTGTCTCTTTGTGCTAATTTGAGAATTGCAATAGGACTAGGCAAGAAACTTGAATAAGACAAATAAGACAAATAAGACATCTGCTGGTCGGTCTCGCTTCGGCTCGGCTTCTTTCCTGATGGGCATATGAGTCGACAGGGGAATGAGCTCGATTCATATGCCTGGGATCCCGAAAGACCCTGAATTGAGACTATCAACAAGTCTCGGTTGGGACTTTAGTTGGGACTATAAAATGGTCTCAACTGAGACCCTTGCGTCTTTAATCTGTCTCTTAAAGAGACTAGCTACAAGTCTAGATCGAGACTATTGCGAATTACGCGTGGCGCTGCTCCGGCTGGCGATACAGCTCTTTGAGCAGTTGGTAGGCCTCGTTGACCCGGCGCATTTCCTCCAGGGAACCGCCGGAATCGGGATGGTGCTGCAGGGCCATGTCCCGATAGGACTCGCGAATCTGGGCCAAGGTGAGCCGATGACCAGGGCCCGTCGGCAGTTGCAGCAACTTCAGGGCCCCCTGCAGGGTCATGGTGTGCTCCAGGGTCTGGAAGGAGGTGCCGCGCCGCCGCCGCCGGAAGCGATGCACGAACCGATGAATCAAGGTGGGCATGCGCAGGTGCAGGGTGGCGGCGCTGTAGGGGTCTTCGAGAAGCCCCGCAGTTACCATCACTCGCTCGAAACTCGGGGGGCTGGCTCCCCAATCGGGCACCAGCTGGCCCATCAGGGTGCAAGCGGCAGACCAGGTGAAACTGCGACCCTCGCAAACCTCGGCCTGGGGCCAGATGTCCTGGGCGACCCACACCATGGCAGCCTCCAGGACCGCCGCGTTGGCTGGATGGCCATAGAGATCCTGCCATTGCTGCAGGGCCGCCTGTTGGGCCTCCAGCACCACTTGCTCGCCCAGCGGTAGGGGGGGGAGAACCGAATGGTGGCCCGGGGCGGGTGGATCGGACCTGAGGCTGCGGCGCAATTCGTCGCTGCGGCGGCGCACGAATCCGGGCAGATCAATGCCGCCAACACGGGCCTCGCTGTTGGCGGTTGGTGATCCAGGGTTAGGGATCGTCCCCGGTGGGGATCCGGGAGGGGGCGGTTCCGCTTCAAACCCTTGGGCAACCTTGGGGACCAGATCCCGGGAGGGATGCAAGCTGATTTCGCTGGCGGGTTGTTCCGGCTCGATGCCAGGTCCCACCAGTACCAGGGCCGACTGGTCGTCGAAGGGATCGGTGGCCTTAGGGCTAGCGTCCCCGTTACTGCTTGCTACGGCGCCCAGGAGATCGAGCTGGACGGCATCCGCCGCGGCGGTGTCTGCGGCGAAGAGGGTTTCAAGCAGCCTTTCGAGGACATCACCGCGATTGCGCAGGCCCCATTCCTTTTTGAGGTGATCGATCTGGGACAGGCGTTTGAGCGTGAGCTCGAGGGTGAACCGCCGTTTGGCCCCGATTTCAGGCTCGGTCACGATGACTCAAGAGTCAGGGGCACTTGCCCCCCGGGGCCGATCAAGGCGGCCACTGGTGATCGAGCTGGCCAAGATCATCCAGCCACGAGCATAGGAATCAATCATGCCGGTTCCCGTTATCGAAGGGAAGCAACGTTAAGCCGGAGCTGGCGGTACGGGCATCCTCGGCCAGCGACCCTGGAATCCCGCTAGAAACGGTTTGCCGCAGCAATGCTTCCCTTGTTCCCCTTTGGATTCTGTGCTCCATACGAGCCAGGTGACAATTACTGGCGCGGCCACCAGGAGCGCAAACTCCGCCTGCTGACCCATTGGCGCGATGGCCTCGAACGTCAGCTGGCCGGGCTTAACGCCGCCATCAACACGCTCGAAGAACAGATGCGTCGTCCGGCCCCAGGCGCTGGCGGCCCTGGGGGAGCAACGGATTGGGTGGAGACCAGGAGGGACGCTCCTCAGTAACGCCATCGAGGTGCATACGCAGGCGTTCCAGCCCCTTGCGCAACTGTCGTTGCACGGTCATCGGGCTAACGCCAAGCTCGGCGGCGAGCTTGCGATAGCTCCAGCCTTCCAGCACTACCCGGCGCACAATCAGTTGCTGCTTGGATTCGAGCACGGCGAGCATCGCCCCTAAGGGCAGCGGTGCTGTGGTGGTCCCGGGCATACCGGTTTCCACCTCACTCGCCAGCGTCTCAATCATTTCAGGTTCGAGGCTGGCCGGGCGATTCATGGCCCAATTGCGTTCCAGTAACAGCAACTGTCCAGGGCTGAGTCCAAGTTCCCGCTGCATAGTTGCCAGCATGTCGGGACTACTGAGACCGGGCCCTTGCTGACGCTGCCACTGCAGGACCCGATCCTGAAGTTCAGCCTGACGTCGGGGCAGACGAACCAGGGGTGAGACATCACGCAGGTAATGAAGAATGGCACCGCGGATATGGGGACGAGCAAAAGCCTCAAAGGGTGTCTGCCGTTCTTGGCTATAAAGCTCAGCGGCACGAATTAGGCCGAGCATGCCAGCTTGCTGTAGATCTTCACTGGATTCCCGGCTGAGTCTGGCGTAATGAACAGCCAGGGGTCGCACCAGTTGGCGGTGGGCCTCAACCCGACGATTACGCTGCTGCAGCTGGGGTGTGGCCAGGGCAAGCGAGCGTCGGGGCTGGGGGGAATGGGCCCTGATCATGGCGATAAAATGAGAATAAGGTGTTGAAATAAGCGGGCTAACTTGAGTTTGTAAACATCTGATTCCAGGCAATGGGGCCTGGAGAGAGGTCCGTTCCTTCAAGAACAATCCGCCTTTCCAGCAAGCTCTATTTGTTCGCCGCTGCCAACCGTGAAATTACGGAAATCCCTTGGCAGCTTCAGCCGGCAGGAGCCGCCACCGCCGCCAACAGGGCCCAAGGACCCTTTTGCTGCAGCCAGTTCAGGTCCGAGCGATGGGTGCCCAGCAGATAGCCAGCAAAGCCCAGCCCATTGACGCTGAAGCCCGCACAGTGCTCCCGGAGTCGGCGCACGGTGAGAAACCAGCTGTCATCAAAAATGAGGTTGTAGGGATGCAGTGGTCGGTCGTGGAGCCCCGGCTGCCCCAGTCCCAGGTCGCGGCAATGGCTGGCATAGAGCTCCGCCAGATCCGTACCGCCCAAGGGGTCCTGGCGGGGGCTGATGCGATAGGCCCAAGGCCAGGGTGCTTGTTCCTGGCGAAGCTGTTGGGCGATCAATTCGGCTAAGGGACAGCTGGGTTCGTCCCCTTGACGGGGCAGCAGTTGCAGGTGCCGGTGGGGCTGGCTGGCGCCGGCCAGCGCCGAACTGTTGAAGAACCAGAGTCCGCCGGTGTCAGCCGCGACCCTCGCCACCGCCTGCCAGTCCTGCCCCTCCAGCCAGCCTTGCTGCGGTTGCCATTCGCCGCTGATCAACAGCAGGTGACAGGACTGGACCGGATACTTGTTGAGCAGCACGACATGGCCGCTTTCAAGTTGGTCGACCTGCAGCAGCGGTTCCCACGGCAGAAAGGGGTTGGGCCGGGGTCCACACTCCCTCAGATGGCGGGGCGGCAATCCATGCAGGGTGCGCAGCCGAAAGGGAGCCAAGCGAGAATCAATTATCTCCTCGGTGGCCAGGGGCAAGAGGGCACCACAACGCAGGGCCTCCAGGGAGACCTGGGAGGCTTGGCGCCAGTACCGTTCAGCCCGCACCCGCCTGCAACCGGGCCAAGGAAGCCCCCTGATAGTAGCGCCCCAAGATTTCATTGAAGCGCAGGCCCTGTTGGGCCAGCTCCTGGGCCCCGGTCTGGCTCATGCTGGCCCCCAGGTGGCTATGGGCCTCGTCGACGATCTGCTGGGTGGCGGCGTACAGACTTTCGACAATGCCGCCCTGGTAGCTCAAGATGACTCCGGCGGTCGTGGAGGTGGCTTGCCGGGTGCGGCCACTGACACTGCTGAGGCCTTCGTAGTTCTGCCAGCGCGTTGTGTCACCCAAGTGCCAGTGCTGATCTGCCGGACGAGCCATGTGGGCCATGGCATAGGAGCGGGCGGCCACGGCCTGGGCCTTGAGGGCCTCCATGTTCCAAGTGCTGGGCATTTCCCCACCGACCACAGAACTGATGTAGGACTCAAGCGAGAGGTGGTTGACGACCTGGAACCCATCAGCTGCCCTCAGGATCCGGAATAGGCCGCCGTAGGCCCGCCCGTCGGCCTGCAAAGCGTCGTCAGTGGTACTACGCATCCACACCTCGGCATTGGCAGCCATCAGGCTCTCCAGGTCAGGGGCGTCCCCGGCCCCCCCCTGGGCTAGCAGGTTGCCAGCTCGATCGCTGATCTGCCAGGCACCCTCTGCCGAGAGCCTGGGACGGGCTGGGAGCTTGAGCAGCGCCACCCTGATCTCCAGGGCCACCTCAGGTCCTCCCTGGGGTACCTGGAGGGACCTGGACCCCTTAGCAATGCGGGCTGATCGCAGCCGGCCCACCATCTGGGCCGCTGTGGCTTCGCTGCCCCCCACCTGGGTCCCGGACGCCGTGGTGCCGGCAGCGGGACTGCCGCCATCTCTGCCGGCAACCGGCGCAGGTGCCGGTAGGGAAGGCGGCAAACTTGGGTCGGCGGAGCTGGCCGGTGAATTGGCACTGTTAAATCCCCTGGCCTGGCTGGTGGCGGTGGCTCGGCTTGGTTGGGCGATCAGGGCCTCGAGTAGGTCCCGGTCGGCTGGAGAAGGTCCTGGTTTGAGCAGGGTCTGGGCCCAGAATCCAGTGCCCACTGCCACGGTGGCGATGGGGGCGGTGAGCAACAGGGGATGGGGCCTCAAGCGATAGCTAGCCAGTGCTGCCAGGCTGCTTCGCCATCGTCGCCCATGGTCCCCGAGGCTTCGGGCCAGGGGGGCACAGAGACGTTCAAGGTGCCATCCCACAGCAGATGTCCCGTACCGGTCAGGCGGATCATGCCTGATGAAGCGCTCTCACACACCATGCCCCCAGGACGGTCAGAGCATTGCCAGCCGATCACCCGGGATCGTTGCAGCCGCTTTTGCCAGTAGGGGGCCACCAGGGCATGGGCCGAACCGGTGACCGGATCTTCATTGATGCCCAGGCCAGGTGCAAAGAAGCGCAGCTGATAATCCGCCGCTTCTCCAGACACCTGGGGAGGGCGGGGGCCGCCTACGGGCTGCATCAGCACCAGCCCTCCGCGCTCGTCTCCCTGGAGATCTTGGGCCAGGGAGGCCATGGCGGCCAGGGGCGCTGCGGCAGCCATCAAGGCCACCCTGTAGCCCAGGGCCGAGGTCCAGTAAGCCTCTGGGGGATGGCCCAGTCTCTGCAGCAGTAACCGGCAAAGCTCTTCCGGCACGGAGCTGGGCTCCAGGTCCCCGGTTGGCAGATCAAGTTGACCAAGTCCAGGCTGCAGCAGACGCACCGGCAAGACGCCGCTGCGCGTCCGGAAGCGCAGGGATTGCTCCGGATGGAGATCCCCCCAGTGGGAAAGGGCCAACAGGGCCCCAAGGGTGGCGTGGCCACAGAGGCGCACTTCAGAGCTGGGGGTGAACCATCGCAGCAGCCAGGTTCGGGTAGCGGGAATCGGCAGCACAAAGGCAGTCTCCGACTGGCGCAGACTGGCGGCGATCGCGGCCATCCATGGGGCCGGCGCCGGAGATTCCAGTCGCACCACGGTGGCCCCATTACCGCAGCAGGGTCCCGCGCCGAAGGTCTCGATCAGCACCGCCCGCAGCCCCGGGCCAGGACTGGCGTGGATCTGGGCGAAATTGGGTTGAGTCATGGCCGGCGTTCGTCGGCTTCGGGGCGCAGGTCTCGCTCCATCAGGGCCCGAACGGCTTCACGGGGATCCACCCGAGCCTCCAGCAGGTCAACCACCTGGCGGCAGATGGGCACCGGCCAACCCCGGTGGTCCGCCAGGGACACCACGGCCCGGGCCGTGGGGGGGGCTTCGACGGTGGCACCGATGGCGGCCAGGGCAACCGCTTCAGTTGCGCCAGCAGCCAGCTGGTTGCCAAAGCGGTAATTGCGGCTCAGGGGGCTGTTGGCTGTGGCCAGCAGGTCCCCCAGCCCCGCCAGCCCATAGAGGGTGGCCCCCTGGCCCCCCAGGGCCTTGAGAACCACCCCCATTTCGGCGAGTCCCCTGCAGAGCAGGGAGGCTTTCGCATTGGCGCCAAGACCGAGCCCATCGCTGATGCCGGCAGCCACAGCCATGACGTTTTTCATGGCGCCCGCCACCTCCGTGCCGATGGGATCCGAATTGGTGTAGAGCCGCAAATTTGGGGTCAAGAGTGCCGTCTGCAGGTGCTCAGCCAGGGCGACATCGTGACTGGCGACCACGCTGGCCGCAGGCAGACCCCGATCCAGTTCATTGGCCAGGTTGGGGCCGCTGAGCACAGCCATGCTGGTGTTGGGATGGTGGCGCTGCCAAATTTGGCTGGCGCTACAGAGACGCACCAGGTCTATGCCCTTGCTGCAACTCAACAGCGGCACCCCTGGGGGCCAATGGCCTGCCAGGGCCTGGGCCAGCGATTCCACCCCCGCCATCGAGACCGCTGAAACCACCAAGGAGCTGTCCACCAGAAGCGTGGGCTGCAGAGGCCCATCCCGGCGGGACCAGGCCATCACGTCATGGCCCTGGAGGCTCCAGAGCCGGCCGAGCGTGCTGCCCCAAGCCCCTTTGCCCAACAGGGTGATGCGTAGACCCATGCGAACGCCGCACCTGTTGGATCAGGAAACAGCATCATGGGCCATTCACTCCCCCCCTAGCGACCTTGCTTTCTGCGCCTGAGGTTCCCCCCAGGTGCCCGTCAGGCGGAGTGAGCCTGCAGCACTTCCAGGGGAATCAGCAACAAGGTGGCTTGCTCGCAGGCTTCCAGGAGTACCGGTGGCGCCATGCCGTCCTCGTAGGCCTCCAGCCAGCGACTGGCGCAGACACACCAGTGATCACCGGGCTTCAGACCTGGGAAGCCATGGGCCGGGGCCGGCGCACTGAGGTCGTTGCCCTGGGCTTTGGTGTAGGCCAGAAAGGCTTCATTGACGACGCAACAAACCGTGTGCAGACCCACATCGGCGGGATTGGTGCGACAGCTGCCGTCCCGGAACCAGCCGGTCATGGGTTCACAACCGCAGATTTGCAAGGCCTCACCGAGGACATTGAGCTCTCCAGCGGCTGCGGGAGAGGGGGATAGGGACACGGAAATGGGGCCAAGTGGCGATGCTGAGTCTGATGGATCAAGCCACAAACCGGGTCAAGGAGGTTGACGGAATGGCGGGGGGAGGCGTTAAAGGTCATCTACGGCTGCATACTTCCGCTGAGCGCCGACCCCTCCATGACTTGGGACTTCACCGAGGATGCGGCCTTCCTGGCCCTCTGCGACGCCTACAAGGAAAGTGGTGAGCCTTCCGCCATGGAATTTCTTGCCCATGGCGAAGGCGCCTTCCATTTTCAAGAGCTCACCCAGAACGCTGCCGGCGAAGGCATCGACCTGGGCGACTCGGACGCTCTGGAGGAATTCCAGCAGGACGTCATCGACACCCTGGAGGATCTGTGCACCTGAGGCCCAGCGATGGCCCTCAGCCGTAGAAAAAGGCGATCTCCTTATCCTTGAGACCCTCCCAGCCCGCATCGCGCAGGCGGGCGTCCAGGGTGGTCTGATCAAAGTGCTTGGCCCCGGTGCGCACGATGCGATTGCGCATCGATTTGGTGACACCGCTGCGGGCACGGCCGTTTTCGCGCTCCATCACTTCTTGGTAGAGCGCCAGCATGGCTGGCGGCAGGGGAGATCCATCGAGGTCCTGTCCTAAGGCAATGGCGGCATCAATGCCGCCGGGACCGGCGAGGGCCATGGGATTGGGGGGGCGGAAGGGCCATGAAAGCCTGCCATGGCCCAGGGCTTGGCTTCAGGCTTCAGGCACTGAAGTAGCGGGCACGGCTATGTAGGGCCACGAGGGCCGTGGTGCTCTGCTCCGGTTCCAGTTGGTCACTTTCATCCATCGCCAGACCGATCCGATCAGCCCCCAGCCATTCAAGTTGTTGCCGGGAATCCGCCACGTTGGGACAGGCGGGATAGCCGAAGGAGTAGCGGCTGCCGCGGTAGCGCTGGGCCAAGACATCTCTGAGGACTTTGGGTTCTGAAGCGGTAAAGCCCAGCTCCCGGCGGATGCGGGCATGGATCCATTCCGCAAGTGCTTCAGCCATTTGCACCGCCAGGCCGTGGAAATAGAGATAGTCGCTGTATTGATCCGCCGCGAAGAGGCGCTGGGCGAAGGCTGTCGCCCGCTCTCCCATGGTCACGGCCTGCATGGGCAGCACATCCGTCGGGGTCAAGATGCCCGCGTCGTCGGGGGCCAGGTCGCGGTAGAAATCGGCGATGCAATAACGATTACCCCCCCGCTGGCGCGGCAAGAGGAAGCGGCCCAGCTCGGGACCCGCTTCAGCGGCCAGGGCTCCCGGTGCCATGGCACTGGGGTCGTACACAACCACCCCATTGCCCTGGCGACCGCACGGGAAATAGCCGTACACCAATCGGGGAGTGAGCAAGGCCTCCTGTTGAATGCGCTCGATCCAGTGGCTGAGCACCGGTTCGGCCTTTTCAGCCAGCATTGCTTCATAGTCTTGGCGGCTCTGGTTCTGGGCCTTGCGCAGTTGCCATTGGCCAGCGAAGAGAGCACTGCGATCGAGGTAAGCAAAAACCTCAGCCAGGGGGATGGCGTCTTCCTGCAGTACCTGGGAGCCCCAGAAGGGGGGAGCAAGGGCTGGTTCCTCGGGCACCACCTCCGAGCGCCCATCGCTGGCATCAGACGTGCTCGGTTCGGCTGCCACGGCAGGGGTTGGCCCCTGGGGTTCAGGCTCGGGAGGCGCAGGCTCAGCAGCTAGGGCCCCCTCCTGGCTGTCTTCAAGCGAGAAACCAGCCGGGGCGCCGTCGAGAAAGCCCTGTTGGTCATCCCAGCGACCCGCCTGCTTGGCGCCCATCAGGGCATCCATGAAACGAAGATCGGCGAAGGCATCGCGTCCATAGATCACTTGACCGCGATAGACGGACCTGCAATCTCCATGCACAAAACGCGGGGTGAGGGCAGCACCGCCGAGAATCACAGGCACATGAATGCCGACTTGATTGAAGGTTTCAAGATTGTCCTTCATGAAGGCCGTTGATTTGACGAGCAGGCCACTCATGGCAATGCAATCGGCCTGATGTTTCTTCTGGGCTTCAACAATGGCCTCTACGCTTTGCTTGATGCCAAGATTGATGACTTGATAGCCATTATTGGTGAGGATTATATCCACAAGATTTTTGCCAATATCGTGCACATCCCCCTTGACAGTGGCGATTAAAAATTTGCCCTTGCTGTTGGACTGCCCTTCTGTTTTTTCCATGTGGGGCTCCAGGAAAGCCACGGCCGATTTCATGGTTTCGGCACTTTGCAACACGAAGGGCAGTTGCATTTGACCTGAACCGAACAGTTCGCCGACCACCTTCATACCGTCAAGCAAAAATGTATTGATGATCTGCAGGGGCGGGTGGTTGCTGAGCGCTTCGTTCAAGGAGCTTTCCAGCCCAATGCGCTCGCCATCGATGATGTGTTGTTTAAGGCGTTCCTCCACCGGCAGATCCGCCAGGGAAGGGCCTGAGGCCCTGGCCTCTTTGGCACTGACCCCCTCAAACATGGTGGTGAGGGCCGTGAGCGGGTCATAGGTGCAGATGCTGGCGTCACCATCGTCGAAGCGACGGCGGTCATAAATCAGATCTCGGCAAACCTGCTGCTGTTCGGCGTTGATTTTGATCAGGGGAAGGATCTTGGCGGGGCTGACAATGGCCGCATCCATTCCGGCTTGACAGCAATCGTGTAAGAAGACTGAATTCAAGACAATTCTGGCCGCCGCAGACAAGCCAAAGCTGACATTGCTCACTCCCAGGAGCACATGCACCCCTGGAAGGTATTGGTGAATTTGCCGAATAGCTTCTATCGTTGCTGCCGCGTTGAGGCGATCCTCTTCGATCCCGGTGGAGATTGGCAGGGCTAGGGGGTCGTAGAAGATTTCATGGGCAGGAATCCCATATTCCAGGGCATCGCGATAGGCCCGTTGGGCGATGGCAAATTTACGCTCGGCCGTTCGGGCCATACCTTCTTCATCAATGGTGCCGACGACAACGGCGGCACCGTAGGCACGGGCCAGCTCCAGCACCTTGAAGAAGCGTTCATCGCCATCTTCGTAATTGGTTGAATTCAGTATGCATTTACCACCGGCAACCTTGAGGCCAGCTTCCATTTTCTGCCACTCGGTGGAATCGAGCATTAGGGGCAGATTGACATTGGTAACAAGGCGACTTACGAGTTCATGCATATCTTTCTCGCCATCGCGGCCGACATAATCGACGTTGACATCCAAAATATGAGCATTCTCTTTTACCTGGCTGCGGGCGACGCCGACAAGTCCATCCCAATCTTCCTCATTCAACAGGTCGCGCACCTTCTTCGAGCCGCTGGCGTTAAGGCGCTCACCGATGATCAGAAATGAGTTTTCCTGAAAATAAGGAGTAACGCCGTATATGGAAGCCGCCGCCGGTTCATAGTCAAGATGAGGTCTTTCCTGGCGATGCTCTGGCTTACGCACCCGGCGGGAGGCGGGGGTAAGGGTACTGGCCAACTCCGATAGGGCCGCGATGTGGGCCGGCGTGGTTCCGCAGCAGCCGCCAACGACCTGCACGCCTAAATCTTCAACGAAATGAAGCATTTGCATCTTCATTTCCGTGGGCGTTAGCCGGTAGTGGGCAACGCCACCGATATTTTCAGGCAGGCCCGCATTTGGGATACAACTGACCACAAAAGGGCTGTGCTGACTGAGATAGCGCACATGCTCCTTCATCTGCTCAGGCCCCGTGGCGCAGTTGAGGCCGAGAACATCGATGGCGAAGGGCTCCAGAATCGCCACCACGGCGGCAATATCCGATCCAACCAGCATCGTGCCGGTGGTTTCCATCGTCACCGAGACCATTAAGGGGCGGCGTTGGCCAGTGACCTTGAAAGCCTCCTCGATACCGAGCAGAGCCGCCTTGATCTGCAAAACATCCTGACAGGTTTCCACAATCAAAAGATCCACATCTCCAGCGATCAAACCTTCCGCTTGCTCGCGAAAGGAAGTCTTCATCGTGTCGAAGTCGATGTGACCGAGTGTCGGCAACTTGGTGGTGGGCCCGATCGAACCGGCCACGAAGCGGGGCTTCTCGGGAGTGCTGTAAAGATCAGCCATTTCCCGCGCTAGTTCGGCTGCACGTTTGTTGAGGGAAAAAGCCTGATCCTCGAGACCATATTCGGCCAGTACAATCGAAGCGGCCCCAAAGGTATCGGTCTCGATGACATCACAACCGGCCTCGAGAAATTGCCGATGCACAGCTTGCACCGCATCGGGTCGGGTCTGCACCAGGATTTCATTGCAACCCTCCAGCGCCGCACCGCCGAAATCACCGGCGTCCAGATTCATCTGCTGCAGGGAGGTGCCCGTGGCACCATCGAAGACCAGCACTGGATGGGCAGGGCTATGGAGCCTGTCCAGGAAACCAATGCGACGGGCGGTGAGGGTTGTTGGGGGTGAGGCAGCCATCAATCCTGGACACGAATCCTGGTGACCCAGTGGTCATACTCGGGATCCCGCCCTTCTGTGATCGCCGTCATCCGATCCCGCAACCGATCCATAATTGGACGTTTGCGAGGCAACAGTGTGGTTTCCAGCTGGCGCACAGGGGTTATGCGGGCCGCCGTACCGGTGAGAAAGACCTCATCAGCAATGAACAGTTCCGTCTTGTCCACAGCTCTTTCTTGGACCGGAATGTCCATGGACTTAGCCAGCTCAAGGATGCTTGCCCTGGTGATTCCCTCTAGGATGTCTTGATCGACGCCGGGGGTGATCAGAACGCCATCACGGACCAAAAAGAGATTCATGCCACTGGCTTCGCTCACCTTACCCCGGCTATTGAGCAGCAGGGCCTCCTCGAAGCCGCTCTTTACGGCTTCCGTCTTGGCGAGGGAACTGGTGATGTAAGCCCCACTGATCTTGCCTCGTAGGGGTAAGGAGCGATCCTCCTGGCGACACCAGCTACTGATGCGACACGTTACCCCGTCGGGGGAGAGAAAATTGCCCATCTCGATTCCGTAAATCAGAAAATCGGTCTCAACATCATGGAGACGGGGGGAAATGCCCAAGCAACTAGTATAGACAAAGGGCCGTAGGTAAAATGGTTTAGTCGGTTTATTTGCCTTCAAAAAAGCATCAATCGCCCCGTGAACTGTTTCTTCGCTCAGTTCGGTCAGCAGCAGTTTGGCGCTCTGGCTGAGACGGCGGGCATGGCGATCGGCACGGAACAGCAGCACCTCGCCGGGATCGCTTGGATTCGGCAGGCCGCGCATGCCACCGAAAGCCCCGGTGCCGTAGTGAAGGGCGTGGGTTGCTACCGAAATCGTGGCTTGCTCGAAGGGAACACAGGTGCCACCGAACCAGGCATAGGGAAGGAACTGATACATGGCACTGGAAGACGATCGCTCGATCTTCTCATCGCGCACTGCAAGATGGGGCCATGCATCGCCTTGCCGCCGTCCCTGGGGACCTCTTCGCCACTCCGGAACTGGGGGGGGTGATCGAACAGCCCCCAGCTCCCGTGGTCTTTTTGAGCAGTGCCGCCACGGACCTGGCGGCCCTTGATGGCCTGCTGGCCGCCGAACCCGAGTGGCTCGCTGGGGAGATACGGGCCCTGCCTTTGGCGGCCCTGAGCCACCCGGCCGCCATCGACCACTACGTCGGCCGCAGTCTCTCCAGTACTCAGCTCGTGGCCGTGAGGCTGCTGGGCGGTCGGGGTCACTGGAGCTATGGCCTCGAACGCCTGCAACGCTGGGTCGCCAAGCAGGGCCGAGGCCGCCGCCGCCATCTGTTGGTCATGGCGGGCACGGCGGAACAGGAGCAGGAGCTGGCGGCCCTCGGTACCTTGCCGTTGCCCCTGGCCGTGGCTTTGGGCCGCTGTTGGCGTGAGGGGGGGCCGGCGAATCTGCGTCTGGTGTTGTGCAGCTGGAACTCCCTGTTGGCCGGTGAGGTGCCGGCGGTGCCCCTGGTTATCCCGAGCAACGATCCGGAGCGCCACGATTGGCAACAGCACGACGGGCCCCGGGTGGGGGTGCTGATGTATCGCTCTTTGATGCAGGCGGGCGACCTGGCCTTGATGGGGTCGACCTTGCAGGCCCTACGCCAGCAGGGCCTGGTACCCAGGGCGCTCTGGGTGAGCAGCCTGCGGGAACCGGTCGTGCAGCAGGCGGTGGCGGATTGGTTCGGCCGTGAGGGGGTCGAGGCGGTGCTCTGCGCTACGGGCTTTGCCTCGGTGCGTTTTGAGGAGGCGGGGTTGGGGGCGCCCCTGTGGGAGCGGTTAGGGGTGCCGGTATTGCAATTGCTTTCGAGCACCCGGCCCCGTCAGAGCTGGCAGGACAGCAGCATTGGGCTGGGTCCCCTGGACCTGAGCCTGCAGGTGGCCTTGCCCGAACTGGATGGCCGCATCATCACCCGCGTGGGGGCGTTCAAAGAAACGGCCGGCAGCAGCAGTCGCTTGCTGACTGCGTTGCAACGGCTTTGCCCCGATGAGGAACGGCTGGCCTGGATCGCCCAACTCACCAGCGCCTGGGTGAAGTTGCGCCAGACCCCGGTGGCGCAGCGCCGACTGGCGCTGGTGCTGGCGAACTACCCCAACCGCAATGGGCGCCTGGCCAATGGGGTGGGCTTGGACACCCCAGCCAGTACGGCTCTGATGCTGGGCTGGCTGGCTGAAGCCGGCTACGACCTGGGGGATCCCCGGGCACTCCCCGCCGATGGGGCGGCCCTGATGGACAGGCTGCTGGCTGGCCGCAGCAACGATCCGGAAAGCGACCACAGGCCAGCCCTGGACCATCTCCCCCTGGCGGCCTATGAGTGCTGGTATGTGACCCTGCCCGTGGCGGGACGCCAGCTTCTGGAGACCGTCTGGGGGCCTCCCAAGCACGATCGGGACCTGGAACAGCGGCCCAGCGGCCCCGCTTTCCCAATCCGGGGAATCGCCTGCGGATCGGTGCTGGTGTTGATCCAGCCGGAAAGGGGCTACGACCGCGATCCCAGCCTCTGTTACCACAGCCCCGATCTGCCGCCCACCCACGCCTACCTGGCCCACTATCTATGGATGCGCCAGAGCCACGGGTGCCAGGTGGTGGTGCATGTGGGTAAACATGGCAATCTCGAATGGCTGCCGGGCAAGGCTGTGGGGCTTTCTGGGGACTGCTTCCCGGAATGGGCCCTGGGCCCGGTGCCCCATCTCTACCCCTTTATCGTCAACGATCCGGGTGAAGGCAGCCAGGCCAAACGCCGGGCCCAGGCAGTGATCCTCGACCACCTCACCCCGCCGCTTGGTAGGGCCGGCCTGCATGGGGGCCTCCAGGAGCTGGAGGCGCTGCTGGATGAGTATTGGCAGGCGACCCAGCTGGGGGGGGAGCGCGCCGGCCGACTGCGCAGTTTGTTGGCCGAGCGGCTTGAAGCGCTGGAGTTGCCT
>CANGZM010000018.1 GCA_947458155.1 Synechococcaceae cyanobacterium | reverse complement strand
GATGGTTCCTTGGGCCGTTTCCTGCGTCAATTTTACGAACGTCGCTGCCGACGACTTTTACCTGCCCTGATTGCCATGGTACTAGGGGTAGCCCTGGTTACGGGCCTGGTGGTTTCCCCCTTAGAAGACAGCCGAATTGCGAGCTTACGCACAGGAATCACGGCCCTATTCGGTCTAAGCAATCTATATTTAATGAGGCAGGGCACAAATTACTTTGCTGCTGACACCCAATTCAACCCCTATTTGCATACATGGTCCCTGGGGGTAGAAGAACAATATTATTTACTCTGGCCACTGATAATTCTCTTGAGTGGACTAGGTCTCAAGCCCGCCACACCCCAAGCCCTAAGACGCTTGACCTGGCTTAGTTTATTTCTGCTTGCGGGTTCACTCTGTCTCTATGTCGTTCTAAGTGTTCGCGGTCAGACGGATCGGGCCTTCTTTCTCACCGCCGCCCGTTTCTGGCAGTTAGCGGCCGGTTGCCTCGCCTATCTCCGCTTCCGCCATAACCAGAACCACCCGCCCATCAGCCAAAAGTTAAGCGTTCCCATCAGCGGTCTGGTTTTCGCAGCACTGGTTGCAGTGTTGATCGTCCCCCTGCCGATGGGTCCCACCGGTTCAATCGTGGCCACATTTCTCACCAGTCTGCTGCTCCTACTCCTCAAACCAGAACTGGGCCTGGGTCGCTTGCTTCGCCATCCCCTTAGCCTGGCGATTGGTTTGCGTTCCTATTCCCTCTATCTCTGGCACTGGCCGGTGATCGTGCTGGCCCGCTGGACCGTGGGGGTGTCCATGGCGAGCCTGTTGCCCATCCTTGGCTTGACGGCCCTGCTGACCCTGTTCTCCTATCGACTAGAAACCTTATTCCGCTCGCCCCGCAAAGCCAAGACCCCGGTCAAACGCCCAACAGATCTAGTTGAAGTAACCCTGCAACCCCAACGTCCAAGGCCATCACCCATCCTAATTTATCCCTTTTTCACCCTCGCTAGTGCTGGGTTGCTGTTGGGCCTGCAGGGTCCTTTCAAGTCGCTGCTCTTCATTGGAAGAAGGGATCTACCCCTTAACGGCACCAGCACCATGAAGGAAGTGAGCGGCACGCCAATCAATACGGTGAATTGTTTTCAGGAGCCGACGGCCGCCGAGCCGCGCTCGGATCGCCAACGGGAGAAATGTCGCGTTATGCGTCATCCTGGGAAACCAACCCTATTCTTTATCGGCGATAGCCATACCAATTCCATTATCCCCTTGGGAGAAGATATCCTGAATAGCGCCAACCTGAATGTTGCCTTTATGGCTCGGGGAGGTTGTCCCTTCCCCCATTTCTCACCATGGGTCTCCAACAGGCAGTCAACACCCCGCTACAAATTATGCCCGCAAAGCAGTGCGAATGAGTTGATTTATCTGCAGACGCAGGTCAAGTCAGGCGACACCATTGTCATCGTTAATAATTTAAGAGGTTACCTTCTTGGCTTGCAACAAGATCAGGCGCAAAAGGCTTTTGTCAATGTAATTGAGAAACTTACGGGCGACATGGCCCAACGCGGTGTCAACGTCATTCTTTTTGCGCCGATACCCTCGTTCGACAGCCGCGAAGAGGTGCGCCTCCCCATGACGGTCTGCCAGAAAGAATGGTTCCGCCCCCAATGGAGCCTCAGCCCCCAATGCCAACCTGTGCTGATCAATCGTTCCGCTGAGGAAAGCCGTTTGGCCCCCCTGCGCGGCCTGCTTAACCAACTCGATCAATCGATCCCCAACCTCACCATCTTCAACCCTTTCAACAGCCTCTGTCCGCCCAGCCAAAGAGAGTGCTCAACCCATGCCGGCGAACGCATGCTTTTCAGTGACAGCAACCACCTCACCAATGCGGGAGCAAAACACGTCAGCGAAGCATTTCTGCGTTTTCTGAATCGCCAACCCTCGTGACTCCATCTAGGGCTGGCGCCGCCCAGCCTGCCAACAACTGGCCTGACCCCCCACCGATCCAAGTGGTGGGCTGTGATGGCTCCGGCTTCATCGGTCTGACCCACGCCTGGCAGGAGGCCCTGAGCCAGGCCGATCTGGTCGTGGCACCCGCCAGACTCCTCGATGATCTGAAACGGCAGGTGACCGCACTTTCCCTTGGGGGCGGGCCGACCTTCCTGGCCAGTGACGGCCTAACTAGTCTGCTTGGCCGATTACGCCAGGCCTTGGAGGCCCGGGAATCGGTGATCGTGCTGGCCAGCGGCGATCCCCTCTGGTTCGGCATCGGCCGCCTGCTGCTCCAGCATCTGCCCCCCGGGAGCCTGCGCTTCCATCCCGCCCCCACCTCCCTGCAGCTGGCCTTCGCCCGCCTGGGAAGGCCCTGGCAGGACGCCCGCTGGGTGAGCCTGCATGGCAGGAATCCCGAACCCCTTGCCCAGGCCCTGCAGCAGCGCCCAGCGGCGCTAGGGGTGCTTTGCGATCCAGACCAGGGAGGTGCCCTGAGCGTGCGGCGCCTCCTGGCCAGTTCGGGCTTGGAGGCGGCCTACCGCTTTTGGCTGGCAGAACGGCTCGGCCACCCGGACGAACGGCTCCGCTGCTTTGCCCCCGCTGAACCACTGCCCAGCGACCTGGATCGGTTGCACCTGGTGGTGTTGATCGCCGAACCTCCAGAGCTCCCTGCAGCCGAGACCCTGCCCCTCTTTGGCCTTGCAGACGGCCTGTGGTTGCAACACGAAGACCAACCGGGCCTGATGACCAAGCGCGAGGTACGAATTCAGCTCTTGGCTGACCTGGAGTTGCCCGAGCGCGGGGTGCTCTGGGATGTGGGAGCGGGGGTGGGTTCGGTGGGACTGGAGGCCCTGAGGCTGCGGCCCCAATTGCAGCTCTGGGCAATCGAACGACGGGCCGGGGCTGCGGCCTTGATTGGCGCCAATGCGGCTCGACTGCAGGTCCACCCCGCCGGCATCCTTGAAGCTGATGCCGCCGTGGCCCTGGCCGGCTTGCCCGATCCGGATCGGGTGCTGGTCGGCGGCGGCGGCAGCCGTCGCGACTCCCTGCTTCAGGAGGTACTGCAACGGTTACGCCCCGGCGGAATCGTGGTCGTTCCTCTGGCCACACTGGAGGCCCTGGCAACGGTGCGCCAAGCCCTAGAGCAAGCAGGCCTTGAACTGGGGATCAGCCAACTCCAGGCATGGCGGGGCACCCCCCTGGGCGATGGCACCCGCTTGATGCCCCTAAATCCGGTCCTGATCTTGAGGGGACGGCGGACCTAAAGCGGTAAGTCAGGGCAAAGAGCGAATATCAACCGGGGTCCCCACCCGAATCCCGAGACGAGCCGCTTCACCGGCGCCCAACTCGACCACGCCATCCACTAGATCTCCAGATCCGTAGCTGGGACAAGGCAAGTGCGGGCAGGGAGAGGCAGCGGCCTCAATGCTGGACACAGCGCCCGCGCGCACAAACACCATATCCAGGGGGGCCAGGGTGCGATACATCCAAAAACGGGCAGGAGTGGGCGGTTGAAAAGCGAACCACATGCCATGCAAGGGGGGCAGGGGGGGGCGCATCTGTAGGCCCCAGGCGTACTGGCGCTCGGTTCTAGGGACCTCCAGGGCAAGGCAAGGGGGGGCTGCCACCTTTAGGGCAGATGGCATGGCCCCAGGCCGGGAGGAAGCAGGGGCACTTGCAGGTCCAGAAAGGCACCATTGAGCCTTGATCGGCAGATATTGGGGCGGCTGGCGCAGGCCTGTTGCTTGGATGCCAGTGTCCCGAGCCCACCCCTGCGGAACCAACACCAAAGGTGTGAAGGCCAGCAGCCCAACCCATCTGGCACCAGCAAAGAGTCTTGGTCCAAAAATGCTCACGGCTGGTCAGGTTGGGGTGGCGGCAATCGCTCCGCCAGGGCATAGCCCTGGCCTCGCACGGTCTGAAGCAGGCGGCCCTCGCCGCCGGCCTCCAGCTTCTGCCGCAGGTAGCGCACGTAGACATCAATCACGTTGCTGCCCCCGGATTCAGAGTGGCCCCAAACCAGCTGCAAAATCTTGTCCCGGCTGATCACCTCGCCGGGATGGCGCAGAAAGAACAGCAATAACTGGTACTCGCGAGCCGTCAACTCGATTAACCGCGATCCGCGCCACACCTTTGCCGACGCCGGCACCACGCGCAGGTCCGCCAAGCGCAGATCCAACTCCGGTGCTGGATCCTTGGTCCCAGCGCTGGGGGCCAGCCGGGGTTCCGCAGTTGGGCCGAGGGGAGCCAGGCTGCTGCGGCGCCCCAGCTCCAGATGCAGCCGCAGGCGGGTCAAAAGCTCACTGGGCCCCGAGTTGGTCAACCAGAAATCGTCGGCGCCGCTAGCGAGGCATCGTGCCCGCTCCAACATCCCGTCTTGCTCCAACCCGAGCAACACCACCACCAGCGAACCCCAACAACGGCGTAAATCTGGAATCCGGTCCGCGTAATGAGGCGAAAGGATTACAGCCGCCGGAGGATCCAGATCGGCTAGCCCTACCAAGAGAGGCTTAACGGCAAAGTCGTCCGCGACCAGGCTCGTGTAACCGGTGAGATCAAGACGGGGACCCAGCGCCGCCGCCTCCGGACCCACCAACAGGATTGGCAAGGCCAAAGGGATGCCTGGGGTCATCGCCCTTGACCAGCTCCACCTTGGCCGGCCATCTCTGGGGGTTCGAGGCCATTTCCTGGCTTGGCCACATGGGGCAAACCCCAGCCGAGCTTGTTGCGCAACACCTGGAAAAACTCATGATCCGCAAGCCGCACAAATCGAACCGGATGGTCACTACGACGAATTAAGACCCGATCCTCTGGCCAGACGTAGCAGCCGGCACTGCCATCCACCACCATCATCAGGCGCTCGGGCGTGGCCGGGAAGACCGTGACCGGCTCCTGATCGCTGAACACCAGCGCCCTGGAGGCCAGAGAATGGGCAGCAATGGGGGTCAGTTGCAGAACTGGACAGTCGGGGGTAATCACCGGACCCCCGGCACTAAGTGCATACGCCGTGGATCCCGTCGGCGAAGAAAGAATCACGCCATCAGCGGCGATGTCCACCGGAGCATGACGTCCAATGGCGATCTCAAAGTGACACATGCTTGTCAGGGGTTCCCGGTGCAGAGCCATTTCGTTGAGACACAACACCTCCCAACGCCGCTGCTCGCCCCTCAAGACAGTAACGACAAGCATCGAGCGCTCCTCGACAGACCACTGGCCCGCCACAACCCGGCTGAGCACCTCATCGAGATCCTTGAGATAGGCCTCTGCCAAAAAGCCCAGGTGACCGGTGTTGATCGTCAGAATCGGTACACCGACAGGGGCGGTCTGGCGGGCCGCCGAAAGCACCGTACCGTCGCCGCCTAGGACCAGGGCCATGCTCATCTCAGCATCGAATCCCGCCGGGACACAGGCGGCATAGCCCCTGGCCCTCAGATGCTGGTCCGGATTGGCAAAGCCCACCACACCACCGGAGCTACTGACCCGCAAAACATCAAAGCCCGACGCGGTCAGACTGGCCTCAATGGCCTCGGCGGTGGCCAGCGCCAAAGGCTTGCCGTCATTGACGATCAGACCGACCCGGGGCACTGACTGGAGGCAAGAAGCCACTGCGAGTGTATTAGCACCCCTCAAAACTGCTCAAGAAAGCGCAAATCACTGGTGAACAGACGCCGGATGTCATCAATGCCGTGGCGCACCATGCAGAAGCGCTCGACCCCAAGGCCTGCAGCAAAACCACTCCAGCGCTGAGGATCAAGACCCAGACCCTCCAAAACCGCCGGATCGACCATGCCGCAGCCCATCACCTCCAGCCAGCGGCCGCGCCACTGCACATCAACCTCGGCGGAAGGCTCGGTGAAGGGAAAGTAACTGGCCCGAAAACGAACCGGCAGGTCACCGAAAAAGGCCTTCAGAAAAGCCATCACGGTGCCGCGCAGATGGCTGAAATCCAAGCCTTCATCAAGGGCCAACACCTCTACCTGGTGAAACACAGGCGAATGGGTGGCATCAACTGCATCGCGGCGGTAGACCCGACCGGGCACCACGATGCGCACCGGTGGGGCGTTGGCCTCAAGGTGACGGATCTGGACAGGTGAGGTGTGGGTGCGCAGCAGCCGATCAGCCCCCAGGTAGAAGGTGTCCTGCATGTCCCGTGCCGGGTGATTGGGCGGGATGTTGAGGGCGGTGAAGTTGTAGTGATCACTTTCGATCTCCGGCCCCTCGGAAACGCGGTAGCCAAGGCCCGCAAAGATATCGAGGATCTCCTCGGTTGTGGCGATCAGGGGATGGCGATGGCCGGGGGGAATGAAGCTAGGCGGAGCCGTGACATCCAGCCTTTCCCGTTCCAGCCGCTCCGCCATGGCGGACGACTTGAGCCAGTCCATGCGGGCCGCCAGTTGGGCCTGAACCCGTTCCTTGAGGTCATTGGCCCGCTGTCCCACCATGGGACGTTCTTGCGGCCCAAGCCGTCCCATGCTGCCCAAAACGGCCGAAAGGCGACCCTTCTTGCCCAGCAGGCTGATACGTAGTGCCTCAAGATCAGCCTCAGTGGCGGCAGCATCGATCGTCTGCACTGATTCCGATTCCAGATCCGCCAACTGGTCGGTGAGCTGCTGCAGGCTGACGGTGGCGCTCACGGCTAAAAAGACAGAGGAATTGACATTAGGAAGCCGCGGGGTCCACCTACGGTGCGGTAGTTCCGGGCCCGACCATGGCTGGTTTAAGCATCTTGATCAGCAATGATGACGGGGTTTTCGCCAAGGGAATCCAGGCCCTGGCGGCCGAAGCCGTGGGCCGCGGTCACCGGGTCACCGTGGTCTGCCCAGATCAGGAGCGGTCCGCCACGGGCCATGGCCTCACCTTGCAGACCCCCATCCGTGCGGAGCGGGCCGACGAGCTGTTTGCTGAGGGTGTCACAGCCTGGGCCTGCAGCGGCACCCCCTCCGACTGCGTCAAGCTGGCCCTGTTCAGCCTGATGGACCAGCCCCCCGATCTAGTGCTTTCGGGCATCAACCACGGCCCCAACCTCGGTACCGACGTCCTCTATTCCGGCACCGTCTCGGCGGCCATGGAAGGGGCCATCGAAGGCTTCCGTGCCCTGGCCGTCAGCAGCGCGGACTTCCAATGGCGCCACTTCGAGGCCGCTGCCGTGATTGCCCTCAATGTGGCCGAAGCGATGCTGGACCACCGATGGCAGCCGGGCCTGCTGCTCAATCTCAACGTGCCTGCCCGGCCTGCCGCCGAGATGGGTCCGCTGCGCTGGTGCCGGACTGCGGTTCGGCGCTATGTGGATCAATTTGACAGGCGCCAGGATCCCCGGGGTCGCACCTATTACTGGCTTGCCGGTGAGGTGGTCGATGACAGTGAAGCAGGCCTAACTGCCCCAGCAGAATGGCCCACGGACGTCTCGTGGATCGCCGCAGGCGGCGCCTCCTTGACACCTTTGCAACCGGAGCTGTTCTGGCGGGGGGAGGCCAGCTCCCTGCCCCCTGCTAGCGCTCTGGGACCGCTCAAACCCGACGGTGGATCCTCTGCAACATCCAGAGGCTGAAGCCAAGTCCAATCAGATGGGCGAACAACACCTGGGTGTTACTCAACACCGAGAGCATCTCGATCGAAGTGATCGGGAAAGTGCTGATTGCCCCCCGGCCCATCCCCGGGTTCATCATGGGTCCGAACAGCCCCGGAGCCTGGAGAGAGGCTTGCAGGAACAGGCTGCCAGCCAAGGCCTGGTATCCAACCGCCGCCAGGGTGAGGCCGATCAGGTCTGCGATCAAAACCCGTTTGATCAACCGCCTGGTCTCCCCCTTGCTGGGCTTCACCGGACTGGCCAAGGCCCGCCCGCAGCGGACCACCAACCAGCCCTGCCAGAGACTCCAAAGCAGTACGAGAAACGACAGGGTGGATAACGAGAGTCCCGGACCCAGGCCCAAGGCCCGATCGGCATTGGCGACGACACGGTTGCCGATGCTGTTGAACGTCAGCACGCCTATCACCACCACACCCAGTACCAGCTGGGTCCAGAAGCGAACCCAGCCGGCCCGGCGCAGGGCGAAGGAAATCGTTTGCAACTCAACCGAATCGGCCATGAAAGCCCCAGGGCAATCTCCCAAACTTGCCATGGGAAGATCATGGGGGCGAGAGCGAGGCTCGACCATCCCGATGCAACGGTGGTGATCCCCCTCCACACGCCCTCCGAGGCCCTAGGGCCCACCGCGATTGCGCTGGGCAGCTTTGATGGCCTCCATGCCGGCCACCGGCGGGTAATCGCGGCCGTCAGCCCCAGTCCCGCACCGCTGGTGCCGACGGTGGTGAGTTTCTGGCCCCACCCCCGCGAGGTCCTCCATGGGGAAACCCGGCTGCGGCTGGACCTGCCAGAAGAAAAACTCGAACTGCTCGAACCACTAGGCATTCGCCAACTGGTCCTAGTGCCCTTCACCTTGGATCTGGCCAGCCTCAGCCCGGAAGCCTTTGTGCAAGAAGTGTTGGGGCAGCAACTCGCTGCCCGACGGGTCGCAGTTGGTGAAAACTTCCGATTTGGGACCAAACGCAGCGGCGATTGCCACGATCTTGTCCGCCTGGGAGAGCGCCACGGCATTGCCGTGGAAGTGGTTCCCATGCTGTGGGACCAGTCCAAACGAATCAGCAGTAGCCGCATCCGCCAAGCTCTCTCGATGGCGGATCTGAAGGAAGCCCGGCGACTGCTCAATCGCCCCTACCGCTTTCGGGGCCGGGTTGTGATGGGGCGGGGTCTGGGGCGCCAACTGGGCTGGCCCACCGCCAATCTGCAGGTGGATGGCCGCAAATTCTTGCCGTTAGAAGGGGTTTACGCTGCTTTGGCCTGGAGGGTGGGAGTTACGGAGGGCCCCATGGCCGCCGTAATGAACCTGGGCCCCCAACCGACCGTCGACCCCACGGCCCCGTCGGCCGTGGAGGTGCACTTGCTCAACCGTCAGCTGGATCTGGTGGAGGCCAGCCTGGTGGTCGAACCAATCAGCCTGCTGCGCCGCCAAGAACGATTTGCCGATCTGGCTGCCCTGACCAGCCAGATAGCCAGGGACGCCCAGCGGGCTCGCCAGATCTTCGCCGCGGCCTCAGCTGGTCGAATAGGCGTGGGTGAGTCCCCAACCGATGAACAGGGCGATGGCTCCGAGCAACAGGATGCCTGAAATCAAAACCCCCATAGGGTTGTCGCCCCCCGTGGCATCCAGAGGAGCAGGAGCGGGGGCCAACCCATAGGATGAATTCATCGAGGTGCTACTGGCCCCAGCTCCTTGGACACTGGCCATAGATGGATCGATGGGTGGTCCGGGCTCGACGGCCATCCTGGTTCAGCGCTTCATGGCCAGCCTAGCCAGTTGCGCCGATTGGGATCGGAGCCCTTTTTTTGCGCCCTCTCCAGCCCATGTCCCATCCCCCTGCAGACCAGGCCCCGATTGAGCGCCTGATCGACGCCAACCTGGATCGCGCTCGAGAAGGGTTGCGGGTCATGGAGGAATGGGCCCGCTTTGCCCTGGAACGACCCGATCTTGTCTGGCGCTGCAAGGACCTGCGCCAGCACCTAGGCCAACTCCATGACGAACGTTACAAATTCGCCCGAGATGCTGCTGGTGACCCAGCCACGGGCCTGGCGCACCCAGCCCAGGTCGGCCGCCGCGATGGCCCAGCGATAGTCGCTGCCAACGCCGCCCGAGTCCAGGAAGCCCTGCGGGTGCTCGAAGAATTCGGGCGACTGGTCGATGGCGACCTGGCCGTCGCCGCCGCCGCCTGCCGATACAGCCTCTACGACCTCGAAGTCGCCCTGCTGAGAGCCACCCAGAACCAGGACAATCGCCGCGCCCGACTGGCCCAATGTCGGCTCTATCTGGTGACTTCGCCGGTGCCCCAACTGGCCCCAATCGTGGAGCAATGCCTGCGGGCCGGTCTCCGGCTGGTGCAGTACCGAGCCAAGCCTGGGCCCACTGTGGACGGGGTCGAGTGCGACGACCGACAGCGCCTGGAAGAGGCCCGTCAATTGCGCCGCCTCTGCCTGGAATACGGCGCCCTTTTCTTGATCAACGATCGCATCGACCTCGCCCTGGCCGTCGATGCCGATGGGGTCCATCTCGGCCAGGGGGATCTGCCGGTGTCGATGGCCAGGCGATTGTTGGGCCCCGAACGACTGATCGGCTGCAGCACCCACGCCATCGCCGAACTGCGCCAGGCCGTTGCTGATGGCTGTGACTACGTAGGTGTCGGGCCGGTGCAAGCCACCCCCACAAAACCGGGGCGAGAGCCGGTGGGCCTGGCCTATGTGGCCGCAGCGGCCCAAGAATGTCCGGTGCCCTTCTTCGCCATCGGTGGCATCGACACCAACAACCTGGCCGAGGTCCAGGCGGCCGGTGCCACCCGGGTAGCTGTCGTCAGGGCTCTCACCGAGGCCTCCAGTCCCGCTTTGATCACCAAAACGTTGCTTGACCAACTCGCGAACCAGCCTTGAGCCCCCCTGACCCCCCAGAGCCTTTACGCCCAGAGCTGGGAAAAACGGCCATCACCGTGCAGGTGAACGGTGAACAGCGCCGATGTGCCTCAGGCCAGTCCCTGCAGAGCCTGCTCACAAGCCTCGGCTACCGGCCCGAGCTGGTGGTCGTCGAATTCAATGGCGCGATCCTGGCGCGGGGCCACTGGCCTGGGCAAGAGGTTGTGGAATCCGATGTGCTGGAGGTGGTCACTATCGTGGGGGGTGGTATCTAGATTTCGGTTCAACCTCTACAACTCCTATGGGTCCCCGATTGCTGCGGCGCCTTGCCGGCCTGATGGTGGTGCCAATGCTGGTGACCACCTTGCTGCTTGCCCATCCCGCTGCCAGTCTTGCGGCCAGCGGCGGACGCATTGGGGGCGGCAGCTTCCGATCGGCTCCGTCAGCGCCGCGAAGTTATGGCGGCCGTTCCGGCGGCTCTGGTGGCGGCTATCCCCGCGGCACGTACTACCCCCGAGGCGGCTACTACGGCGGCGGTGGTGGTTACTACGGCGGTGGTGGTTATTACGGCGGTGGTTTCAGCGCTCCATTTGTTGTGCCGATCTTCGGCTTCGGTGGCAGCGGTCTGCTCGCCTTCCTGGTGCTGATGGCCGTAGTTGGATTGATGCTCAGCTCCCTTCGGGGTGGTGGAGGCACGGCCAGCCTGCCCGGCCGTGATGGCCAGGACAGCCTGGCTTCTAGCGGTGTCTCCGTGGCTGAAGTCCAGGTGGGCCTGCTGGCCTCTGCCAAGGTGCTGCAAACCGATTTACGGCGCATGGCTGAAACCGCCGATACGACCACCAGCAGCGGTCTGCAGCGGGTTCTCCAGGAGACCACCCTTTCGTTGTTGCGTAACCCCGAACTCTGGGTTTATGCCAACTCCGAAGTCGGCCAGATCCCGTTTACTTCCGCAGAAGCCACCTTCAACCGTCTCTCTATGCAGGAGCGCAGCAAACTGGAACGGGAACTGACGGCTAATGTCTCAGGCCGCCGCCACAATGAAACCACCACAGGGGTCGCAGGCCAGAGCGATGCCACCAGTGATTTCATCGCTGTGACGCTGCTCGTGGCTAGCCGATCCAAACTGGATCTAAAAGGCACCGGCACGGCTGAAGATCTGCGTGAATCGCTCCAGCGTCTCGGTTCGGTGCGCTCGGAAGATCTCCTTGCCCTTGAGGTCATCTGGCAGCCCGAAGGTCGGGGTGAAGTGCTGAGCCAGGAGGATCTCCTGACCGCCTATCCGCAAATGCAACACCTCTGAGTTGCCGTAGATCTGAATTTGCCCGATTTGGGCTGCCTTTAGCCCCCATCCCCCCTGGGGGCCTGAAGAATCCTGAGGGCCGCCATCGCGGCCCCATAACCATTATCAATGTTCACCACCGTCAGGCCTGGGGCACAACTGGCAAGCATGCCCTGCAGGGCGGCCCGCCCACCCTTGCTGACGCCATAGCCCACCGACACGGGCACGCCGATCACCGGCTGGGGCAGCAAACCCGCCACCACGGTCGGCAATGCCCCCTCCATGCCGGCACAAACGATCAATATGCGGTAACGCACCAATTCATCAAGACGAGTGAGCAAGCGATGCAAGCCTGCCACTCCCACGTCCAAAATCAAATCACTGGCTACCCCGTGGCAGGCCAGGGCGAGATGGGCTTCTGAAGCCACGGCTAGATCACTGCTGCCTGCTCCCAAAATCGCCACGGCCCCCAGGCCAGGGTCAGGAACCGGCAGAGCTGGAAGGGTCAGACAACGGGCCTGCTGGTGATGCCATACCCCCTCAAGAACATCCCCTTCCGGCCCCAGCAAGGTCAATACCTCTGCAACCTGCTCTTCGGAGACCCGGGTTACCAAAACAAGCTCGTCAGCGGCCCGCATCGCCTTGATGATCGAGGCGATCTGCGAGGGGCTCTTGTGTTCGCCCCACACAGCCTCCACCAAACCCAGACGGCGGCGGCGATCTAGATCTAGATCGTAATCACCAGAACCCGGGGGAAAAGCCATCGCTCAGTTCCTGGCCAATAAAGCCACGGCGTGACAAGCCAAACCCTCTTCGCGCCCCTCAGGTCCCAATCCCTCATTCGTTGTGGCCTTCACCCCTACCTGCTCCGGATCAACCCCAAGACCCGCCGCGATAGCCGCCCGCATGGTGTCGATGTGGGGCTTGAGTCGGGGTCGTTCGGCAATCACAACCGCATCAACATTCACCACGCGCCAACCCCGCTCCGCCACCAGAGCCACCACTTTATGCAGCAGTTCAAGGCTATCGGCCCCTTGCCAACGGCTGTCTTCCGGTGGGAAATGGCGACCGATGTCCCCGAGGGAAAGGGCCCCAAGCAGGGCATCCATCAAGGCATGCACCAGGACATCCGCATCGCTATGGCCATCGAGCCCAAGTCCGTCGGGATGCTCCAAGCGGACGCCACCGAGGATCAAGGGACGACCCTGCACCAAGCGATGAATGTCATAGCCGTTGCCAATCCGCAGATCCATGGTTATTCCTGTGGAAGCAATCGACAACGCCCAGTCTTCCAGGCGGGCCGGCTCTTCGGCAGCGCCCCCCTCCAGCCAGCGGGCGTAGAGGTCGGGGCGACGCAGACGGGTACGCTCCTGGCTCTGCTGCTGGCGCCATCGTTCAATGGCCCCATGATCGCCACTGCGGAGAACTTCGGGCACTTCTTGGCCCCGAAACAAGGCGGGGCGGGTGTATTGGGGATGTTCCAGCAAACCATCGCGATGGCTCTCCTGCTGCAACGAAGCCGCTTTGCCCAGCGTGCCCGGCAACTGGCGAACAACACCATTGATCACCGTCATGGCAGGCAATTCACCCCCGGTCAGGACAAAATCACCCAGCGAGACCTCCTCATCTGCAAGGCCCCGAATGCGCTCGTCAAAGCCTTCGTAATGGCCACAGAGCAACACCAACTGGTCGTAGTTCTCGGCCCATCGCAGCAGATCTGCCTGCCCCAAGGGCTGACCCTGGGGACTCATCAGTAAGACACGGCGGCGCATCCGCACTGGAATCGCCTCAAAGGCAGCAAAAACCGGCTCGGGCTTGAGCACCATGCCCACTCCGCCCCCGTAGGGCAGATCATCGACCTTGCGATAGCGATCCGTGGCGTAATCACGGGGGTTATGGGTGTGGAGTTCAGCGATGCCGGCAGTGAAGGCACGGCCAATCACCCCAAGCTCCCGAAGGGGCTGGAAAGCCTCCGGTAAGAGACTGACGACATCCAGCCGCATCACCGCATCACCATTACGTGGCCTCGGCAGGCGGCCGACTGACGCGGCGAATCTCCGTACTGAAGCTGGCCCGGCCTGGTTCCCCATCCGCCCGATGGGCCAGACTGCTTCGCAGGCGCAGATTGGGCTTGGCAAACCAGATCCGCTCGCTGACCTTACCTTCCTCTGAGGGACAGCCCAGTTCCAGAATGCCGTCAGGCCAAAATTGCCAAGTGCCTGAGGCAGTCTCCTGGGCGGAGGAGACAATCAGGGCCCGGCCATCAGCCAAGAAGGTCAAAGTGGTGACATTTCCCCCGGGTGCTGTGACCCTCATGCCTCCTGGGGACTCACTAGTCGCAGACTCAAGATAGTCGACTTTGATCTCACCTCGCTCGGAATCGTGCCAAGCCTCATCCTCCTGGCTGGGGTTGATGGGTGCGAACTGACTGCGCAGGGCAATCCACTCACCCGCGCAGGAACTCAGGAACGCCTCAATGGTGGAGGGCGGAAAATCACTCAAGGGACTCAAGGGCCAGGGGAAGGATCGGCCGCAACCATCTTCTCAGTCGGTGTTGTAGCCGAGTTCTGCCAGCCGGGTGGCACTGCGCCGCCAATGGGGCACCACCTTGACGAAGAGCTCAAGATACACAGGCCCATTCAACAGCTTCTGCATCGACAGTCGGGCCCCCTCACCGATGCGACGCAGCATCTGCCCTCCCTTGCCGATCACGATGGCCTTCTGGCTACTGCGTTCCACCACAACGGTGGCCAGCACGGCCAGCCTGGATCCGTCCTCCACCATCCGTTCCACCCTGACGGCCACTGAATGGGGCACTTCCTCACGGGTATGGTGCAACACCTGCTCCCGGATCAACTCCTCGAGTAAGAGCTGCTCGGGCTGATCCGTCACGGCATCGGCCGGATAAAGGTGGGGCCCCAGGGGCAAAGCCAGGCTCAGGGCCTTAACGAGCGCATCGGTCCCCTCGCCCGTGAGAGCACTACAAAAGTGCAAAGGCCAGGGTTGGCGGGGATCGGTTCCCTCCATCGGTGCGGCGATAGGGCCAGCAAGCAACTGCCGATATTCGCTGGCAACGGCCAGGCGCCGATCTGGATCGAGCTGATCGCTCTTGTTGAGGGCGACCTGAACTGGCAAGCCACCTTGGCGCAGGAGATCGACAATGAAGGCATCCCCACCGCCTGGGGGCTGGGAACCATCCAACAACAACAACACAAGATCCACCTCGCCAATGGCCGTGCGGGCACTGCGAACCAAACGCTCCCCCAGTAGGTGGTGAGGCTTGTGGATCCCAGGCGTATCCAGAAGGACAATCTGGGCCCCAGGGGTGGTGAGGATGCCCCGCAACCGATGGCGGGTGGTCTGGGCCACAGGGGAGGTGATTGCCACCTTGGAACCGACCAGCTGATTGAGCAGGGTGGATTTGCCCACGTTCGGCCTTCCGATCAGGGCCACGAACCCAGAACGGAATTCGTTGGAGCTGGCAACAGGGAGGGTGGAATCCATATCCTCAACATTGACAGCCCCAAGGGCTGCCGTCCCGACCAGCCCTTCTCTGGCAGCCCATGAATAACCCCCTGAGCAGCGACCCCAGCCATGGAGACCATCCCCTTGGCAAGCCCATCGGCTTTCAAGAAGCCATGGCTCTAGCCAGCCAGTGGCTGGAGGAATGGGAACAGGATGAGTTGAGCGATGAGGTTTTGGCCGAGCGGGTCGGCGATTTGGTGGCGAGCCGCGATGGGGCGAGGGGTTTCTTTGTGGTGGCGATGGCAGGGGAAGGGCCCTTGATGGACCGCATGCCCGAGGCCCTGATCCAGTGCCTGCGTCTTGCGGGAGAGGGGGTTGTCGATCTCACAGCCAGGAATCTGGCCATGGGCACAGCAATGGCCGTGCATCATGCGCGCAACCAAGACGGGGTGTCAGCCCAGGCCTCCCAACGAGTCAGTAAGCGCAGCCGCGCCTTGCTGCGCTTACTGGAACCCAATCTGGTCAAGCTGCGACTCGAATCACTGCTGGCAGGCACCCGGGGCGAAGGGCAAGACGTAGATTTTCTGGAGCGATGGGGCTATGACGCCGAGCAACGGGATCAAATTGCAACTGCCATTGAGGGCGTGGCCGAAGCCTAAACATAGGCCAGAGCAATAAGAGATCAGAATTAAAAAATACGCAAGTATATTTAAAAGCGAAAATAAAGCAATGCCATGGCTGCCCAGTCAGTGTCGTTAAGCGCGGACTGGAAAATATAATTTACATTTAAACCCAGGGTCAAATGGCGCACTAGATTCAGATCAATACCACCCGTAAGCATGGCATCGGTTGTGTTATTTGTATCAGTATTAGTGGCAATGCCAGCACCGAAATATGGAGAAAGCATCGCGCGAGGGAACAAATCAAGCGTGAGGGGCATCTGAAAGGCTCCGTCACTGTTATCAACGCCCTGCAGGTCCCTGTTCAAGAAAATATACGTTGGCCGTAGGGAAACCCCGAATTCTTCACCGAAAGCGTAGCCAAGGCGCCCGGTCAGCACAGGACTGGGGCGATCACCAGCAAAACCGTGGTAACCGGTGCCAATGCCAAAAATCGGACCAGGTAGCGTTGCGGGGTCGACCACTGGCCTGGCTGTTTCAGCAGCCACTTCAGGTTGCTGGGCTGGCGGCAGTACTTCATACCGAGACACCGGCCGCCAGGCCAAGGGACTGGCACGGCGATCAGAAAGGGAGGTCCAGGCGGCTGCAGGGGCCTGGGGGGCAACCTGGCGCCAAGGTGCCAGGGGTTCGAGGCCCTGGGCTAAAACCCGAGGGATCGCCGCCAAGACAACAGTAACGGCCACAGTCAACCTGGCAACAGGAGAGAGGAACATCACGAAGCAGGCTGGAGAGTAGAAGATTCCGGGGATGCGGCCTGGGGGAGACTGGGGGTCGTGGCCGGAGCCACCTCAGGTGCTGGAGCCACAACAGCCGGAGGGAGAGCTGAAGGGGCTATGGATTGCGGGGCCTCACTAGGGGCTGCCGACGCCTCTGGCAGTTGGGGAGTAAGGATCTCCCCACGGACTTCAGAGACTGGAGGGACAACGGGTGAAGAAGCAGGAGCTGAAGACTTCGGAGTGGGCGCAACCGCAGGTAGTGGCGGGATAAGGGCAGCAGGCGCAGGGTAGGTCGACAAAATAGGGCCTGAAGCTTGGGCCGCAGGCTGGGCCTTTCCAGTCGTCGATCTCAGCGGTGGGAGCTCCTTGAGGGGTTCAACATGCACGATGGCGGGAGCCACACGACCCAAGGCGGGGGGATCCTGACGGCCACTCCAGCCACGAATCGCCTCCAAGACCGCCGGGTCTTCCGGTTTTGAAAGCAGGTCAACGCTGCCGTCTGACTGCAGCGCCAAAGGCACTGCAATGGCACGAGAGACCTTCATCGAAGGCACGTGGACCACTCGGGCAGCCTCCAGCTGGGCGGGGGGTTGCAGGGGCGAGGGGATATTGATGGCATTGAGAGCGCGACGCATCGGTTCACGCCAGGCCTGGGGCAGGGGAGCGAGCGGGTCCGAAGAACGGGCCAGACGAGCCCGTTCGGAAAGGGCGACCGCCGGGATCGGCTCGGCCTGCAATTCCTGCAAGGTCAAAGATCCTCCCAATAGCTCTGCAGGTGTAAACGAACGCTGCAACAGGTCGTAGCCGGAGGCACTAGCGAGGTGACCGTTAGCTGAAGAGCGAGACCCACCTGAAGTCGAGGGGAAGGATTGCAAAGCGACCTTGAACGGTCGCCTGGTCATCGCGTCTTGGCCCGCTTGAACAGACTCATCATCCCTATCGAGAATATGGCCCACCTGGGCATGGGCTGCTGGAGAGGAAGCCCCAAGCAGAAATCCACGGGCAGAAATTTTGGATCGGGGATCCGATGAGAGGGGAGCCAGATCGGAAGGATTAAGCAAAGGAGAGGGGGGCAGGGACGCCGCCAACTCGGCCTGGGGAAGCACGAGGGGACGGGAACGACGTGACTCCGCTTGCCAGCGATCGTGAATATCGATCCCTACGAGGGGCAGCCAAAGGGATTGGCTTAGCAGGGCCCAAGCCACGGCACTGGTCTTAACGGGTTGGCGGTTGCGTTCCATGGAAACTAAAAAGAAGGTGAAAGTCTAAACGAAAGGTTAGCGGCCATTATTGTTATTCCAATAGTTCCAATAGTTTGCATAATTCAATATACTGTTAAGTGCTCCTAACGGCTCGGCAAGGTCATTCAGAAACGTGAGAGCCTTACCATAAAGGTTGCTGCGAACAATTATTGTGTCACCATTCCGTAAGGGTGGGTTAGTCAAGTTAGAAACAGATAGATCATCCTTATAAGAAAAAATCTGGCGAGTCGTGGTGCCGTTACGGTTGAAGCGCACTAGTTCAATATGATTCTTCTTAGCGCGACGTCGAATCAATCCTCCTGATCTGAATATGGCTTCAACGAGTGGGGTGTTAGCAGGCAGTGCGACGGTTCCAGGTGCCTTAACCTCACCAATCACGGTCACACTGATGGTGGGGGGAGCCAGATTGGTTTGGCCAATCGCCAAGACTTCCTCAGGAATTGGCTGTATGGCGCGAGATACAACAATAGTGTCTCCATCGAACAACACAGGATTTTGCAGTTGATTGCCATTGGCAAAAAGGTCTGCAAGATTTAAAGTTGTTTCCTTTTGAGCCCCCGCTTTACCAGCTAGTCGCCGCAAAAGAATGTTGCGAACATCAGCATTAACCGTCACACCACCTGCGGTTTGAATGGCCTCTACAGGATTGGAGAAAGAACCAAGAGGGTAAAGACCGGGACGGGTCACCTCCCCCACAATGGTAACTTTGACTGGTCTGGGAGTTGTAAGAGTTAGAGTTAACTGAGGACGTACCAGCTGTTTGGCGTACAGAGAGGTCAACCAACGTGTTGCCTGACCGATGGTGAGGCCAATCAGTTGTACAGAACCAACTAGCGGTAGTGTTGTCGTACCGTCAGCCAAGATACCAAAGGCTCCGTTGAGGGACTTGGCTTCCGGATCCAAAAAAGTTAGCTGTAATCCATCACCTGGACCTAGAGTATAAAGATCACTGTAAAGTTCCGTAAGCGAAAGCGATCTTTCAACAATGGGAATCGGCCCAGGAGACTGGTTTAGATCCAACAAAACAGGCATTGATGACTTGGGGATCGGAGCTTGCTTGATTTGAACACGCGAGCTCGGGTTGCCTGGATCTGCAGCAGCCAATGATCCTGCCAATGGAGCCGCTAAAAGCCCGACGGGTGAGGCCACAAGGGATGCGGTCGCAGAAAGGGCCGCCAAACGCCTCAAGTCCTGCTGCCGAGGCCAAAGAAGGCCGGGGAAGGGGATCTGAAACTGGTTGTCAAGACTGGAATTCCGCACGAAAAGCGCAAGTTCGTGGAGGAACCTTAACCGATACAGACTGGTGAGCCCTAGGCCCGAAAGCAAAACCGGTCAGCAACGAAGCCATCAGGCTCTGAATTGGTCCTACAATAGTCAGATCTGAGATGATCTGCCGTGACCCGAGCCGGTGCGCCCCTGCTTCCTGCACCCGGGGGTGACCCAACGTTAGGTGGACTTGTTCCTCTGGGTACCCCAGACATGGAAAGCCGACCTGCGGAGCAAGGCCATCAAGCCCTATCGCCATTCTCTGGCGAAATCAAAGAAAGCGGAATCAAAACTTTGCTGCGCACTATCAAGCGCAGACAAACTCTTTTTCTTTTCACTTCTGCACTTGTCTCTGGCGCCCTAGCTCTTAATACAATTCGAGAACGCATATTCAGCCCTGTTTACCAAGGATCATTCATGCTGCAAATAAGCAGCCCATTTGACGAAAGTGGTTCGCCAGTAGCAGGAGACGGAGGCAAATTAGAAGCAGTTGCAAGATATAAGCAAAAAATTGACGTGCCAAGCTTGATGGTACTTTTACGCAGCCCCTATTTAACAAGCCCTGTCGCAACTAGACTTGGTTTGCCAAACGAAGAGATTATTAAAAATCTAAGCATGGATACGGCAGGCGTTCAAAACGTAATTCAAGTTGATCTGCGCTGGCCAGATCCGACAAAAGGCAAAGCTGTGCTTTCTGCATTGGCCAACGACTATGTTGCCTTTTCTCTTTCCCAGCGACAAGCAACTCTTAACTCAGGAGTTAAATATCTTGACCAGCAAGCTCCCGCAATTTTACGGGAAGTAACCACACTGGAAAACAAGCTAAGCCGCTTCCGTGAAACCAATAAGATGATGGATCCACTTGCCATGGTCTCCACAATTGAGACACGCCGTAATGACCTCGCCAGTCAGTGGCAAATACTACAACTTGAGCAGGCCCAACTAGAAAGTGAACTCAATTCTGTCAACTCAGGCCAACTAACCTTTACTCCAAGTGGTGCCCCATCGGCCATTAGTCAATTAGGAGAAAGTAGCGCACTTATTCCAGGCAGACAAGAGAAAACAGACGGCAATTTAGATAATGTCAAAACACCTTCAGACCAGCTTAATGAGTTTGAGACGCAACTCGCCCAAGCTCGAGCAACCTACAAAGAAGACTCCCCCATTGTTCAATCAATTCTAGCCAGAAAAAATGCTCTTCTTCCAGTTGTAGAATCACAAAAAGCAGATTCTATTCGCGCCAAG
>CANGZM010000017.1 GCA_947458155.1 Synechococcaceae cyanobacterium | reverse complement strand
TCCAACAGGATTCACATCCGCAGAACCTGGCAGGAAGTCAGTAGCGTCGGGGGTAATCATTTTGGCCACTCTCCATTCCAGATCCTGAAATGCACTCAGGCTTGCTAAGACCCTAGCGGGATCAAGCAAGATCAGTGTCTCAACACAATTAGTCTCAAGGACCTTGGAATATTATGTGAAAACTCTCATTCCAACTTAGATCCCACCTGAGAAATAACGACGACCCTGGTCAACCCTGCCTTGGCTTGTTGCTCTTTGCTTGGAAACCCTTGCAAAGCCGGCCTTGTGCTCGGCAGAATCAGAACAGAATTCTCTGGGCAGGTGCCCTATGACTCTCTTAAGGGCAACAGCTGGTGCCGAAACTCTTCCATCCCCAGCCACCAGCCCCCTTGAAGGCAAAGCGCTTTTAGACAAGGCCCGCTCTCTGGGGAACCGGCCAGAAGATCAGATCGCCCGGGGCTGTGGCTATGTCGGCCCCAGTGGCCGCGTGCTCAAAAAGAGTTTTTACCGGGCCCTGGTGGCAGCCAAGGGGTACTCCCTGCCCTCAGCCAGCAGCAACTCAAGCCTCAGCCGCGGCCGTCAAGCTGAATTTCGCACCCGGGTCCACGGCAATGGCAACCTGCTGATTGGCCAGGCCTACACCAGACGCATGGGCCTTGAACCCGGCCAGGAGTTCCGCATTGAGCTGCATCGAGAAACCGGCTCCATCTGGCTGCTTCCCGTGGAAGTGCAAGGACAAACCAGTTGAAGCAGCCCTAATTGCAGCGGCAAATCCCATCCGACTCCCCACTCTCACCAACCTTGGGAACGAAGCCAGGCGGCGCTGATGGGGTGGGACGGTAAAGCTCCCCCTTCTGGGCCTGGCTTGGGCCCAGGGGATTTGGGTCGGTCGTCTTGGCCGTGGGAATAGAGCAAGCGTTCGGTGTATTTCGCAAACAGATCAATTTCCAAATTCAACAGATCGCCCACCTGCCTGTACTGAAGGGTAGTGGTGATCCATGTTTGGGGGATGACGGCGATCCAGAAACGATGGCCATCGTTGTCGCAGCCTGCCAGGGTCAGGCTGATGCCATCTAGGGCAATGCTGGCTTTCTCACAGAGATAGCGGCCCTGTTGGGGATTACAACCCATCTCCAGCCGCCAGGACGCTGGCTGGCGCTCAATCCCCAGGATCTCGCCCTGGCCATCGATGTGGCCGCTCACCAAGTGACCTCCCAACCGGTCAGAGAGGCGCAAAGCCGGTTCTAGGTTGACCCAGTCCCCCCCATCCGCCTTGGGGCCCAAGGTGGTGCGCGCCAGGGTCTCTTCGCTGACGTCGGCCTGAAAGCCATCACCCACCAGCCTGGAAACTGTCAGACACACCCCATCCACGGCGATGCTGTCACCCAACGCAAGCGGACCAAGGGCCTCCAGATCACCCCTGACCCAGACCCCGGAACGCCATCGCTGCAGACGGCCCATGGTTCGCACCAATCCGGTGAACATCTCAAGTCAGCTGACTGCTGGTCATAATCAAGTAACGGGCGGAAGCTGGGGAAGTCTCTGAGGCAACCATGGTCGAGATGAGCGTGGCGGGGATTGCCCTTGATGCGGCCAGCCGCAGTCCGATTGTGCTGCTGCGGGACCCCTCCGGCCGCCGCCAGGTCCCCATCTGGATCGACCAGGCCCAGGCCCAGAACATTTTGGCAGGCATCAACCGGGAACGTTCGCCCCGTCCCCTCAGCCATGACCTCATGGCCCAATTGATGGCAGCAGGCGGCCTAGCCCTTGATCGGGTGATCATCCATGCCATTGAGGACAACACCTTCAGGGCCGTGCTCAAACTGACCAATGCCACTGAAGAGGCCCTGGAACTTGATGCCCGTCCCAGTGACGCCATTGCCCTAGCCCTGCGCACCGGTAGCAGCATCTGGATGCTGGAGGAGGTGGTTGTGGATGCCTCGATTCCAGTAGATGCCGAGGCCGATGCGGTGGATCAGGAGGATTTCAGACGTTTTCTGGATAACACCACTCCCGCAGCCCTGATCAGACACCTGCGCCAGACCAGTAAGGACGATCCTGCAACGTCCGAATCAGCGGCCAGCGAGGAAGACCCTGAAGCCGACCTCCCCTCCGATGCCGGCAGCCCCTGAATCCAGCGGAGAGTGCCAGGAGGAGCCAGCGAACTCACCCAGGGGGATCGCCCGCAGACCCTTTGGCCAGGGTCCATCGGTTTCCCTGTTCACCCTCGGCACGATGCGAGCGGTGGATTCCCTCGCCCAGATGCAGGCAGTGGTCTGGGCCGCCCTCGAAGCCGGCATCAACCATCTGGAGACGGCACCGGCCTATGGGCCGGCGGAAACCTTTTTGGGCCAGGCCTTACACCATTTGAGCGAACAGGGGCCCATGGAGCGCCAAGAGCTTGTGTTAACAAGCAAGTTGCTGCCAGGGGGCACCGTCCAGGAGGGTCGGCAGGCGGTGCAAGCCAGCCTCCAACGCCTGGGGGTCGCCGCCATGGACAATCTGGCTGTGCATGGTCTGAACACCCCTGAGCAACTGGCATGGGTTCTCCAGGGTCCCGGCTCGGAACTGCTGGAGACCCTGCTGGCGGAAGGTCTGGTGGGGCAAGTGGGCTTCAGTAGCCATGGGGACAACGATCTGATTGAACGTGCCCTGGAGAGTGGCCGCTTCCGCTTTTGCAGCTTGCATCTGCATCTGTTCGATCAGGAACGCCTACCTCTGGCCCAGAGGGCCCTGGCCCAAGGAATGGGTGTGATGGCCATCTCACCTGCGGACAAAGGGGGCCGGCTGCAGGATCCGCCCCCCCTCCTGGTGGCGGACAGCGCCCCCTTCCCACCCTTGCAACTCGCCTACCGCTTTCTGCTGAGCCAGGGCATCAGCACCCTGACGCTTGGGGCCACGTGCCCAGCCGATCTCAACTGGGCCCAGCAACTGGGCGATGCCGCAGGGCCCTTGAGCGACCAAGAGAGGCAGGCCATCGAGCAGCTCCAGATGGCTGGGCGGGAACGGCTGGGCAAAGAATGGTGCGGCCAGTGTCGTGCCTGTCTTCCCTGCCCCCAACAGGTGCCGATCCCGGCTTTGTTGCGGCTGAGGCAGATGGCGCTGGGCCATGGCATGGAGGCCTTCGCCACGGAGCGCTACAACCTCATCGGCCGGGCCGGGCCCTGGTGGGAACAGGTAAATGCCGAGGCCTGCCAGCGCTGCGGAGCCTGCCTGCCCCGCTGCCCCCACGCTCTGCCCATCCCGGACCTGTTGGCCGACACCCACCGTCGCCTCTCCGCTGCCCCCCGCCGCCGGTTGTGGGGTTAAGGCGCCTTTCCGGGGCCAAGATCGGGGGTCGTCTCCCACCAGAGATCCTGCAGGGATTCCTGCTGTTGGGGAGTCAGGGGTGGCAAAGAGCGACACCGTTCCCAGACCGCCGGAGGTGGCAAGAGCAGATGGGCCATCGACGCAGGAAACGTCTTCAAACGGTCCTCTAGCTGCCCGCGGGGCAGGGGGGGAACCCAACCGGCGGCCAGCAGCAGGGGCAGAAGCGGGGGTTCCAGGATTGCCCCCAACCAGTCCAGGGGCGGCTCCGGCTGTTCTGAAACGGGACGCAGCAGGAGATTCCAGCTCAGGGGCGACCCCGTGGCTGGCAACAGGGCCCGCAGGCGGGGATCCCTGCGCAACAGGGGCACTACCCGATGGCGCGGCAGCACCGCAGCCTCCGCCTCGCCGGTGAGCAACAAATTGAGCCCATCGCGGTCGTCATAGGCCAGGGCCTGGGCCCTGAGACGGCGCAGCCTGGCGGGATCGCCCTGGACGAGATCGATTACCACCCGGGGGCTTGAGGGCAGCACCACACCACCTTTCAGGCTGGGATCGAGCAGCACATCCCAATCCTCAGTCGCCTGGGGCACCAGGTCATCCCTGCGTCGCAGCAACAACACCCAGGGACTGCAGGCCCATGGGAAGGCCAAGGCGGCTGAACCCGCTGGGGCAAATAGGCGACTGACGGGCTGGGCGCCAGCCTCCAGCCGCTTCAGCAGCGCCGGTGCCCCGAAGGGTTGCAATCTGTTGGCAGGCACCGTGGTGGCCCAGCCATCAAGGCACTGGACCAGGCCAGGGGCTGGGGACTGGCTAGCGCCAGCCACGACAGCGGCCGGATCTTCCAGCCAGCGTGCCTGCCAAGGGGCTGGCAACTCAGCCGCCCAGGCCTTGGGCAAATCGCCCCGGTGGGCCACCAGTTCGGCCCTGCTCTGGCGACAACCGGCCAGCCAGCCCAGGCTTAACGCCGCACCGAAGCGCAGCACCTGACGTCGGGGAAAAACGGGCGAATTCATGGCCGGACCGTAAAGGCTCCCAGGTCCCTTTCGGCCAGCAGGAGATGACAGGCGCGGTCGCAGGCCCAGGCCAGGGCCTGCGGTTGGCGACCACTCAACTGCCAAGCTAGGGCTAGTCCTCCGGCACCCACGCCCTCTTTGACAAAGCCCCTCTCGTAATCGAGCAGGGCGGGGTGCTGGGGTGCATGGAAGCGCAGATCGGCCACCAACCCCAGGGGAGTGACTCCCCAACGGCGCTCCAGGGTTTGCAGCAAGCCCCCCAGATTGCTGCTGGGGTCATTGGCGACCCAAGCGGTGGTGCCGATGGCCACCTGGGCCGCCAAGCCCGCCCGCAGAGAAGCGGGGGCCAGGGCCAGGGCCAGGGCCAACACCGCAGCCATCTGGCTTCCACCGGCCAACAGCACCGGCACCCCTTGGGCCGCCGCCGCCAAGACCAAACCAGCAGCCACAGGTTGCATCGGATCGCCAACGGCGGCGACCACATCCAGGGGATCAGCGTCGGGCGGAGGCCCTTCCCCCTCGCTGCTGGGCAAGCCAAGGCCGGCCGCCGCCAGACCTTGGCGCACCAATTGGGCCTTGAGCGAAAGATCGGGGTCGCGCAGGCTGCTACCCACCAATCCTTCCACCGCTAAGCCAAGACCGGAGAGCACCGCCTGGGCCGTTGTGGTACCCCCGGGCACACATTCGGCCAGCAGCAAGGGCCGCAGCCGGGCCTTGCCCAGACCCACCCCCCAGCGTCGCCCAAGGGCGAGCAGGCCGGCCACCGTGGCCCAATGCATGGCCCTACCACTGGTGAGGCAACGGGCCGGTCCCGCCCCCAGGGAACCCGGAAGTCGCAGGTGGGGCACGGACGGCGCCAGGGCACAACCGAGATCCACCACCAAGGGATGCCAACCCAAGGTGTCCACCACCACTTGCGAAATCAAGGCCGGGGAGACTCCCGCAGGCAAAGGCGGTAGGCCATGGGGCCGATGGCGCCCTGGCCCAAGAACCAGGAGTTCGGCATCTGCCGCCGCAGTGAGGCGACGGCTCTCCGGAGTGGCCCCAGCCGCCGAGATGCCGGGAATCGCCGCGGTGGCAGTTGCCGCCAGCAGCACAACCACCTGAATCTCATCGGCAGCAGAGCACCAGGCGGCCTGCCACCGGGACGCCTGGTCTGGGTCGCCCCAAAGGCGACGCAATTCACTCATAGGGGATCGAGGGACACCAGGGCCCTCAAGGCCTCGGGAGGTTCGCTGATGGGGGAGCCCAGCCGCGGGAAAATCCAATATGCGACAGCATGGAGACACACAACCATCAATAGATTCTGAAACAGAACCAGCAGCAGGGCCGCCAGCTGCACCTGGGTGATGTCGAAGCCTGCGGCGAGGCCCGGCAACGGCAACCGCTCCAGCAAGGAGGCGGCGGCGGTAGTAATCAGCACCCAGAGATTCTCACCAACCAGCACCGAAAGCACCGACACCCTCACCAGAAAACCCAGGGCGCCGATGATGGCCCCAAGGGCCAGGGTCAACCACCAACTCTTTCGCGTCCGCCAACCCCAGCCCAGCCAAAGGGCCAGCAGGCCGAAGGGGAACAGCATCAACGGACCGCGAATCGGCCCCATAAGGGCCACCAGGAGCAATGCACTGACGGCCACTCCTTCCCAGGCACATCGCCAGCCGTGGCGCAGCTGGAGCAGGGCCAGGGGCAGGGGCAAGGCGAGACGAAATAGGGGACCGCCCACAGGCAGGTAGTACAGCGCCACCCACAACAGGGCAGTGGCCGCCGCCAAATAGGCGGTGTCCATCATCTGGCGGGCCGCCCGGGCCGTGAGCTGACGCGAGGAGTTGGGAACCAAGAAAAAACAGCCTCAGCGGGGGGGCGGGGCAGGCCGGGTCGTAGGAGCCGGAGCAGCGGATTCAGCGGCAGGGGCCGGGCTGGGGGCAGGAGTCGCCAGGGGCGCTGAGCCGGGGGTGGTTATGCGCTCGATTGTTTCAACTTCGAAGGCCACCCCGGTGGCGCGGAGGGCCTTGGTGACAGCCTCGGCCGGTGCAGAAGGATCAGCATCGGGCAGGCGAATTGTGACGCGATAGGGCAGGGGATTGACGGCCGGAGCGCTCTTGCGGACCTGGGACGCGCCTGGCGCCATGGCCGGGGTGCCGGCGGCGGTCGGGGGACCGGCGGCGGTCTTGGTGGCACCTGAGGCCGGAGAGGATTGCTTAGCTGGAGCGGCCGGCCCGCTGGCCGAGGGTTGGCCGCCGGGCGGCGTCAGACCAACCGGTGTTGGCAGGGGTCCTATCAAGGTTGGCGGCGGATTTGTCTGAGACTCCGGACCGGTACCCCCCTGTTGAGGAGAGGGTTGGTCAGCAGATCCCGGGGACGGGAAACTGCGACTCAATCCGTCACCGAACGGGGTGCCCGTGCAGCCTGTCTGCAGCAACAACAAAACCATGGAGATGGCCATGGTGGCTGGGGCGCGGCAAGGGAAGGGCATCAGCTACCTGCGGGCTTGATCACCCGCACAGCACTGGCCCGCAGCCGTCCCGTCTTTGTAGTGGCCGGAGTTTTGCGAGTGGTCGCCGCCCCCGGATCCTTGGCGGTTGTGCGCCCCTTGGTCGCCCCCTTGGTCGCCGCGGCCCGTGTCTTGGCAGCGCTGCCGCCTGCGGTAGCGGCAGTCTTGGCCGCCTTGGCGCCGCTGCGGGAGCGGGAGGGAGAACTGGCGGCCTTGGCGGCCAGCAATTCAACGGCCTGCTCAAGGGTGAGGGTGTCGGCCGTGGTGCCCTCGGGCAGGGAGGCATTCACCTTGCCCTGTTTGACGTAAAGGCCGTAGGGACCATCAAACAACTGGATCGCCTCATTGGCACCCTCGGGGGTGCCCAGATCCTTGAGGGCCGTGCGGCCACCCCGCCCCCGTTTTGGCTGGGCCAGAAGCTCAAGCGCCCGGGTCAGGCCGATCACCAAAACATCATCCTCAGCCTTGATCGAGCGGTAGTCCTTTTCTCCCTTGCCCTTGTCGTGGACCACATAGGGGCCGAAGCGGCCTAGACCCGCCTGCACCTTGCCCCCGTCTGGATGCTCACCCAGATGGCGGGGAAGCCGCAGCAAACCGAGGGCATCCTCAAGCTTCATCTCTTCTGGCTTGACCCCCTTAGGCAGGGAAGCCCGCTTCGGCTTAGGGGTTTCTTCGCTGGCCTGGCCCAGCTGAAGATAGGGGCCGTACTGGCCAAACAAGAGGTAAACCTGCTCGCCTGTTTCGGGGTCCTCGCCAATGGATTCAGGCCCCTCGGATTTCTGGCGCAGAATCAATTCGGCCTTGTCGGCATCTAGATCGGCCGGGGTTATCTCCTGGGGAAGCGTGGCCTTGAGCAACTCCTCTTCGCCATCTGTGCCCACACGGCGGGATTCGAGGTAAGCACCGAAACGGCCGATACGGACCACACAGGGCAGGCCCTCTAAAGCCACGGTGCGGGAATGACCCGGATCGATGTCGCCTTCGCGCCTTTGCACCAAGGCCTCGAGCCCCTCTTCGCCCTTGTAGAAATCCTCGAGATAGGGAAGCCAGCGGACCTTACCGGTGGAAATTTCGTCGAGGGTGTTTTCCATACGGGCGGTGAAACCCGTATCTACCAGATCGGGGAAATGCTCCTCCAGCAAGGCGGTCACGGCAAAAGCCGTGAAGCTGGGAATGAGGGCATTGGCCTGCAACGTGGCATAGCCGCGGTCAATGATCGTGCCGATGATGCTGGCGTAGGTGGAGGGGCGTCCGATGCCCTCCTTCTCCAGCATCTTGACCAGGGCGGCTTCGCTGTAACGGGCCGGTGGTTGGGTCTGGTGACTGAGCGCTTCAACGGAGCGGCAATCGGGAGCGTCGCCGACCTTGAGAGCTGGCAGCAAAACCTCCTGGCCCTCCAAGGCGGCATCAGGGTCGTCGCTGCCCTCGACATAGGCCCGGAAAAAGCCTGGGAAATCAATCCGCTTGCCCGTGGCCCTGAAGGTGCTGTTAGCAACCTCCAGATCGATCGCCAACATGGTCAAACGGGCCTCTGCCATCTGGGAGGCCACGGTGCGCTTCCAGATGAGTTCGTAGAGCGCCAAATCCCTGCCCTCCAAACCGGTCTCCCCAGGGGTCCGGAACGCCTCCCCCGCAGGCCGAATGGCTTCGTGGGCCTCCTGGGCATTGCGGGATTTGGTGGTGAACTGGCGGGGGGCCGGACTGAGGTAGTCCTGGCCATAACGCTCTGTCACACAGCTGCGGGCGGCCTTGATGGCTTGCTCGGAGAGATTCACCGAGTCAGTACGCATGTAAGTGATGAAGCCCCGCTCATAGAGGGCCTGGGCGGTGCGCATGGTGTCCCTGGCTGAGAGACGCAGCTTGCGATTCGCCTCCTGTTGCAGGGTGCTGGTGGTGAAGGGAGCCACGGGCTTGCGCACGGTGGGTTTTGCCTCGACCGCCGCCACCTGCCAACGGCCGGCCATGGCGGCCTGCTGCAGAGCGCGGGCTTCAGCCTCCGCCAATAACTTCACCTTGCTGCCGACCTTGATCGCACCGGTGCTTTCGTCGAAATCGGAGCCGTTGGCGACACGCTCGCCCCCCAAGTGGGTCAACTTGGCGTCGAAAGGAATCTGTCCGTGGGCCAAGCTGGCCTTGAGATCCCAGTAGGTGCCGCTGCGGAAAGCTCGCCGCGCCCGCTCCCTTTCGACCAACAGGCGCACCGAGACCGATTGAACCCGACCCGCCGAGAGTCCCCAGGCCACCTTCTTCCAAAGCAGGGGGGAAAGGGTGTAACCGACAAGGCGATCCAGGATGCGACGGGTTTCCTGGGCATGCACAAGCTCCATGTCGAGCTCACGCGGGTTTTCGAGGGCCTGGGAGATGGCTTCCTTGGTGATTTCGTGGAAAACCATCCGTTTTACGGGCACCTTGGGGTCCAGCAACTGGGCCAAATGCCAGCTGATGCTCTCCCCTTCTCGGTCTTCGTCAGTGGCCAGCAACAATTGATCCGCGCCTTTTAGGGCATCCTTGAGCTCCTTGACCACCTTTTTTTTATCCTTAGGCACCACGTACAGGGGCTCGAAGTCCTTGGCGGTGTTGACACCCAGATTCGCCCACTTCTCTCCTTTTTGGGCCGCAGGGATCTCACTGGCGTTATTGGGCAGATCACGCACATGGCCCATGGAGGCCTCTACCCGGAACTCCTTGGGCAGAAAACCGCGGATAGTACGGGCCTTTGTGGGGCTCTCAACGATGACCAGCGTGTGCGCCACAGACAGGCGGTGAACCTTCCCCTTCTATATCGCATCCCGGGCCGGGCCGTTGGGCAGGACCCTCTGGAGCGCCGCTACAGTCCCGCCTGTCAAGAACTTTTCCGCCGTGGCAGATGTGATCCTGGCCGCCCTTACGGCGATCGCCGCACCGACCGCTGCCAAAGGGATGCTGGCCACCATTGGGGCTGCCGCCAGTACGGCCAGCGCAGCCACCGACGCGATCGGTGCCGGCCTGAGCACCGGCTCAATTGCGCTCCAGCTCAATGCTGGGGCAATTGCCCCGGAGGGAGCCATCCTGCTTGCCCTGCTGGCCTGCTTGATCGTGGATCTGGCAGGTGAAAAAACGGCCAGCCGCTGGGTACCGCCGATTTGCTACGGGGGGCTCGTGGCCTCCCTGCTGCTGCTGGCGACCCAATGGAATGGTCCGATTGAACCCTCATTTCTGGGCTCCTTCCTGGCGGACAACCTCTCGATCGCCTTCCGGGCGGTGGTTGCCTGCTCAACGCTGATCACCCTGCTTTTGAGCTGGCGCTACGTGGAACGCAGCGGCACACCCCTGGGGGAATACGCGGCGATTCTGCTGGCGGCCACCCTGGGGGCGATGATCCTTTGCGGCGCAACCGATCTGGTAAGCATCTTCATCTCCCTCGAAACCCTTTCGGTTTCCAGTTATCTGCTCTCGGGCTACATGAAGCGCGATGCCCGCAGCTCTGAAGCCGCCCTTAAATATTTACTCGTGGGCTCTGCGGCCGCAGCCGTATTTCTCTATGGCGCCTCCCTCCTGTACGGCCTCAGCGGCGGGGAAACCTCCCTGGAAGGAATCTCGCTGGCCCTACAGAGCAGCGCCAAACCGATCACGGCCCTCTCCCTGGTGTTCGTCCTGGCGACCGTGGCCTTCAAGATCGCCGCCGTTCCCTTCCACCAATGGACTCCTGATGTCTATGAGGGCTCACCCACACCTGTTGTGGCCTTCCTTTCGGTGGGTTCAAAAGCGGCCGGTTTCGCCTTGGCCCTAAGAATTTTGGTGGGTTGCTTTGAGAGTTTTGACGCCCAGTGGAAATTCTTGTTCACTGTTTTGGCCCTGCTCAGCATGGTTCTTGGCAACGTTGTTGCCCTGGCACAGACATCTATGAAACGGATGCTGGCCTACAGCTCAATTGGTCAAGCTGGCTTCGTGATGATCGGTCTTGTATGTGGTACCGAAGACGGATTTGCCGCCATGGTTCTATATATGGCGGCTTACCTGTTCATGAATCTCGGTGCCTTCGCCTGCATCATTCTGTTTTCCCTGCGTACCGGCAGTGATCGCATCGCCGACTATGCAGGGTTGTATCAAAAAGACCCCCTGATCACCCTGGGGCTGAGCCTGTGCCTTCTTTCCCTCGGAGGCATTCCACCGATGATTGGCTTCTTTGCCAAAATATACCTATTTTTCGCCGGTTGGGCTGATCATCAATATCTCCTCGTCATCGTCGGACTAGTAACATCAGTGATCTCGATCTATTACTATATTTCTGTTATCAAGATGATGGTGGTCAAAGAACCCCAAGAAGCTTCCGATGTGATTAAGGCTTACCCGCCAATCCGCTGGAATCTTTCTGGTATGCAATCCCTGCGGACCGCCCTGGTGGCCTGTGTTTTGGTCACAGCGGTTGGCGGAGTGCTCTCCAGCCCCCTGTTTGAATGGGCTAATGCTGCCGTCAGCGGCACTCCCATTCTGCAACGGGCCATCGCCGCCCTCCCATCGGCAGGTCTGGGATGAAACCGTCACCTACCCTGCCCGCCTGGGTGAGCGCCCCAGGTCCATCAGCACCCCCAGTTGCCGAGTTGATTCACGTCAACAAGATCTACGGCAGCGGCGACACAACCGTTCATGCCCTCAACGATCTTTGTCTAGCGGTCAACAACGGTGATTACCTCGCCGTAATGGGAGCCTCCGGATCGGGCAAGAGCACGGCCATGAACATTCTTGGCTGCCTGGACATGCCGACCAGCGGCAGCTACCACCTCAATGGGGTACCGGTCGAAACTCTCAGTGATGATGAATTAGCCGATCTTCGCAACCAGAAACTCGGGTTTGTCTTCCAGCAATTCCATCTGCTGCCCCAGCTTACGGCCATGGAAAACGTGATGCTGCCGATGATCTATGCAGGCGTTCCTGCCGAGCAGAGACGCCAGCGAGCCAAACTCGCCCTCGAAAAAGTTGGCTTAGCCCACCGGCTGGACAACCGGCCCAATCAACTCTCAGGGGGTCAGCAACAGCGGGTGGCCGTAGCGCGATCGATCATCAACGGTCCCTCGCTTCTCCTCGCCGACGAACCCACAGGAGCCCTCGATTCGACCACCACAGAAGAAGTTCTCGCCATCTTCGATGACCTCAACGCCCAGGGGATGACGATTTTATTGGTGACCCACGAGCAGGAGGTGGGGGAACGGGCCCAGCGGATCATCCACTTTCGCGACGGACGGATCGCCCACTGAACCTTGCAAGGCTTTTTAGCCCAATCCCTTTGGCCATGCGGCCCTCTAGATCAACCCTGGGGTACCTTGCTTGCAACTTCAGGCGGTGGAGAGGCAACCATGGGGCGAAGGCCTACTACAGGGTTGATAGCTGGCTTTGAGCCGAATCGGGGACGCTCAAGCGTTTGCAGAAGTTCTCCCATCAGCAGGGCCACCGCATCGCCTGCGGGTGCAACGGAGCCCGTGGAACTGTTGGCAGTTAAACCACCTGTGCCACCCGGCAGCGCCAGGCCAGCTAACCGGCCAAGCAAAGGAGATCCACTGGCGTCGAAATCGCCAGGATCAATGGCCACCCAACCCCCATCCTGGGGAATACGCAGTTCAAAATGCAGATGGGGCCCGGTGCTCAAGCCAGTGCTGCCCACCCTGCCAATCACTTCTCCCTGGCTAACCCGCGCCCCCTCCTTGACATATAGCTCGGAAAGGTGGCCGTAAAGGGTGCGACGCTGAACGCCACCATGCTCGATTTCGATGGCCAGGCCGTAGCCCCCCGCTGGCCCACTGCTGACAACCTTGCCAGCCAGGACCGCCACCACCGGGGTGCCTTCGGGGGCGGCCAGATCTCGGCCGCTATGCATAATCCAGTTCCCCAGCACCGGATGCAAACGCCAGCCAAAATTGCTGGTGGTGACCGCCGAACCGATTAAAGGAAACAGGGGCCTGGCATTGCCATTACCTCCAATCGGACCCGGCCGCGGCGTGACCCGGAAGACATCAGTCAGTCGGAAGCTGCCGCCTGCACCCGAGAGCAAGGCCGAGACCGGCACGGAAATGGGTGGCAATGGCGCCGCTTCGACCGCCGAGCGTGGCGCCCCTTCGCCGCCGCCCCATGGGCGGTAGCCGCCGGCTTGGGATTCCCCCACAAAAGCCGGCGAACCGCTGTGCCGGGGTCGGAATTGAACAGCAGCTCGACCGCCACACTCTCGGGCACTGAAGGCTCCACTGCTGCAACCCTCATCCCGAACAGAGGGGCTGAGGGGCCGAGCCAGGCCATCGTGGACCCGGATCTGGACTTCGCGGGGGGTGATGACCCGATCGCGCACCAAGGCATCGATACTGCGATCAAATCGACGGGGAGCCTCGGGCGGCCAATCCTGTGGACCAGCGCGCATCGGTTCCGGCGCCAGCACAGATTCCGGGGCCGGCTGCGCTGGGGCCGCCGCCGACGGCATTGCCCCGCCACTGGAGGCAGGCGCCAAGGCTGCAGGGTCGGCGCCCTGGGAGGAGGGCACCGCAATTGGAGCCTCCAATGAGGCAGGCGGAACCATGGTGTCCGGCTGGGCCTGCACCAAAGGGATACTGACCAAGGGCAGCATCCCCAGGGATGTCAGGGCCAACAACAGATGGGAGGGCCGGGGAGCCATGGAAAAGGGTGGGGACAGCAATCCCTGCTAAGCCGGGCCAATCTAATGGCCCGGCCCCAGGGGATACCTACCCCTGGGGGGTGGGGGGTCAGGGCCCTCGTCAAAGCGCCGGTGCCATACCCGAATCCTTCCCTGGCGGCCCAGTACCACCCCCCCATCACGGTGCAGCCCGAGGGGTTGCCATGACTCCCCTTCCAGCTGGATCGCTTGGGTTGGCCACCACAGACGCTGCTCCGCCAGAACCCTCACCACCTCGGGACGGTCCGCCCAGGCCATGGCCCAATCAAGGGCCCGCAGAACCCGGGCGCTGAGGCGCCAGGGGCAGGCGTGGTGGCGGCCCGCCGCCATAGCCACATTGGTGGCCCCGCTGGGGAACCGATTGCGGGCATTCAACCCCACACCCACCCGGGCCCAGCGCACCTGATGGCCCTGGAGTCTCAGGCCGGGCAGCACCCCGGCCAGCTTGGCCATTGCCCCCCTGGGCCCAAGCAAATACAAATCATTGGGCCACTTGATGCGCACGGGGAGGCCCAGGTCCTCCAATTGCAAGGCCAAACCCACCGCCACCGCCAGTCCCACCGCGGCGGCCCCCAGGGGCTCTGGAGGCCAGGGCAAGGCGGCACTCAGCCAGACGCCCCCGGGCGGTGAACTCCAGCTACGTCCGCGTTGACCCCGACCAAAGCGTTGCTGGCCGGCGAGCAAGGCCAGGGGAGACCTCAGCCGAGGCCCCTGGGCGCAAGGCGCTTGGGTCAACCAGTCGTCCAAAAGGCGTTCGGTGCTGCCACAAACCGGCACGTAACGCAGGTGCCAGGCACAAAGATCATCAGCTGACCCAGAAACATGTCCAGGCCCCATGAACCTGCGGGCGGCACCGAGGCGGCCGATCACAGCTGGCCCAACCAGGCCCCCATGCGAGCGGCAGCGGCCTCCAGTTGCGGCAAGGGATGGACCAACGCCAACCGCAGCCAACCCTCCCCCCCGGGGCCAAAACCGATGCCAGGGGTGAGACAAACTCCTGTCGCCTCCAACAGGGCGGCACAGAAACCCTCGGAATCCAACCCCCGCTCCTTGGCCACCGGCGGCAGCTCCAGCCAGAGATAGAGGGCCATCGACGGCTGGCTCACGCTCCAGCCGGCGGCTGCAAGGGCCCGCACCATGCCATCGCGCCGCAGCCGGTACACCTCACGCAGCTGCTGGGGCCAATGGGGCGCCTGCTCCAAAGCAGCAATGGCCCCGGCCTGAAGGGCCAGGGACTGGTTGAAATCGACCACAGATTTCAGCTGGCGCAGGCCGGCGATCAGGGGCGCAGCCCCGATGGCGAAAGCCAAGCGATAACCGCCGAGACACCAACTCTTGGAGAAGGAAAAGAATTCAATACCCTGGCGCCGCCAATCCGGATGGCGCAACAGGGCCGGCGCCTCGCCCTCCAGGGCGAGGTCGACATAGGGATTGTCGTGGGCCAGCACGATGTCATGGTCGATGGCGCGAGCCATGGCGCCATCCAGCCAGCTTTGGTCGCCGGTGGTGGCCGTGGGGTTGTGGGGAAACCCCAGCACCATCAATTTCAACTGGTCCCAGACGCTGGCTGGCAGTTGGCCGAAATCGGGGCACCACCCCTGATCGGCGCGCAGGGGCAGGAGGGTGGGGCGCACTGAGGCCAACACCAGCCCGCCGCGGTGGGAGGGATAACAAGGATCAAGAAGCAGGGCACCATCGCCCGGATCGGTGACGACAAGGGGCAAATGGGCCGTGGCTTCCTGGGAACCCACCAGCAGCTGGACCTCGGTTTCAGGATCGACTGTGATACCGAAGCGACACAAGGCCCAGGCCGCCACCGCCTCGCGAAACGGCAAGGTGGCGCCGTGCAGGCAGTAGGAGGCACTGGCAGGGTGATGCAGGCGTTGGGCGATGGCCTCAATCGCCGCCGGTGGCGGCGGCAGATCGGTGGAGCCCAGAGAAAGATCGAGCAGCGCCGGGCGGCCGTTCAAGCACCCCTGTGCCCCGTTTTGGCCCTGGGCATAGGCCAGCTTGCGGGCGTCATTGCGGCTGAAGACGCCGCTGCCAAGCTGGGCCACCCGCTCAGAGATGGGCATCCAGTAAAGCCATCAACTGGGGTTTGGCGATGGCCCCCTCCTGGCGGGCCACCTCCACACCAGCGCGGAACACGAGCAGGGTGGGAAGACCTTGAATTCGATAGGCATCGCGACTGACGGGGTTAACATCTGCCTCCAATTTGGTCACCTTAAGCCTGTTGCCATAGGTCTCGGCGGCCCATGACATCAAAGGAGCCATCAAACGGCAAGGACCACACCAGGACGCCCAGACATCAACCAAAACTGGCAACGGAGATTCGAGCACCTCTCGGGCAAAAGAAGAATCCGTGACATCCAGCACTGCGGCGCTGGTTGAATCGGTGACCAAGGGCCTGAATGCGGTGTCCTTGGATTGTATGGAGCAGGGGGACCCATTCGGGAGGCTGGCTAGGATATCCCCCTGACTTGGAGCTCAGAGGACTTTGAGCTCAGAGCTTGTCGATGGACTTTTTCAGTTCTTCAAGCTCGGCGTTCACTTCCTGCTGTTGCACGGGTTGCAACTGGGGAACGGGACCATTGGGGGCCGGAAGCTGAATCGGATGGGCGCCCCCTTCGAGCCTGGTTTTGAGGGCGGCCAGCTCATCGTCCACATCATTGCCCCCCTCCAGACTGGCAAATTGACTTTCCAGATCGGCGCCAGCCAGTTCGGCAGCAGCCTGGCTGCGGGCCTCGAGAACCTGCACCTTCTCCTCCATCTGCTCGAAGGCAGCCATCGAGGAGTTGGTGCCGAGATTGCTGACCGCGCTTTGCAGCTGCTCCTGGGCCTGGGCCGCCTGGGCGCGGGCCTTGAGCATTTCTTTTTTGGTCTTGGCCTCAGCGATCTTTGCCTCAAGGGCCGTCAGACTCCTTTTAAGAGTGTCGACTTGGCCGGCCTGGCTGTTTAGCTGATTGTTGAGGGCTGTGAAAGTTTCCTGGTAGGTCTTACGCCTGGCCAGGGCCTCACGGGCCAGATCCTCTTCGCTTTTCTTGAGAGCCAATTCGGCCCTTTCGTACCAGGTTTTGGCCTGACTTTCGGCTTGCTCCGCCTGGTTTTGGATCCGCTTCTGGCTGGCGATCGCCGTGGCGACAGCCTGGCGCAGTTTGATCAGATCAGCCTGCATGTCGGCCACAGACTGGTCCAGGATCAGGGCCGGATCTTCGGCCTTACTGACCATGTCGTTGAGGTTGGCGCGCAGCAGTCGGCTGAGCCTGTCGAAAAAGCCCATGGTTTGGGATAAGGGGGCAGGTCCTGAACCTTAGCGATGTATGGCCCATTGCCTCACTCAAAACTTGCAGAGGATCCACCCTTGCTCCCTAAGGATGGGCCAATGAAAGGGGCGAGGCCTACCGGGGGCCTGGCTTCGCCCTACGGTCGGTTTCATGGCCAAAGCTTCCAGGCGTTCCGTCCCGGGTCCAGCGAATGAGAGCAACCGAAGCCAACGAATCGGCGATGTTTCGGTGCTGCTGCCAGCCCGGAGGCCACCGGCCGTGGCCCTGGCCGCATGCCTTGAAGATTTAGGGCAATCCTGGCAACGGCAGGGCCATCTGGCCGCCCTTTGGCTGGCCTGGCCGCGCCTGGCCGGTCCCCAACTGGCACCCCACTGCCGACCCCTTTCCTTGAGGGCTGGGCGCCTGACGGTGGGGGCAGCTCCCGGCCCCTGGCTCCAGGCCCTGCAATACAACCGCCACATGCTGCTGGGGGCCTTGCGTGGAGCTGGGTTCGAGGTGCGAGAGGTGATCGTGCAACAACACCACCCGGGTCCCATGCCGCCCCCTGCCATGCAGGAAGAAGCTGCCATCTGGGCCGCCCATCCCAGCCGACTCGACGTGCATGGCCAAGGCGGCCCCTGCCCGGCCTGCGGCAGTCCAGCCCCTGCGGGTGAACTGGCCCTCTGGGGCCATTGCAGTTTCTGCCGTCGCGAAGCCTTGGCGGACCCACCCGGGGAGCATCGCGCCCAGGTCTAGCCCCCTTGGGGCTGGCCCCATTGGGGCTGGTCCCCTGGGGCTAGAAAAGGGATCGCCAGGCCCGTTCCTGGGCCTGGGCCTCCGGGGTGCCCTCGGCGGGGAACTGGGTCAGGAAATCCTTGTCGGCCGTAGGCACATAGGGCCCCTGCTTGATCTCGAACATGACGGCACCAGGTGTCAGCGCCACCAGGGTGTGGAAATGGCCTTCCTGCAACTCAATGCCCCGGACATCACCGCCGGCCTCCAGCCGTTCGATGTGAAGCACCGTGCCCTGGTCATCCAGCAGCAACAGCCCGATGGCCCCCTGAAGCATCACAAAGCATTCAAATCCCTCGCCGGGGTTGGGGCGCAGATGGCGATGGGGACGCACATAGGTGCCGGGTTGCAGCACATTCAAAAAGCGCTGCACCAGGTCCGGGGCGCGGTGCAGATTGTGGTTTAGGCGCCGGCGTGGACTACTGAGGGCCCCGGCAGCCACCGCATCGAAAAGGGCCTGGTCCAGGCGGCGCAACGCTGGCGATACCGTCAGCGTTACGGGATCCTGAAGCGGTGAGGTGGCATCAGCCAAAGGTGGGCCTCCGGTGGGGTGGGTGACGCAGTGCCGAAATCGTGGCAGAGCACGACTGTGGCCATGGCTACCTCAGTGCCGCCAGGCCCGCTTGGCTGACAGATTCGTGCCACCCCAGTTGTCTTTGCCCCATCCCCCGATGGCGGCTAACGCCATGGCCCCTTTGCCCAACCCCGAAGCCCCCGCTCCTGCGATCGAAACGATGCGCGGCCTGGTGCAGCGCGGCGAGACCCGGTCGCTGGCCTGGCGGCTGGGGCAGCTCGATCGCTTGCAACATCTGCTGCAGGTGGAGGAAAACGAGGCCACGAGCGCCCTGGCCGCTGACCTCGGCAAACCCGAATTGGAGGCCCACTTCGAATTGGTGGCCGTGCGGCAGGAACTGGCCCTGACCCGCAAGCACCTGCGGCGCTGGATGCGACCCCGTTCCGTGGGGCTGCCCGGCTGGGCGCTGCCGGGCCGGGCCGCCATCCATCCCGAACCCCTCGGCTGCGTTCTGATCCTGGGCCCCTGGAACTATCCCCTGCAGCTCTGCCTGCATCCCCTGGTCAGCGCCCTGGCTGCGGGAAACACCGCCGTGCTCAAGCCCTCGGAACACGCCCCCCATACGGCCAGCTGGATGGCCGCTGCGGTGGCCCGTCACTTCGACCCCCACCATGTTCAGGTGGTGCTGGGGGACGCTGAAGCGGCGACCACGCTGCTGGAGCAGCGCTTCGATCACATCTTTTTCACCGGTGGCGGCCGGGTCGGCCGGCTGGTGATGGCCGCCGCCGCCCGCCACTTAACGCCGGTGACCCTGGAACTGGGGGGCAAGAGTCCGGCGATCGTGCTGGCTGGAGCAAACCCGCAAACCACAGCGCGGCGGCTGGTATGGGGCAAGGGTATCAATGCCGGCCAAACCTGCGTCGCCCCCGACCATCTGCTGGTCGTGGCTGAGGCCGTTGCCCCCCTGATCGCAGCCTTCGCCGAGGAGAGAGAGCGCCTTTATGGCAAGGATCCGCTCAACAGCGACGATCTCGGCCAGATCGTCAACGAGAGGCAATTTCAGCGCCTCGAAGGGCTGCTGATGGGCGCCCGGCAAAAGGGACAAATCCTGCTGGGGGGCGGCAGCGATAGCCGCCGCCGCCGCATCGAACCCACCTTGATCGCAGTGGATCAACCGGAGGAAGATCCCTTGATGCAGGATGAGATTTTTGGTCCCCTGCTGCCTCTGATCGTGGTGAACGATCTGGAAGATGCCCTGGCCCGGGTACGTCGGGCCCCCCATCCGCTGGCCCTGTATCTTTTCGGCGGCGATAGCAAGGAGCGGCAACAACTCCTGGCCAGCTCCAGCTCGGGCAGCGTCGGCTTCAACGACGTGGTGATGCAGGCAGGACTTGTCCACTTGCCATTCGGCGGGGTGGGAGAAAGTGGCCTTGGCTCTTACCACGGCGAAACGGGCTTCCGCACCTTCTCCCATCAACGCAGTGTGTTGAGCCGGTCGTTCTGGTTCGACCTGCCATTCCGCTATCCCCCCTATGCCGGCAAGCTCCCCCTGGTTCGGCGCCTGCTGGGTTGAGAGTCCCACTCGACGCAGACGCCGGTGCGGGGGGGGCTGGTTAGGAGTGGGCAGGACCCTTAACGTGCCGACAACTGCTCACCTAACCCATGCGCCGCCGCCTTGTTGCCCTGGCCATTGCCGTGGTGCTGCCCCTTCCAGGCCTGGCGGCAGAAGTCACGGTTCAGCCAGGGGAAACCCTCTCCCAGATCGCCGATCGCCTTGGGGTCAGCATGACCAGGCTGATGAAGCTCAATGGCATTACCAATCCCGACCACGTCGAATCGGGCAGCAAGCTGACCGTGCCCAACTCGGTCTCCAGCTCAGGCCGGGCCAAGGGAAGCAGCACCTCGTCAACCGCGAAGACCACCAAGGTGACCGTCAAGGACGGCGAAACCCTTTCGGAGATCGCCGATCGCCATGGCATGAGCGTTAATGAATTGGTGCGGCTGAACGATCTCAGCAACGCCGACCATGTGGAAACCGGCAGCACCCTGCGGGTCAAAGCAAGTGCGGTGGCCAGCTCCGGCGCCGCTGACGGCCCCTCCAGCTACCGCAAGGGGGCTAGCGAGCACGTGGTCCAACCCGGCCAGAATCTCTCCAGCATTGCCGAGGGCTACGGCGTGCCCATGAGCCGTTTGGTGGCCATCAATGGACTGCAGGATGCCAACCATGTCGAAGTCGGCATGCGCCTGCGGCTCAAGGGCAACCCGCCAACCAGCGCCGCCCCGAGCACGGAGGCCCCCCCCAGCCGTTCCGTGGCCCCTGCCTCTGAAGCCAGCCCAATGGCAACCAGCCCAATCGCGACAACGGCCCCGGTGGTGGCGCCAGCCACCGCCATGGCCAACCCGGTGGTTGCAAGCCCAGTGGTTGCAAGCCCAGTAGTGGCCAGACCGATTATCACCACGCCGGTGGTGGCCACGCCGGTGGTGGCCAC
>CANGZM010000016.1 GCA_947458155.1 Synechococcaceae cyanobacterium | reverse complement strand
TGGAGCAGATCTGTGCCGATGCCCAACTGCGCGAAGTCATCCACGCCGCCCGTCGCCATCAGCGCCCCCAGCGACTCGAATGGGAGCTGGGCGGTGAAGAGCTGGAGGCCATTGCCCTGCCTGGTGATGGGGGCTGGGTGGGGGTGCAACTGCAGAGTCGCCGATCGATTGAAGCCCAACTCGACCAACAGGAGCGTTGGGTCAGTGATGTGGCCCATGAGCTGCGAACCCCCTTGACGGCCCTGCTGCTGGTGGGCGACAGCCTTTCCGCCCAGGTGACCAGTGGCAATGCGGTTCTGGTGGAGCGTCTGCAGCGGGAGCTGCGGCGGCTCCAGGCGCTTGTGGTTGATCTGCTCGAGTTGTCCCGGTTGCAGAACAGCCTCCCAGGCCAGGGCATGGACCTACAACCGGTGGATTTGGCGCCTTTGGTGGAGCGCGTCTGGGCGGGTCTGCGCCCCCTAGCCGAAGCAAGGTGCATCGGCCTGTACCTGCTTAAGCCGATGCTGGATGCTCCGGCCGCAGTCGTGGTCGGTGATGAATCCCGCCTGCACCGGGCCCTGCTCAATTTGCTGGACAATGCCCTTCGCTTTAGCCCCGATGGCGGCAAGGTCGAAGTCCGCCTTGCCCAGGGCCGCCACTGGTGCCGGATAGAGGTTCAGGATCAGGGTCCGGGGTTCAGTGAGGCCGATTTGGAGCACATGTTCGAGCGTTTCTACCGGGGAGATCCCTCCCGCGTGCGCAGTCTGCGCACTGGCAGTGGCCTGGGGCTTTCCATCGTCCAGCAGATCGCCCTGACCCATGGCGGGCGGGTCCAGGCGAACAACCATCCCCAAGGAGGGGCCTTGATTGAACTGCTACTGCCCGTCGCCCGCTGAAGCCAACCCCTAGGACCCCTGGATTGAGCACTCGGGGCTAGGTCTTGCCGCGGTTGTTCAGTCTTGCCGCGGTTGTTCAATTGCCTGGCTTTTGAGAAGGGATGGGGCCTTTGAGTAACCAGAGGTTGGGTCCATCGATCCATACCAGCAGGGACTGATCGGCAGCCTTGAGCCACTGCTGCTGGCCTGGATCAAAGCCGAGGGCCCGGGCCGCCGCCAAGGACAGTCGGCGTGCCTGCACACCCTCGCTGAGGGCGCTATCGGTGCTGCCGGTCGCGAACGGAGCCGGAGCAGCCTGCTCCCAGATCCGCAGGTAGGCCGCTGCGTCGCTGGCCTTGGCAGGCTCGCGGCCAGGACCAGCAGAACCGGGGGTTGATGGCGCCGCCTCGCCCATGCTGCGTAGGTCTCGCCAGCGTTGCAGGGCTTCAGCAGGAGGCGAGGGGGAAAGCCGCAGGGGGTTTGGGCCCAAGGCAAGGGGCGTGGTTTCAGCAGCCTCTGCCAAGGAACCGTAGGCAGGGGCACCCTTTGGTTCCTTGGTGTCCCTTTGGACCCCAGGTTCCTTGGCGGTTGGCCCAGCCATGCGGTGGAGTTTGGCTCTGACCCCCTTGGCCATGGCCAAGGATGGGGCCATACCCACCTCTTGGGCACCCTGGGAGGAGGGTTTGGAGGGCTTGAGCAGCAGGGTTGGCTGCATTTTGGCGCTCTTTGCTTCGGGGTTTCGAGCGCCTGGCTTTGCCGTGGCGGCGGCAAGGGACTTGGCGGGGGCGGTCTTGGCGGCGTTCTTGGTTGGCAGGGGCGCCAGCAAATCGGGCGGTGGTGGGGGAAGGGCCGTGGCCGGTGGCAATGGAATTGTTGTGGCCGCCACCTCCTGGTGCATGCGGCGACTGAAGCGCAACAGTTCCGGGGTGGTGTCTTCGGCAGTGAGGACCTGGGGGTTGGCGGGACTGCGGCGCCAGGAGTTGTGGGCCAACAGCAGGCCATGGCCCACCAAGGCTGCGGCCAGGGCGAGCCCCAGGGGAGCGGCGGCTGGTAACCCGCCGCGCAGGGTCTTCAACGATGGCAAGGACAGCTGGGGGCGGGGGAGGGTCATGGCAGTTGAAGTTCCAGGTCCAGTCCGTTGTTTTCCAGACGGGAGACCAGTTGTTGCACGACACCCCAGGGGACGCCGGCGTCGGGAATCAGTCGCAGCACCGGGGCGGTGGCCAGGGTCCCCGGGGCTTGGGCCCGCCTGAGCAGGGGACCTAGATCCTGGGGGCGAATCGGTTGATTCCAGACCCGCAGTTGCCCTTGGGCATCGAGATGGAGAGCGATGACACCCTCCAGCGCCGTCCGTTGGGCCAAGCGCTGGGGAATCACCACCAGGGCCACGCATGTGGCACAGAGGGCAATGGAGACCAACCCCATGGCGACGGAATCGAGCCAAAGGGCCGGTCTCATCAGGAAGGCCCCCCCTCAGGCAGATTGAGCAAAACCGGATTGGGGGAGAGACTGCGCAGCCATTGCAGCGACCGCTTCACTTCGCCCATTGACAGCGAAGCGGAAGGGAGAAAGTGCTGCAACCGCTGTTCACCGTCCAGGCGCAAGCGATTGGCGAGGTCCAAGCGGCTGATGGGATCTCCATCGACGAACCAACGGTCTCCAGGAGCCTCCACAATCCAGTGGTGACTTCCGAGGGGTGATGCTGCGAGCGGGGGCTGGGATTTCGGCACAGTCCTGGTGACCAGAAGGGGCAAAGACGCCACTGCACCACAAACAAGCAGGGTGAGAGCAACTAACGAAGGCACGGCGTAGGTCATGGCTTCGTTGGTTGGGCCTGCAGGCGCAGGCGACGGCGCAATCGATCCAATTGCCATTGGCGGATGCCCTGGTTGGCGAACAGGCTGCTGGTGGCGATCAGACTGATGATCAAACCAAGGGCGGTACTCAACAACACCTGGCCGTAGTTATTGAGATTGGCCCCAGCAGGGAGCACCAGTTGGGGGCCGAGACTGGCCAAGACCCGCATCAGACCGATCACAGTTCCGACCAGGCCGAGCAGGGGACCGAGCACTCCGGCTGCCTGGAGAAGGGGCTCCCCAAAAGCCATTTGGGAATTCCACTCCAACAGCTGGGTTTCAATGGCATCAGGACCGTCAGTTACGGCCTGTTCCCAGCGGTTTTGCCGCAGGCGGCGCTGGCGCCACCACTGCAGCCAATAGCGAAAGCGATCGAAACTGACGGTGACGACCGCGATTGAGAGGAGCAGGAGCAACAAAGAGATGGGGCCGTCTCCGCCAGCTGCGGGCAGGCCCCCCAAAGGAGCCATCGCCGGATTTGGGGCGGCGGAGATCGGGACAGCCAACCTGAATCAAGGTATTTAGACGCATCGTATGGGAGCCAACCTGCTTGGCGATGTCGGCCGATCACTTGACAAGCCCTGGCCGCCATGTATCGATCTGACCTTCCCACTCCCTGATTAGGCTCTCCCTAAACGGGGATTTCCTGAGCCCCAAGAGTGATTCCATGAGTGCCACCCAAGGCAACGAACCTCTCAGCACCAGTGCGAGTGCGATCTACACCGATAACAGCCAGACCATTGGTCGCACTCCCCTCGTTCGGCTGAACCGGGTTACCGAAGGCTGTGGCGCCACTGTTCTGGCCAAGATCGAAGGCCGAAATCCGGCCTATTCCGTTAAGTGCCGCATTGGTGCCGCCATGATCTGGCAGGCCGAGCGAGATGGACTACTCGGACCTGGAAAAGAATTGATTGAGCCCACCAGTGGCAACACAGGCATCGCCCTGGCCTTTGTGGCTGCCTCCCGAGGCCTGCCCCTGACTCTGACCATGCCTGAAACCATGAGCCTGGAGCGCCGCAAGCTGCTCACGGCCTATGGGGCCAAGCTGGTGTTGACGGAAGGAAAGCTGGGGATGGGAGGTGCCATCGCTGCCGCCCGGGATCTAGCCGAGACGGCGCCCGATCGTTACGTAATGCTGCAGCAGTTCGTCAATCCCGCTAATCCCCAAATTCACCACGACACCACCGGTCCGGAACTATGGACCGACACCCGGGGTCAGATCGATATCTTGGTGGCGGGAGTCGGCACCGGCGGCACAATTACCGGGGTCAGTCGCTACATCAAACGCACCCTGCACAAACCCCTGATCTCGGTGGCCGTCGAACCCGCCAACAGTCCTGTGATCTCCCAGACCCTCTCGGGGCAACCCTTGCAGCCCAAGCCCCACAAGATTCAAGGAATCGGTGCTGGTTTTGTTCCTGAGAACCTCGACCTCACGTTGGTGGATCGGGTCGAGACCGTGGCCGATGAAGAGGCCGTTGGGATGGCGCGCCGTCTGATGCGGGAAGAGGGCATTTTGGCAGGTATCTCCTGCGGCGCCGCCACCGTGGCGGCCCTGCGGTTGGCGCGGGAGGAGGCTTTTCGCCATCGCACCATCGTGGTAGTGCTGCCGGATTCCGGTGAGCGTTATCTGAGCTCGGTTCTCTTTGAAGGGGTCTTCAACGAGAAAGGGTTGGCGGTGGTGTGAGGCCCATGCTCAAGTCATGGTGACAAACTCCTCGGCCACGGTGGGGTGCAACGCCATGGTGCGGTCGAAGTCCGCCTTGGTAGCCCCCATGCCTAGGGCAATCGCCGCCATCTGGATGATCTCGGCGCTGTGCTCGCCCACCATGTGGCAACCCAGGACCCGCTGATCGGGGCGATGGACCACCAATTTGAGCAGGGTGCGGGGGCCTCTCTGGGGCAGGGCCTGGGCCATGGCCCGAAAACGGGCCCGGTGCACCGCAATGAAGTTGCTGCCAAAGCGTTCGATCGCCTCCTCTTCGCTGAGGCCCACCGTGGCCAGCTCGGGCTGGCTGAATACGGCCTTGGCCACCAGGTCGTGGTCGACGCGTCTGGGTTTGCCGCCATAAATGGTATCGGCAAAAGCCCGGCCCTCATCTATCGCCACCGGGGTCAGATTGACCCGGTCTGTGACATCGCCAACGGCATAAATGTGGGGGACGGAGGTGGCCTGGTCCCCATCAACCACGATGTGGTCGTCGGCGACGGCCACTCCGGCAGCCTCCAGGTCCAGTCCTTGCAGGAAAGGCCTGCGACCTGTCGCTAGCAACACCCCCCCACAGGCCAGGTCCTCACCGTTTCGGGTGCGCACCGTTAGGGCCCCTGGTTTTCCCTCGATGGCGCTGGGCTGCTGCTGGAAGTGCAGCTCCAGCCCATTGGCCAGCAGGCCTTCCTGCACAACCTCCACGGCTTCGCGATCGAAACCCTTGAGCAGCTGGTTTCCCCTCACCAGCTGACACACCTGCACCCCCAGCCCCAGCAAGATGCCGGCCAGTTCACAGGCAATGAAGCCTGCCCCCACTATCACAACCCGTTGGGGAAGGGTCTCAAGCAAAAAGAGGTCGTCACTGACCCAGGCCAGCTCAAGCCCTGGAATGGAGGGTCGCTGGGGCCGGCCGCCGACGGCGATCAGCAGCCGATCTGCCTGCAGGGTGCGGGCCGGTTGCCCACTGGCATTGACAACCACACTGTGGGGACCGCTCAGGCGGGCCCAACCTTCCACAAGGCTGACACCGGCCTTGATCAGGCCCTGCCTGTGGATTCCTTCGAGACGGGCGACTTCGTCCCGCACCCTTTGAAGCAGCACCCCGCTCTGGGGTACTGGTGTGGAGAGTTGCCATCCGTAGGCCCTGGCATCCTCGGCCAGGTGCCCGAAGGCGGAGCCGTAAACCAGCAGCTTTTTGGGAACACACCCCCGGATCACGCAGGTGCCGCCTACCCGATCTCCCTCGACGATGGCCACCCGGGCGCCGTAGCCGGCCGCCCGTTTGGCGGCGGCCAAACCGCCGGAGCCAGCACCAATGACGAGTAGATCGAAGCAATCGTCCATGTCTCAGCGGGCAGGTCCTTGGGCAACCTAGGTGGCTTGGTCGAAGCAAGGCACCATGAAAAAACCCTTCGCCGCAGCGAAGGGTTGGGTCACCCCACCAGTTTGTTGCCGGGGATCGTTGGGGCTGGATCGCGCTGAACAGGGGTTAGGGGTTAGAGGGCGGTGGCGTCGCGGTCGCCGGTACGGATCCTGATCGCCATTTCCACTGGACTGACGAAGATCTTGCCGTCGCCAATCTCGCCGGTACGGGCCGCATCACCGATGGCGGTAATGGTCGCCTCCACCTTGTCATCAGGAACAACCACCATCAGTTTTGCCTTGGGTAGAAACTCAACGGTGTACTCGGTGCCGCGATAACGCTCCACCTGTCCTTTCTGTCGACCGAAACCGCGGGCGTCGTTGACGGTCATACCAATCACATCAATGGCCACCAGGGCCCGTTTGATGGCGTCCACCTTTGAGGGGCGCACAAGTGCCGTGATCATTTTCATAATGGGGTTTGGCTCAGTTGGTCATGGGGTCGTAAGCCTCTTCTCCGTGGGCCACGAAGTCGAGACCGCGATCTTCAGATTCAGCAGAAACACGAAGTTTCATAAACAGGCCCAGAAACCAGAGGATAAGTGCCGTGCCCAGGGCAACAAAGCCGTAGGTGAACAACACGGCCTTCAATTGGGCCACGAACAGGCCAGCATTGCCACCCTCTTCGATGATTTTGGCGGAAAGGGGGAAATAGTCGGCAGGCACCAGAGTTTTGACAGCAAGCAGGCCGGTTAGCAGAGCTCCAACCGTTCCACCAACGCCATGGACCATGAAGGTATCCAGTGAATCATCAAATTGAACCGCCGCTTTGATGCGTACTGCAATCGTGCAGGCCAAAGCGCTGAGAGCCCCAATCAGAATAGATGCGCTCACATAGACGAATCCGGCGGCGGGAGTGATGCCCACCAAGCCGGCGACGGCTCCTGTGGCGGCACCGACTGCAGTGGGTTTGCCGTCTTTGAACCACTCAATCAGACACCAGGTGAGCATTCCCGCCGATGCGGCTGTGGTGGTGGTCAAGAAGGGATAACCAGCGGTTTTGGAGGCAAACATGCTGGCACCGTTGAAACCGAACCAGCCAAACCACAGCAGCCCGGCGCCGAGCAGAATGAAAGGAACGTTGTGGGGGGGGCGCTTGTTGCTGGGCCAGGTGCTGCGGGGACCAATAATGGCTGCTGCCACTAGGGAGGCCACCCCGGAAGCGATGTGAACGACGGTACCCCCGGCGAAGTCGATCGCACCGATCGTGCCGAAGGGACCAAGAAAGCCACCACCCCAGACCATTTTGGCCATGGGGGAGTAGATCAACAGGCTCCAGATCAAACAAAACCAGAACCAGGCTTTGAAGCTGATTCTTTCTACCAGAGCCCCGGAGATCAAGGCCGGAGTAATGATGGCAAACATGCCCTGAAAAAGGGCAAAAGAGCTGGTGGATATAGCAAATCCGTCTGCCCAAGGGGCATCGCCAAGCTCGCCACCGACCCCATTGAGCAACATAAATTCAAGGCCACCAACGAAGGGACTTTTGAAATCGGTGCCAAAGGCCAGGCTATAACCAATCACCACCCAGAGAACGCCGATGAGACCCATGAGAAAGAAACTCATCATCATGGTGTTGAGCACATTCTTCGAGCGGGTAAAACCGCCATAGAAGAAAGCGAGACCAGGGGTCATTAGCAATACCAAGGCGGACCCGAACAGCATCAGCAGGGTGTCGGCCCCATCGGTAGGCATCTTGGTAAGGGCGGCATGGGCCGACCCTGCCATTAGGGGCAGGAGTCCGGCCCCAGCAGCCATCAGGCCCATGCCGTATCGACGCAATTGCTGTTGCTGGACACCAGCAAAAAGATTGATTCTCAAGCGGTTGAAGGTCTCAAGGGTCGACGCTCCATGGCCCGATCGAAAACGCGATGGCATAAAAGACCAACTTCTGCGAAGTTCCATGCAACAGTGACCTTCAAAGGGTGGGTTGAGATGTAGCAACCGAAACCAAAGCTTTGCCAAGGTGCAAAAGCACCCAGATTGGCTGCTAGGTCTGCCGACAACACTCGCAACGCCTGCCCACTTGCTTGCGCCACCATGAAGGCTCCCCTAGAGCAACGGCATGGGATCCCTACGGGCCAACCCCCTCAGTTGGAAGGACCTCGAGCGCCTGGCACCCCGGCGGCCAGACCTTGTGAATGGACCCACCAATCCCCAGGCCCGCTTGCGGCTGTTTGGGCAGGACGAGGCGACGGTGCGGGTGACCTTGTACCGGGACCACCATGCCTGGTGTCCCTACTGCCAAAAGGTGTGGCTCTGGCTGGAGGAGAAGCGGGTTCCTTACCGCATAGGCAAGGTGACGATGGTTTGTTACGGCGAAAAAGAGTCCTGGTACAGGCGGCTGGTGCCTTCTGGTTATCTGCCCGCCCTCGAACTTGATGGCCGCCTGATCACGGAGAGCGACCGCATTCTGGAGGCCCTGGAAGGGGCTTTTGGTCCTCTGGGGGCTCCGATGGGCGATCCCCAGGGGCTAACTCTGAGGCGGCTGGAGCGGCGTCTTTTTGCCAGCTGGTGCGAATGGCTCTGCCGCCATGGACTCACGAGTGGCCAGGAGGATCGGGCGGCCCAGGCCTTTAAAACCATGGCGGGACGCCTGGAGGAGGCCCTGGGGGACAGCTCCGGTCCCTTCCTGCAGGGTGAGTCCCCAGGCACGGTCGATCTGGTGTTTGTGCCCTATCTCGAACGAATGAATGCCAGCTTGGCTTATTACAAGGGCTACCGATTGCGACAGGCGCACCCGCTGATCGACCGCTGGTTCAAGGCTTGGGAGCAACGGTCCACCTACCTCGGTACCCAGAGTGACTTCCACACCCACGCCCATGACCTGCCGCCCCAGATGGGGTGCTGCCAGGCCAACGGCAGCCCGGACCAACGGGCCCTGGCCCAGCGCATTGATTCAGGCCCTTGGCCCATCAGCGACGGCGGTGAGCCGGATCCGGAAACCAGCCGACCCGAATCCCCCGAGGCGTCCCTGAGGGCCCTGGAAAGGGTCTGTCGCCATCACCAAACCCTGCTGCAACGCAATCCCCTGGGGCCGGAAAGCTTCGACCAACCCTTACGTGCCGCCCTGACCCTGCTTGCCACGGGAGAAGCTTGCCGGCCCGAGAGCGGCTCGGCCAGGGGCTTGAGGTATCTGCGCGACCGCATCAGCGTGCCCAGGGACATGCCCCTGGATGCCGCTAGATGCCTGCGCCGGGCCTTGGAAGCCACTGCCCAGCTCGATAGCAGTGATGCTTGGGCCCAGGGGGCGCCGCTCCATCTAAACCATCGGCTGGATCAGGATCCCACCCCTTTTGCGCACCAGGCCCGGGAGGACTACCTGGTCTGAGGTCGGCTCAGCCTTGGCCGTAAGTCGATTCTCGCGGATACCGTCCCAAGCCCTGCAGGATGATGGCAGACCATTCATCTCGAACCATGGAAGCCCGTTGGCAGAACCAAACGATCGCCAGTAGTGATGACATCGTGATGTTGGAGGGCAATGCCTATTTCCCTCTAGCCTCTTTGAAGCCTGAGTGTTTTCGCCCATCCAATCACCGCAGCACCTGCGGTTGGAAGGGCGAAGCTCACTATTTTGATGTGGTGGTTGCGGGGGCTGAGAACCCCAACGCGGCCTGGACCTATCCCGAACCAAAGCAAGCCGCGAGCGCCATTGCGGGCCGTGTTGCTTTTTGGAAGGGTGTGCAGGTGGCTTGATACCTGCCCTGGATCCTTTAGCAGGCTGGATGGCGCACGGTGCGCCAATTGCCGGTGGACGTGCTGACTTCGACTCCGATGCCGAGGGGCTCTGGAGTCCCGGGAGCTTGGGCTTGCCACCAGAGAGTGGCCTCACTCCAGGCGGATTCCAGGGAGTCGTAGAGGTCGTCAAGTACCGGATGGGGGGATCCGTATTGGTCGACCAAGCGGTAGGAACGGATTACGGGGCTGCGGGGCCGGATCGAAAAAACATGGGTGCTGGAGGCCATTGAAAGGGGCACAACTTTCTTGCGGAGGATCCCCATCCTCGTCCATGTGACAGATTCAAACTGTCACGGGAGCGACAAGAAACTGTGATTGCCGCCCCTCAGGCTGGGGTGCCGCGGAGGAAGGAAATGGCCTTTCACTCCTGCCTGGGCAAGGGCCCGTCCCGATCGGAGCGGAAGACGGGTTCGAGGTTGGCCATCGATTCAGAGGCCTTGCGGACGAGATCTTCGAAGCATTCACGGGTCTGGGGGGCGCCGCGACCCATCGGTTCGCGACTCATCAGCACCAGCTCTAGGACTGGGCCAGCGGCCTTGGCTTGCACATCAGCGAAAAGCTGCAGGCGTAGATGTTCCAAGCCGCCGCGCAGCATGGCGCTGAGGTGGGCTGGTGTGCGGTGATCAACCTCGGCATCGAGCTGGTCGACAAGACGATCAAGGCCAGCGATCAAATCCTTGGACTCGATCGGTTTCCGGGGCTTGAGCACCAGCAGAAAGCGGGCCATGGGCAAGGATGGGTTGGGGTCCATCCTGCTGCTCCATCCGCCGCTCTGGCTTCCCGGTTGGCATCCTTGTTCATGGAGTTCATCGAGCCGCCTGCTTGAGGGAGCCGCCAGAGGTTCATTCCGAGGTTCGTGCCATCGCGTCCATGTCCCCCATGTCCCAGACCGATCCGGATCCCAGCCAGGGCCGAGCAGCAATTGCCATCGATCCCTTCCCTGCCCTCCGTCGTGGTCCCCTTACCACCTTGCAGGTGAACCTTGGCTATCGCTGTAACCAGGCCTGCCGCCACTGCCATGTGGGGGCGGGGCCCCAGCGCACCGAGATGATGGAGCCAGCCACCCTGGCCCTGGTTCCCCGGGTACTGGCCGCCCGCCAGATCGGCCAATTGGATCTGACGGGTGGGGCGCCCGAACTGCATCCCGGATTCCGGTCGTTGGTGCAACAGGCCCGGGCGCTTGGGGTGCGTGTGATAGATCGCTGCAATCTCACCATTCTGCTGGAGTCTGATCAACAGGATTTGGCAGCTTTTTTGGCTAGTGAATCGGTTGTTGTGATGGCTTCTTTGCCTTGCTATTTAGAAGCGAATGTGGATCGCCAACGGGGGGCCGGGGCTTTTGCCGCCAGCATCGAAGCTTTACGTCAGTTAAATAGTATGGGCTATGGCCATAGTGGCTCCAACCTGGAGCTGAATCTCGTTTACAACCCCCAGGGGCCCAGCTTGCCTCCTCCCCAAAAGGCCCTAGAGGAGGATTTTCGGCGCAATCTGGGCGAGCGTTATGGGGTTGTTTTCAACAGCTTGCTGACGCTTGCCAATATGCCGATCGAACGCTTTGCTGCCAGCTTGAGGCTCAGTGGCGAGCTTGAGCCCTACCTCACTTTGTTGCGCGACCATCACAATCCTGCCCATTTGGATCAGGTGATGTGTCGCCAGCTGATCAGCGTTGATTGGCGGGGCCAGCTTTTCGACTGTGATTTCAACCAGATGCTGGGGAAAAGATCACCGGGTTTGTCCGCTCTTTCCGATCTGCTGGAGTGCGATCCGGCAGGTGCGCCGATTGCTGTAGCAGACCACTGTTTCGGTTGTACGGCAGGAGATGGCTCAAGTTGCGGTGGGGCCTTGGCCTGAGGTCCTGGCCTGAGGTCTTGGCTCAAGCCAGCCAAAGGCTGGTGGCTAAATGTATTTAGCCAGTTTTCGCACAAAGCAAAAACCCAGGGAGAAAACTCCCTGGGTTTGCCATCAAAATCAAAAAAGATCAGACTTCAGCTGAGGCCGATTTGGCTGAGGATGCCTTGGCCGGTGAGGAGTTCGGTGGCCAGGCCAATCACGAAACCGAGCATGGCCATACGGCCATTCCAGGTTTCAGCAAAAGCGACGAAGCCGAAGCGGGTTTCAGGAGCAGCCATCGGAGGAGGTTGCGAAGTGTGAACTAAGCGTAACAGGTTGTTACCTGTTTGGGGGTGTGGCTCTCCGAATCTCTGGGGATTGGCTTCCATGGATCCCCTCCTGGGTCAGGCAGGCCGGGCACAGAGCCCTCACATTCAGAACGCACTCCAGGAGTCGAAACCCATTGCTGCCGGCCGCCACCTCTCCAGCCTGGAGCACGGCGGCGCTTTCGAATTCCTCGGTGCGGCCACAGCGCACGCAGACCAGGTGATGGTGGTCACGGTGGGCTTCACCGCTGAGCTCGAAGCGGCGCCCGCCTTCGGCGAGTTCGAGTTCTTGCAGCAGCCCCATGGAGCTCAACAACCGCAGGCTGCGGTAAACGGTGGCCAACGAGATGCGCTCCTCGCCCCCCCGCAATCGCTGGTGCACTTCTTCGGCGCTGAGGTGGCTGCTTTCGCCAAGTTGCTCGAAGAGTTCCAGCACCCGCTGACGTTGGGCCGTCAGGCGCTGTCCCCGATTGTGCAGGCTGCTGCGCAGGCCCGCCCGCGACGCCGCTGGGGGGGCGGCAGCTTGTGCCGATGGGGATGATGGGGCAGGCAGGGAGCTGGAGGGCGGGGCAGTCAAACCAGAGCGGTCTGCCCTGAGTCGCAAGAACAGACCTTATTGAGAGGCTAGGTCGACGGCGGCCTGCCTTCGCCAGGCTCACCAGCTCCCGTAGCTGCTGTCACGCGGGCCCGCGCGAAGGCTCCTCCATCAAGGGAAGCCATCAGACCCGCCAGCAGGTCCGCCGTAGTCACAACCAATCGATAGCCCAAGGCCACTGCCAGCAGGGCAGGATCCGGTAGAGCAGCGCCAAGTCGCAATAACAGAACGGACTCAAAAACCCCCAGGCCTCCAGGCGCGCCCGGCACCACCAAGCCAACGGTCCAGGCCAGGGCAAAGGCCGAGAGCCAACGCCACCAATCCAGGGCATGCTGCAAATCGAAGGCCAAGACGCAGCATGCAAAGCCGGCGAAGCGCATCAGCACAAAAGCCCACTGGCCCAGCAGCGGCGCCCACGGATAGGAGCGCAGGCGCAGGGCGCCAGCCAGGTCCTGGTCCAGGGCCTCCTCCAGGCCGAGCTGGCGGGCCCGTTGACGCTCCAGCCGCTGCAGCAGTGGGTTAAGCCAACGGGGCCACAGGGCCAGCAGGGGCACCAGTGCCAGCAAGGCGATTCCGTGTTCCAGGCCCCCCAGGGGCACGAGGGCCAGGGCCGCCGCCGCTGCTAGCAGTGGATCGAGCAGCACCGCCATTAAGGCCAACGGGGTGCTGGTTCTGTTTGGCAAGGCGGCATGACCCAGGCGGAGGGCCTGTACCCGGCTGGCTAAGTGCCACACTCCCCCCGGCAGAAATTTGCCCATGTTGGTGGCCAGATAGAGACGGACCAAGGCCTCCAGCCGCGGTCTGAGTCCAAGCCAACGCAGGATGACTGCCCAGGAAAGTCCACTTACCACCAGGCTGAGCAGGCTCAGGCCAACCCCCAGGGTCAGCCAGAACAGTCCCTGGGTGTCCGGACGGTATTGGATCAGCTGGCGGCCGTTTTGCAGCAGGGCCGCCAGGACGAAGCCAAGGCTGACCAAGGTGATCAGGGGGCGCAGACCACCAGGAAGTCCCCCTGCAGGCCAGCGCAAGCGGCGCCACCAGCCCTGGTTTGGAAACTTCAGCGTCAGGGAACCTGGCCCCTGGCGCGGCCAGGGCCAGGGCCAAACAGGACGGGCCATCAGGGAAGTTCCCCCCCAAGGCGCTCAGGGATGGGAAGGGTCGAGGGATAGGCGGCCGGGGGTTGCATGAAGGGCTCGATTTGACGGCGCACCTCCCGCAAGGACAGCCCATGCAGGCGGGCCAGATGGGCCAGGTCCCCATGTTCGGCTTTGGCGCGCCATTCCCCATCGGGCCCTTGGGCGTATTTGATACGAACGGGACCGAGGGGAGTGGCGCGGGAATCGATCTGTCGTGGCAGACACCAGCGCCGTTGCAGTTGCTCGCGCACCCCCAGGCTGGTGCCATGGCGCCACCAGACCAGTCGCAGGTCGGCGGCAAGGGCAGCAGGCGCCAGGGCGCTCACAAGGGCGCCTTGGCGTCCCTTCTTCATGGTGATCGCCGTGCTGAACACTTCCAGCGCACCCGCCTGCCGCAGGGCTGCTGCTAGGAAAGCCAGGTCTTCGGCTGTAGCGTCATCGATCTGGGCCTCCTGGAGCAGGAGGGTCTCCTCCAGTTCGTAGGCCAGTGGCTGGGTTGCAGGCTCCGGAGCTGCGGCCAAGGGTCGCAGCAGCAGGGCCCTGAGCAGGTTGGGACGATCGAGACAGTGGCTGCCCAGGCCCACACCGACCGCCTCAGGTACTCCCCCCGGCGCCACCCCGAAGCGATGGGCCCAGCAGGCCATCAGCGCTAGGCCGGTGGGGGTGGTGAGTTCGGCCGCCGGAAAGCGGCTGCTGTCGGCCAGGGCCAGCCCCCGACGGCGGGCGATCTCGAGCACCGCCGGGGCTGGCAGGGGCAGCAGGCCATGGGCGGTTCGCACATTGCCGTGGCCAGCGGGTGGCACACCGCAACTCACTTGGCTCACCCCAAGATGCAGCAACGCGGCACAGACGCCCACCACATCCACCAGGGAGTCGAGGGCCCCGACCTCATGGAAATGCACCGCTTCCGGGGCATGGCCATGGACCCTGGCTTCAGCCTCGGCCAGCAGCAAAAAAACCTGCCGCACCTGCTCCGCCAGGGGCGGGGCCAGGGGTGCAGACATCAGCAGATCGCGCAGCTCGCCCCAAGGGCGATGGTGGGGATCCTGTTCCAGGCAATGAACCTCAAGGTGCAGGCCCCGCAGGCCCGAGCTGCGCCGTTCCTCCACCTCCAGGCGATAGCGCCCAGCCAAGCCGAGGTCCGCCAGGGGTCCGTGGATGACGGTTTCCGGAACGCCGAGATCGAGCAAGGCCGCCAGCAACATGTTGCCCGCCAAGCCAGTGGGGGCGTCTATGTGAAGGAGGGTCACGAGCCGAGCGCCGGGATGGGGCGTCCCAGCCGCGGGGCGCGCTCCAGCAATTGCTCTGCCTCCGCCTCCAGTTCGCCTTGGTGCTGGCGCAACCACTGGGCCACTTCGCGGCGGGCACGACGCTGCTCAAGTTGGGCGGTGGCCACGTCTTGGCCGGAAAGACCCCAGAGGCGACCCAGCAGGGCGCGATCATCAGCCCCACCGACACTTTCGCCATAGAGCAAATCCTCAGCCGCCATGCCCGCCAGAAGGACGCGGCTCCAACGGCGCAGGTCCTCAATTGGGAGTCGGGCCGTGGCTGGGGGATCGAACTCCGTGCTGCCTCCGCAGGCCAAACCCGCCTGGAGTGCCGCCAAGCTGCCCACCAGGATCCTTCGCACCGCCAGCCCCTCGGCCTGGGCCACAAGGGCATGGCCCGCTTCGTGGCGGGCGATCCGGCGTAGTCGGGCCTTGCCCCCGGGCAGGGTCTCCGCCAGCAGATGGCCGCCGCGGCCTCCGAAACGGGCCGCATCCAGGCCCAGGGCGCCCAGGGCGAAGGCTGTGAAAACAGTCGTCCACCAAGGGGAGATTCCCAGGAAGGGTCCGAACACGGCGGCCAGACAGATGGTCAGGACGGCCAGTCCGGCAGTGAGGGCGGTGAGGTCCGAGGCCATCAAGCGCTTAGCGAGGCGGACGGCTGACGGCGCGCGAGTGGCTGCGGCTGCCAGCGGCGGCGCGGGGTTCCAGGGAACGCTCCTGAGGATCCGCAGTCCGCGCCGGTGGGTTGCGGTTGTCCGAGCTGCGACCAGCCTGGTAGGAGGCATCATCCTTGCGGAGCGAACCCTCCTGGCTGCGGCTGCCGCCATCTGGGCGGCGCCCTTTGCCGCCCCGGTTGCCACGCTGGGCGATGGGACTGAGGACCTCTAGACGTTCGAGTTGCAAGGCCTGCTCCTGGCGGCGTAGATCGAGGGAGACGAAATGGCGCAGATGGGCCAGGGGGATCTCGCCCCGCAGCTGCAGTTTGAAGGGAATGGGCCTTTCGCCGTCAGGGCGGGGCAACTGCCGCACCTTGACCACAAAATCCTGAGTTTCGGGGCGGGTGAAGATCAACTCACCGCGCACCGAAAAGTAATCGTCTCCTTCGGGGAGTCCGTCGCTGGCGCCCGACTCTTCAGCCTCTTGAGCCAGGGTGCTCGGCTCCCAGACGCCCACCATTTGGAGATGCAACTGACCCTCTTCCCGGGAGCGGGGATAAACCACCCAGAGATGGGGCAGGGATAAATCCAGGTGCCGGCGCATCAAGGTGAGCAGCCGGCCCAACACGACCGCTTCAATGGCTTGACCATCGGCGGTGCGGATAGCCCCACGGGTGAGCACGGTTGGATCGCTGGGTTCGTAAACCCCACGGACGACACCGATGGCCCGGTATTGCAACGGTTCGGTGACCGGGGGAATGGGGTGCTGACGCATGGTGGGTGGGGGCTTGGGTGCGGCGCAGCAGCCCCCAAGCGGCGGTGAGGTCAATGTAGCGAGCGTGAACAGTAGTCTCCCTAAGGGCCTTGCCCTTTCTGGTTCCGGATGTTGACCCAGCCCCGCCGCTTTGGAGCCTATGGGCTTGCCGCCGCCATCGCCCTGACGCTGCTGGCCATGGGGGCGGGTTGGTGGCTGGGCCAGCGCAGCGGCGCCAACCGGTCGGCGGGCGATCCGCGCCAAACCATCTTGGAGAAGGAAATCAACGTGCTCGTGCAGCGGGAAGAGCGCCACGAGTCCAGTGATACCGATCGCCAGCGACTGCTCGAATTGCTGGTGGGTCTGGGCCGGCAGCAGGAGGCCATCGCCCTGCTGGAGCCCATGGCCGATCGGGAACCGGAACGGTGGTCCTTGCGGTTGATGCTGGCCGAACTGCGCAGGGATAGCGGTGATCCGACGGGAGCGGAACGGGAGTTGCGTCAGATCCTGAGTCGCCAACCCCACCAGGTGGAAGCGCTGCAATTGATGAGCCTGCTGCAACTCGAACAGGGCAAGGGAAGCCAGGCCCTGCGCCAGGTCCAGGCGGCATTCACCGCCGCCACCACCCCCGGAATCAAGCCCCAGGCCCTGGGCCTGGGGCTGCTACTGGCGGAGATTCAAGACCGTGTGGGGCAGAGGCCGCAGGCCAAGGCCACCTATCAAAAGTTGGCGGGCGCCTTCCCCCAAGATCCACGCCCCATGGTGGCCCTGGCCCTGTTGCTGCAGAAAAGCGGCGATACCCCCGCTGCCTTGACCGCCCTGACCAACGCCAAGCAACGCAGTGGCAAGACGGGCAACGCCGATCCGGTGCTCGACCAACTGGCGGCGAACTGGTCGATGCTGTTAGTCCGTTCGCAATCGAATCCAGCAAAACCAAAGCAAGGGGGAGGTGTGGCCAGTTCGCCTACGGTCCAGCCAGCCCTGGGCGGGTCGCAGCCGGCGCCGGGGAATCAAAATCCCTAAGGGCCTTATCAACGGCCTGGTCTGGGGAGGTGGCGTCATCCATGGCCGTGCTGCGGCGCAACCGATTCATCAGATCGATGGGATTGGTGGCATCCAACACGGAGGATTTGGAGGCACCGCCGTCATAAATCTGGCGTTCCTGGGGGCTGGTGCCCATGGTCTGTCCGTAGCCGGCCGTCTGGGCGCCAACAGGCCCACAGAGCGCCAGCGGGGCAGGCAGGAGTGCCAGCAAGCTAATCGTCAGAAGAGAACGGGCCATGGATTGGCGGAGCGCCGACGGCCAAGGGGGAAGCTTTCATGGATGCTAGTAGCTACCTGAGGAGAACCCGGCGTGCGGATCGCCACCTGGAACGTCAATTCGTTGCGAATCCGGTTGGACCAGGTGCTCGCCTGGTTGGCTGAGGAGAGTCCTGATGTCCTCTGCCTGCAGGAAACCAAGGTGAGTGATGACCTTTTCCCTTGGCAGCCCATCGAGGCCCTTGGATATAAGGCTGTTTTCAGTGGCCAGAAGGCCTACAACGGTGTGGCGATCCTCAGCCGTCTGCCTTTGGAAGACCTTCGTATCGGCTTTGATGGATTGCTGAGCGACGATGCCAAGGCCGAGGGCCTGGCCGATCAGAAGCGCGTCATCAGTGCCCTCATTGATGGGGTCCGGGTGGTGAATCTCTATGTTCCCAACGGCGCCTCACTGAAATCCCCGAAGTACGCCTACAAACTGGAATGGCTGGCCTGCCTGGAGAGGGCCCTGGGGGCCCTTAGGTGCCAAGGGGATCCGCTGGTGGTGGTGGGGGATTTCAACATCGCCCTTGAGGACCGGGATATCCACGCGCCCGAGCGCCTCAGTGGCGGAATAATGGCCAGTGAAGCCGAACGTCAGGCCCTGAGGCAGGCGCTGGGGCCAGAGCTCAGGGATGTCTTTCGGCTGTTTGAACCAGCCAGCGGCCATTGGAGCTGGTGGGATTACCGCAGCGGCGCCTGGGAGACGGGCCGGGGCTGGCGGATTGACCACATCTACTTTGATGATCAGCTGTTGGACTTCGCCACTGGCTGCGTGATCCACCAACGGCAGCGGGGCAACCCCCAGCCAAGTGACCACGCGCCGGTGGTTGCACACCTAGCCTGGCCGCCTGCCGAGGCAGACCAGGACGAGGCGGCAGACGAGTACTAAGTGCCTGGGGCGGCGGATGTTGCTTCGGCCAGGAGCCGGGACCGCCTAGCTGGTCGGACTGAGTGTAAATACTCACCGCTGTCAAAGAGTTATGGCGGCGACTATGTCAACCAAAACCTGGTGGCTGGATAGGAGAACGGACTCCATGCCCCATGACTTCCCTGCTCTGTTGTTATCGCAATATCGGCAACCAGTTGCTCATATTGCGCTGCTGCGGCCCTGGGGATTTTTTTCTGGAGCGGGTGGTGTTTCCCTTCGAATTGCTGACTTTCGCCTGTCCGGCCGACGCCGAGGTCAAGATCTGGCACCTGGATGGCGCTGGGCCGACGCTGGTCGATTGCTGCCTAGCCGAGGCCATGCTCTGTGGCGATGCGCCGGAGGAAAGGGCAGTGTTCGAGTTGTGACCATCACAGTCAGTGCTCTTGTGGTCAAGGTCTATGTCGACGCTGAATTTGGGTTGTGGTGGTGGCTTGGGATTAGTCGCTATCGAGACCCAGCAGCAGGACCCGGGCGGCGTTGATCGCCTGCATGGTGTCATGGGCACCGCCCCGATCGGGGTGGTGCTCGGCCGCCGCCAGTTTCCAGGCCCGGGTCACATCGGCTTCCCGCAGCCGGCCGGCGAGGGCTAGGCCAAGGCGATGGCGGGCCTGCATCGCCTCCACATCGGGACTGCGGCCCAGGGGGGAACGGTCGGCGGCACTTAAGCCACTACCCCGACGCTTGCGGCCAGCACCGCCCTTGTTGCTGGTCTGCTTGGCCTTGGCGCTGCCGCCGCCGCCAGCGCCTTGGAACCCATCGGCTCGCCTGCCCTTGGAGCCGCCAAAGCCCTTGGACTCCCGTTCGCTACGGGCCTGCTGTTGGCCAGGGGCCGATCCAGAGACAACCAGGGGCATGGACATGACAGGCAAAACATCGGCCCCAGCGAGGCGGGCCAATCCTCACCTTTGCACGGCCACCACTTTCAGGTTTGCATCGCAGCCAACCTGGGATGCCACCAGAGCCAGGCCTGGCGATTGATCAAGAGCCCAATCAGGAGCAAAAGCGCCATCAAGAACACCTGATCACCACGGGAATCGGGGATGACAATATCTGCGATCAAATGGATTAAATTGGTGACGCTATAAAGTACGCTCAGCCAGAAATGCCATCGGCGCCATGGGCGCCAGGGACCATCACCGCGGCCATCACTGGCCGCCCAGCTGATCAGCAGGAGGGCAGCCAGCGGCAGCAAAAAATAGACCATCATGGACCAATACACCAATGTCAATCGTGACGGATTGACGGTATTGCCGATGACTACGGAGAGGCCATGGAAAAGCGGCATCAAGCCAAGCTGAACATGAAACAACATCGCCAGCAGATAGGCTATCCAGAGACTGCGCAGCCGCAGCGCATGGTCGATGCAGCGGGGGTTGGCGGGATCGCCGCTAGAGGAATGGGCAGGAGTCATGGCCGTTGACTGGCGGGTTTCCCTGGGCGCCATTCTCCTGGAGCAGGCCGTAGAAGCGCCCTTGCGGGAGCGATTCCGGTGGGCGCCAGCGCTGCCAGGATCAAATTGCGCGAATGTGATCAGATTGCGGGAATAAGTATCGCAATTTGTATCACTTGTCCCAGCCCTGGCCAAGGGGCTCAAGGGCCGGGCAGATTGTTAAAAAGTCCTGCCGATGGCGGCCCTCTGTCGGGATTCCTGCCAACCATCCGGACTTTGTCCTTGAGATTTTTTTTCATGCCGTCTTTTCAGAGCCATCGCCGCAGCGGTTGTCGGGCGGGGGCAGCTTGTTCCTGGCTCGGTAGCGTGGTACTACTTGGCAGTCTGACGCCTTTGCCCCTGCTGGCCGCCGCCCCGGCCCTGGGTCCATCGCTGCTTTACAGGTTGGCCACTACCTGTGCCGTGGCAGGGGCGCCGCCCGTCAATTGCAGTGTCGAAGCGGTGGATGAAGGCACCAGCACCCTCTATCGCCACAGCATTGGCAAGGACACCCAGATCGTGCGCATCACCGACGACCCGGTGACCATGACCCTGTGGAATGAGTCGGCCAAGAAATGGGAAACGCTGCGCAACGCTTCGGCGCGCTTCTCCACCAACACGGTGTGCTTCAACGATCGCGGGCTCTGCGTGATCAATCCCAACTACCTCAACAGCATCCGCCAGGACGATCTCAAGGGGCGTTTCCGGGGCCGGGACCTGATCAAGGTTCACTTTGATGCAGCAGGACGCATTGATGCCTCCTGCTACGACGACGCCTGTGCCCTGGTGAAGTCATGAAGCAGTTCGCCAGACTTTGTCTCGTCATGGCCGGTGTGCTGGCCATGCCTGCGCTGCCCTCGCGGGCGGCCCTGGCTCTCGCTCAAGACGCTTCTGCTGTGGCGAGCCCACTCTGGATCGCCCGTGGCGGAGGGGGGCGGGGTGGCGGTGGTGGCGGCCGTGGCGGTGGTGGCCGTGGCGGTGGTGGTGGTGGCGGCCGTGGTGGCTTCTCGGGCGGCGGCGGCCACAGCGGCTTCAGTGGTGCCGGTTCGGCAAATGGGTTCAATCGGGGCGCCAGTCGGCCCCAGGGGGGCTGGGCCGATAACAGCCGCGGGACGCGCGCGGGCGGCGGCCCCTCCCTCGATCGTCAGCCGATCAGTCGGCCCAGCGGCGGCTACCAACGGCCGGAAGGGGGCTTGGGTTCAAACCGGCCGGCCGGATCACCCACCTTGGGGGATCGCACCATCAACGGCGGCAATCGCACCATCAACGGCGGCGACCGAAACTTCAATTCGGGAGATCGCACTTTCAATACGGGAGATCGCCGTTACAACGCGGGCGATAGAAACTTCAACGGCCAGGTGAATCGCAACTGGGACCGCACCGTCAACATCAACAATGTGAATCTCAATCCGGGGTGGGCCCGTCCTGGCTGGGGTTATGCCCGGCCCTGGAATTACGGTTGGTATGGCGGCTGGGCTACTCCTAGCTGGGGTTGGTGGGGGGCCTCGGCGGCGGCTTGGGGGGTCAGCACCCTGGCGACTGCGGCGATCATCAATGCTGCCGTCGATAATGCTGTGGCTAACAGCACCACCTATATCGTTGTTCCCAATAGTGGCTACCAGCTGCAATTCGGCACGGTGCAGCCCTACGGCACCACCGGAGTCAGCTTTGTGGTGACGGCCAACAACATCAGTTACCAAATGACGGCGGACTGCACCAACGGCTCGCTCAACGGTGCCCAGCCCGCCAGTTCCCAGGAGGCGGAACTGCTCAATTCCGCCTGTCAGGTTGCCTTCGGCAACGTCAGCTGAAGTCTCAGACCTGGGCAGCCGCTGGGGACGAATCGATCGCCGGTTCTTTCCCCAGCCAGCGCAGGAAGGGGATTGAAAGCAGCACCCGAATCAGCAGGAAACAAAGGATCCCCACCTTCACCGGTTGCGGGGTTGGGGCATAAAGGGAGGCGAATAGCAGCGCCAGCCCGGGATTGCGCATGGAGGTCAGTAACGACCCTGTTACCCGCTCCCGCCGGTCTGGCCCCCCCAGCCCATAACCCAAGGCCAGGGACCCCAGCACTACAAACACCATCACCAGTAGGGCAGGACCATTGGCGGGGACATAACCGGCCAGCAGAGGAAAGGTTCTGATCAGCACAATTAAGATCAACAAAATCAGCAGCATGCCCGCCAGTTTCTCAATTGGGGTTTCAAGTCGGCTGGCCAGATCGGGTCGCCAGCGCCGCACCAGCAAGGCCAAAGTCAGGGGGAATAACTGAACCGAGATGATTTGGTTGGCTACTTGCTGGGGTTCGATCGGCCAACCCTGGACATCGAAGCTGCTGCGAAACAGATCGGCCAGCAGGGGGATCGACACAATCGCCATTAGGGCCGCCAGTACCTGCACGAGGGCGGC
>CANGZM010000015.1 GCA_947458155.1 Synechococcaceae cyanobacterium | reverse complement strand
CGTAAGCTCGCAATTCGGCTGTCTTCTAAGGGGGAAACCACCAGGCCCGTAACCAGGGCTACCCCTAGTACCATGGCAATCAGGGCAGGTAAAAGTCGTCGGCAGCGACGTTCGTAAAATTGACGCAGGAAACGGCCCAAGGAACCATCCTCGCGGGCCACGAGTGATGCGGTCACCACATAGCCGGAAATCACAAAAAAGATATCTACTCCGAGATAGCCACCTTTCAGCCACTCGCTATTGAGATGATTAATCAAAACAGCTAGAACTGCCAATGCTCTCAGACCATCAATTTCGGGACGATACCGATGGATCGCCTGAGGAAGTTCTGCTTTCGGCTCGATCGAGACTGGCGACGAGCCAGGGGTCATTAGATCACTTGTAATTTGGGCAGATGTTATCAGCCCCAACTCCGTTGGTTGAGATTTAGACGTCGCTTGGTTTTCTTGCGGCCGTTGCTCGCCTCGTCAGGTGGCGCCAGGTCTGACAAGCTGGCGCGCAAAAGCTCCGCATCGATGGCGCCGTTCGGTCTCCCCCGCCTCCGCCCGCCGCGATCGGCAGAGAAACCTTTCTGGCAGCCGCCTTTAGCCAGTTGGCAAAGGCCCCTTGGTCAGGGTTGGGAGCGGCCCTACACGGTGCGCTACGCCAGCAACCTGGATGACGGCCCCAACCACGGCATGCCCCTGGGGGGATTCGGGGCCGGATGCATCGCCCGAGCCCCTGATGGTGCCTTCAATCTTTGGCATCTAGATGGCGGTGAGCATTGGTTCGGAGTGGTGCCGGATTGCCAGTTCGCCCTGTTTGAGGACGATGGCCAGCGGCGCCTCGCCCATGCCCTGGCGCAGGCACCGGTCCGGGATGATTCGCGGCCCGAAGCGACCAAGGCTCCCCTGGGTGCCTGGAGCTGGTATCCGATGGGCGATGCCCAGTCGCCTGGAACGGGATCGACTGGCACCTACGCGGCCCGTTATCCGGTCAGCCAGGCGCATTACCGCAATGTCTTCGCGGTGGAAGCCGTCTGTGAGGCTTTCAGTCCCATCCTGCCGGGGGACTATGAGCGCACCAGCTATCCGGTGGCCGTGTTTCGCTGGCGCTTTGTCAATTCCAGCCCGAGACCCCTGAATCTGTCCTTGCTGCTGAGTTGGCGCAATACCTGTGGCTGGTTCACGAACACCGACCCCTCCGCATCCGTCCATTTCCGCGACGACGGCAGTCCGGAACACAACTATCTGCCGGCCATCGGGTCAAATCGTGGTCAACGCAACCGCTGGGGGCATGGCCCTGGCTGGCAGGGGCTGCTGCTGGAAGGCGAGCGCTGTGAGCCCCTGGCGGAGGGTCAGGGCCAGTGGTGTTTGGCTGTGGCCGATGGCCTGGCCACGGCCAATGGTCCGGTCGAGGTGATGCGCTGCAGCCGCTGGAATCCGGCCGGCGATGGCGGTGAACTCTGGGAACCCTTCGCCCGGGAGGGCGCGATCCCCGATCGGGACGATCAGACCGCAGCAGGGGAGTACGGTCCGCTGAGTGCCGCCATGGCGATCCGCTTTAGCTTGCAACCGGGGGAGAGTCTGGAGATTCCGTTGGCGATCAGCTGGGACTTGCCGGTCACCAGTTTTGCCAGTGGTGATCGGCGACTGCGGCGCTACACGGATTTCTTTGGGGTTGGCGGCGATAACGCCGACGCCATCGCGGCCGAAGCCCTGAGGGATCACCAGATGTGGTCCGCCGCGATTGAGCGTTGGCAGGCCCCCGTCTTGGAGCGCAAGGATCTCCCCGAAGACCTGCGCATGGCCCTACTCAACGAGCTCTACGACCTGGCCAGTGGCGGCAGCCTCTGGACGGCCGCCACGGCCGAAGCGCCGATCGGACACTTCGGGGTGCTCGAGTGCCTCGACTACGCCTGGTACGAAAGTCTGGATGTGCGCCTCTACGGCTCCTTGGCGCTGCTGCAGCTTTGGCCCGAATTGGATAAGGCGGTCCTGTTGGATTTCGCCAGGGCGATTCCGGCGGCCGATGCCACCCTGCGGCCGATCGGCTGGTACTTCACCCAGGGCAAAGGTCGGGTGGAAGCGCCTCGCAAGCTGGCGGGCGCCACCCCCCACGATCTCGGCGCCCCGAACGAGCGTCCTTTCCAGGCAACCAATTACACCGCTTACCAGGATTGCAATCTCTGGAAAGATCTTGCCAGCGATTTTGTGCTGCAGGTATGGCGTACTTTCCGGTTTTCCCCCAGCGGTGAAGATCTTCAGTTTCTGGCGGATTGTTGGCCGGCCTCGCTCCAGGCACTGCGGTATCTCAAGCAATTTGATGGCAATGATGATGGTCTCCCCGATAATGGCGGTGCCCCCGACCAAACCTTTGACGACTGGCCCTTGCAGGGGGTAAGTGCCTATTGCGGCGCCCTCTGGATCGCCGCGTTGGAGGCGGCCCTGGCCATGGCTCAGAGGTTGCAGTTGGATCTGGGGCTGGACACCGGCGAAGAACAGCGGCAATTCGGGGGGTGGCTGGAGCAATCCAGGGCCAATTTTGATCGCCTGCTTTGGAATGGCGAGTACTACAACATCGATGCCAATAGCGGCACTCCCGTGGTGATGGCCGACCAACTGTGTGGCGATTTTTATGCGCGCTTGTTGGGCCTACCGCCCGTGGTGAGTGAGGAGCGGGCCCGATCGTCCCTCAAGGCGATCAGGGAGGCCTGCTTCGAGCGCTTCCATGGCGGCAGCCTCGGGGTGGCCAATGGTCTGCGGCGCGATGGATCCCCGCTGGATCCCCAGGGCACCCATCCCCTGGAGGTCTGGACAGGCATCAATTTCGGGCTGGCGGCCTACTACCGACTCATGGGGGAGACCCCCACCGCTCTGGCCATCTGTAGTGCCGTGGTGGGTCAGGTCTATGGGGGCGGGCTCCAGTTTCGAACCCCAGAGGCCATCACCGCCGTCAACACTTATAGGGCCTGTCATTACCTGAGGGCCATGGCGATCTGGGCCCTTTGGGCAACCCACACCGAGTGGCAGCCCATCCCTGGTGCCGAGCGTCGACCTTGATTATCTTCCCCGCCCGTTTGCCCCGTTGGCTGCTGCAGCCCTTGGCTTTGGCCCTGGCGCTGGTTGTTTTGCTGTTTGGCCCCGATCCTGGAAGCGCCCAGATCCAGGCCCATGGAGATCTTGGCCCTGGGGGGGGCGTGGTGCGCAGCCTTGAGAGCTTGCGGGATCTGGACCACCAGAGCTGGCAGGTGGTGGCCTATCGGCAGGGAGATGCCGCCGCCAAGGCTTCCTTGCGGCTGCGGCTTGTGGGATATCCCGGCAAAGTGCGTCTCCAACATCCCACCAGCCTGCAAGTGCGCAGTGGTCGCCGCCAGTGGTTGTTGGCCGATGTCACCCTCAGCCAGCCCGAGTTGGTAGCGGACGGCAGGGCGGCGGCGGCAGAGTTTGACCTGACACCGTTGCTGGTCGATCTGGATCAGGCCCGTCCCCTGCGCCTCAGCTTGGCAGGAGTGTTTCTGGAGTTGCCGGTGCCTCCTTATGTAGTGGCCGAATGGCTCCGCTTGCCGGATTGGGGGCCAGGGGACCTGCCATGAACTGGCGGCCCCAGATGGATCGGGCGCTCGCCCTGGCCGCCCTCGGGGCCGGAACGACAAGCCCCAATCCGATGGTGGGGGCCCTGGTGCTGGACCAGGACGGCCAATTGGTGGGGGAGGGCTATCACTGCCGCGCTGGCGAACCCCATGCTGAGGTGATGGCCCTGGCCCAGGCCTCCGCTCGGGCGCGGGGGGGCACCCTGGTGGTGACCCTGGAGCCCTGCTGTCATCAGGGCCGCACGCCTCCCTGCTGCGATGCGGTCTTGGCGGCGGGAGTGGCACGGGTGGTGGTGGCCATGGCGGATCCGGATCCCCGGGTGGCCGGCGGGGGCGTCGCCCGTCTGCGGGCCGCCGGTCTGGAGGTGGTGGAGGGGGTAGCGGAGGCGGAGGCTGCCCGTCTCAACCAAGCTTTTGTGCATCGGGTCCGCACTGGGCGCCCCTGGGGCCTGCTCAAGTGGGCCATGAGCCTCGATGGCCGAACGGCCTTGCCAAATGGCGCAAGTCAGTGGATCAGCGGCCCCTTGGCCCGCCAGTGGGTGCATCGGCTCAGGGGTCGCTGCGATGCGGTGATCGTCGGCGGCGGCACCCTGCGTGCTGATGATCCGTTGCTAACCAGCCGGGGCGCTCGCACTCCCGAACCCTTGCGGGTCGTGCTCAGCCGCAGTTTGGATCTACCGCTGGCCGCGAAGCTCTTTCAGAATGACAGCGCCGCAGCCACCACCCTGGTTGCCCATGGTCCGCAGGCCTCCTTGGCGGCCCGGGAGCGGCTGGATCGCCTGGGCATCGAACGACTAGATCTGCCGCAATGCACCCCTATGGGGCTGCTCGAGAGTCTTGCTGTCCGGGGGTGCAACCAGGTGCTCTGGGAGTGCGGTCCCACCCTGGCGGCGGCCGCCGTCCGCCAGGGTTGTGTGCAGCAGGTGGCGGCCGTGATTGCACCCACCTTGTTGGGTGGTGAGCCGGCTCGCACCCCCCTGGGCCCCCTCAATCTGACGCAGCTCGCCCAGGCTCCCCGGCTCACCTCCCTGGGCTGGCATCAACTTGGCCCTGATCTGCTTTGGCTGCATGGGCTTGAGCTTGGCTCGGCGATCGGGCCATAAAAAAGCAGACCTTTGCAGGTCTGCCGTTGCTGGTTTTGGTGGTTCTGACCAATGCCGGACCAAACTCAGTCCCGCCGGCCACCCCCACCGCCCTGAAGGGCCACGATCAAACGCAGTAAGAAAACAAACAGGTTGATATAGGTGAGATACATGCCAAGGGCGCCAGAAAGGTACTGGTCATCCCGGTAGGTGCGCGGCATGGTGTAAAAGTCCAAGAAAGCTGCACCGATAAATAAAATGGTTCCAAAACCGGCAATCAACAGCTCAAACCCACCGGTGCTGAAGATTTGCGGGGCAAAGAAACTGCCCACAAATTGCACCAGCATGGCCACGATCAGGCCGAGCAGGCCCAAGCCAACCACGCCGCTCAATGCCTGCCCGACGTTGTCGCTCATGCGGCGGCCCATGGTGGATGCCGCAACGAAAGTGATGCCCGTGGCCAAGGCGGCGGTGCCTACGGCGCCAACTCCGGCGGCGGCAACGGCATAGCTAACGATGCCGCTGAGGGTGAAACCGGTGATAAGGCTATAAGCCGATAGCAGGGGTAAGGCGGTGGCATTGTCACCCTTGGCCGCCACATTCTGGGCGACAAAGAAAAGAATCAGATTGCCAATGAGGGCCAAGAAGAACAGCGGCATGAACAGGGCCGAGTTCGCTGCCATCAGGGAAAGTCCACCCATGACGCCAACGGCGGTAAGCACCATGCCACCACCCACATAGGGCAGGGCCTTGTTGACCACATTGGGCCCAACGAGAGCGCTGGACTGCGCCTCACGAATGGCTTGTTGGAAGTTGCTGCTGGCGGGCATTTGCCGCACTTTCTCGAAGTCTTTCCATCCTGGCAGCCGTGACGGAACAACCGCCGTGGGGGCTGTGCGGATCTCCCTATTTTTTGCGTCTATCGGTGCGTTTATCGGCCCTGCCGGCCCCGATCATCCTTGCGAGCGTAGGCCTGAACCAGGCGCTGCACCAAGGGGTGGCGGACCACGTCGGCATCACTGAAGCGACAGAGGGCCACCCCCTCTACCCCACCCAGCACTTCGGCGGCTTCGATCAGGCCACTGGGCTGACCCGGAGGCAGATCGATCTGGGTGATGTCTCCTGTCACCACCATGCGCGAGTTTTCCCCAAGCCGGGTGAGGGTCATGCGCATCTGGGCGGGAGTGGTGTTCTGGGCCTCATCCAGGATCACGAAGGAGTCTGCCAGGGTGCGGCCACGCATGTAGGCGAGGGGGGCTACTTCTATGACTCCTTTTTCCTGGAGCGCGGCGGTCCGCTCGGGCCCCAGCAGGTTGTGAAGGGCGTCGTATAGCGGCCTTAGGTAAGGATCCACCTTTTGCTGGAGATCGCCGGGCAGAAAGCCAAGGCGCTCGCCCGCTTCTACGGCAGGCCGGGTTAGCACGATCCGCTCTACCCGCTGTTCCTGCAGAAAGCGGACGGCTTGAATGGTGGCCAAGAAGGTTTTGCCGGTGCCCGCCGGACCGATCGCCAAGGTGAGGTCATGGCGGTCAATGGCGTCAATGAAGGCCCGCTGTCGGGGGGTCCTAGCCCTGAGCGGCCTGCCTTGGCGAGTGGTGGTGAGCACTTGGCGAGCCAGCTCCCCATGCTCTTCTTGTTTGCCGGTATCAAGCGCCGTTAGAGCGGTCTGAAGATCCACAGCCGCAATCGGTTCGCCGGATTCCCAGAGGGGTTTGAGGCTTGAGAGCACCGCATGGGCCCGGGTCACTTGGGATTCCCGGCCTTGGATTCGCAAATCCAGGCCATAAAGAACCAGGCTGGTGCCGGTAAGGGCTTCTAGCCGTCGCAAATTGGCCTCTGATGGGCCGGCAAGAGCTACAGCTGCCTCAGGGGAAGGCAGGCTCAAGGTGGTGAGGCCGTTCAGGCTTCGACAGCCTCTTCGGCTTCAACGGTGTCAGGTGCGGAGGCAGCTTCGAGAGCAGCTGCAGCCGCGGTTTCGGCTGCAGCTGCAGCATCTTCGGCTGCCTTCGCGTGGGCTGCGGCCTGGGCATCGGCTTCCGCCTTGGCCGCGGCGGCGACTTCGGCGGCTCGGGTTGAGGCTTGCTTGAGTTTGCCGATGACTTCTGCGGGTCGGATTCGCTTTTCGACGAGTCCGCCTTTTTCAAGCAGGGCTCGCACAGAATCAGTCGGTTGGGCGCCTTGGCTCAGGCGCAATCGGATTGATTCGGTGTCGAGACGGGTTTCCTTGGTGCGGGGGTTGTAGAAGCCCAGCTCCTCCAGGGGTCTGCCGTCACGCCGGGAGGTGCTGTTCGTTGCCACCAGACGGAAACTCGCTTCCCGCTTTTTCCCGAATCGCTTCAGCCGGAGCTTGATCATTGGGCTTACCGAGGTTACGCAAAGGCAAATTCTAACCTGCGGCCTGCGGCTGTCTTTTGGTTCTGCCTCCCCCTAAAGCTCGCCGAATCCCTTGCGCTTCTTGGCCGGTCGATTGGCTCGGGTTCCCGGAGCCCCAGGACTGCGGCCACCGGCCCCTGGGGCTCCGGGTCGGCCCATGCCTGGCATGCCGCCCATGCCACCGATGCCGGGCATGCCGCCGCCCATGCCAGGTAAGCCCCCCATCCCCGGCATGCCGGGGATGCCGCCACCCCGGGTCATTTGCTGCATGAAGCCCCTCATCTTTTGGAAGTCGGCTAGCACCTTGTCGACATCCGCCGGTTGATGGCCGCTCCCGGCGGCGATGCGCCGGCGGCGGGACGGCTGGGAGGCGAGCAGTTCGGGTTGCTGCCGCTCGGCCTCGGTCATCGAACCAATCATCGCTTCAATCTTCTTGAGCTGTTGCTCACCCTGTTTGAGCATGCCGTCGTCAATCTTGTTCATGCCGGGGATCAGCTTCATCAGACCACCCAGGGAGCCCATGCGTTTGATCAAGCGCATTTGCTGCAGGAAGTCGGAAAAATCAAAGGAAGCCTCTTGCAGTTTCTGCTGCATGCGGGCCACGTCGGCCAGCTCCACTTCTTTTTGGGCTTTCTCGACCAGGGTCAGCACATCGCCCATGCCCAGGATGCGGCTCGCCATCCGTTCCGGGTGGAAGGGCTGCAGGGCTTCGACCTTTTCGCCGGTACCAATGAATTTGATTGGGGCCCCGCTCACCTTGCGGATCGAGAGAGCGGCCCCGCCCCGGGAGTCGCCATCCAGTTTGGTGAGGACAGCTCCTGTGATGCCCACCTGCTCGTGGAAAGCTCTGGTCAGCTCGGCGGCCTCCTGGCCGATCATCGAATCCACGACCAGCAGGACTTCCTCAGGCTGTACCGCTTCGCGGATACGAACCATCTCTTCCATCATCGATTGATCGATCTGGAGTCGACCGGCCGTGTCGACCAGCACCGTGTCGAAGCCCCCATCCCGCCCCTTCTGGACCCCGGCGGCGGCGATCTGCTCCGGGCTGGCACCTTCGCCCAGACTGAAGACCTCCACGCCGATCTGGCGGCCCAAGGTCTGCAGTTGGTCGATGGCTGCTGGCCGATAGACATCGGCCGCCACCATCAGGGGACGACGGCCTTTTTCCTTGAGATGGAGACCCAGTTTGGCGGTGGCGGTGGTTTTACCGGCCCCCTGCAGACCCGCCATCAGTACCACGGTCGGCTGGCCCGGCTTCCCGGCCGGGGCGAGGGGCGCATTTTCGCCGCCCATGGTCTCCACCAGTTGCTCATGCACCACCTGGATGAACTTCTGGTCGGGACTGATGCCCCTCACAACTTCGGCGCCGATGGCCTTGCGGCGCACGTCGTCGACAAAATCCTTGACCACCGTCAGGCTCACATCCGCCTCCAACAGGGCTCTTCGCACCTCCTTCAGGGCGCCGTCCACATTGGTTTCGGAGATGCTGGCCTGGCCCTTGAGGTTCCTGACAGCGGCTTCGAAACGCTGGGAAAGTTCGTCGAACATCGGGGATTGGGATCAGGGGGCCGGTTGGGTGGCGACGAGCCGCCATGTCTGGCCGTCGCGGCCAAATACATAAACATTGCGCAGGGTGGAGGGCGGCGTGCGATTTACCACCTTCCCGTCAGAGCTGAGGCGACGATCGCTGTAGTTCATTTCCGCCAGCAGGGCGATGCGGCTTGGAGACTGATTCTGGATGCGTACGCTTTTCACTTCGACATCGATTTGTTGGCGCTCGCCCCGTGCGGCATCGCTTTTTTGTTCGGCGGCGAGGCGTGCGATTGCGTCAGGCCGGGCCAGGAGCTCCAAGTCCGCTGGCATGGATTCGCCGCTCAGAACCGAGCTTTTCGTGGCCAACCATTGGTCCAGCAGGGTGCGCAGCTCCGTTTCACTTGGTTGGTCGCTGTTGAGGGGCGCTTGTTGGGGGACCGTGGCAGTGGGGGATGGGGCCGTGGGTGTGCCTGTCGCTACCGGTTGGACGGCAGCGGGGGGTGGTTGAACAGGCCCGCGTTGTACCAAGGGGGTGGGCATGGCTGGTGCCAACGCTTTTGGGGCCTTGGCTCGCTGGTCCAACCAGCTGGTCGCCAGAAGCAGTCCGCCCAGTCCCGCCACGGCCGGCAGCACCCAGTGCAGCAGCCGGTTCCAGCTCCCTTGCCCCCGGTTGCGCCAGCGGTCCCTCAGTTGGTCGCGCCAGCGGGCCATCGGCCAGTCCAGGGCCACTTCGTCAAGATATTCATCCCCTTCGTCGTTCTGTATGTCCTGATCAACGGGCACCTGCCCGCCCCAGCTGAAACGGGATCGCCAGGAATGGTCAGAGACTGCGGCGGGATCAGCTACTGAAGGGGAGTCGCCTGAGCCATCGCTGCGGCGAGGAATGGCGGCTGGTGTCCCAGGGGTTCCTAAAGGAGCGTTCAGGGTCGCCTGGGCCCAGGCCGTGAACCCGGAGAAATCACCCTTTGTCGGGGATACCAGCCACTCTGGTGGCGAGGCTTGGGGCGAGCTTGGCGCGGCGGCCATGAAGGATCGACCTTGGCGACGATCCTCTCGCTCCACCCAGGTGCGCACATCGCGATCGTTGAAGTAGGCCTCCAGATCTGGTTCGGCCTCAAGGTCCCGGTAGCCCGGCAGCACCTCCCGAGCCAGCCACTCCCGGCACCAGGCACAGAGTTGGCCCAGGGGGTCCTCGACGTTCTGGCGTTCGGCCCAGGCTTTCAAGTCCGGCGAGGCTCCCGCCTCGAAGCAGGTGCGGGCAGCCGCCACATCTCCCAGGAGTAGGTGCAGATTGGCCAGCATGGTTTGGTGTTGAGCCGGATCGGCGGCCAACAAGCGTTGCCGGGCTTCAGCGATGCGATCCGGCTTGCGCTGGGCGAAACCAGAGGCCGTCAGGGCGGTGATGGCAAGCAGTTCAGCGGCGGCAGAATCTTGCCTTGACCAGCGGTTAAAGAGGTCCAGTTGTTCCTGCAGCGTCAGGAAACTGCGGATCTGGCGGAAAAAAGCCTCAAATTGCGTCAGGCTGAAGTTGGGGTCAGTTTCGCCCTCAAGCCCGCCGCGGCGCTGGACTATCTCCTCAAGGAGCGCCAGACCCTCCTGCCTTTCCTTGACGGCGCTGGCGTCGCGGCTGAGCAGGTCAAGAACCCGATAAGGGGCCATTTGTTCAAGGGCCTGGCGCATGCTCTCCCTCAGTTCCGGTCTTTGCCCCATGCGTTGCAGCAAGACCAATCCGTCTTCCAGGGTCTGGGCGGCACTTTGGTAGTGGCGTCGATCCTCAAGATCCCTGGCTGCGGCAATGCAAGCCTGGCCTGCGAGTTGGGTCAGGTCGGCCTCGCGACCGCTGCCCAGGGCAGGGGCTTGGGGGGGCTGGAGATTGCGGCGGGCCAGGTTGAAGCATTCCAGGGGTTGACCGGCCTCCAGCAACAGCAGCAGGCCGGCCACCTCCTTGGAGGAGGGCAGTTCAAGGGCAGCCATCAGGGGTTCACCCCCAGTTCCCAGAGCCGTGAGGGCGGCTTCGTAGGCGGGGCGACGGTTGCCGTCGCTGAGCATTTCGGCACTGGAACGCAGCAGGTCCGCTCGGGCCTGAAGCGTTTCCTCTGTGTAGGCCTGGGCAGGAGGGCGATCGAGCCGAAGCTGAAGGGTGCGGAGCACCGTCTGGGCATCGGCTGCCGGGCTGACACCGAGCAGACGGAAATGGTCAATGGGCAGATCCAACCCAAAGGGGTGCCGGAGCCGTGACTGTAGTCAGTGGCAGCGGTTTTGACCGTTGTTGCATGACGGACCCCGTACAGTCGCCCGAAGCGATGCCTAGTGCGACTGTCATGAGCCAGGAACTCACTGCTGCCCTGCCTGCCGAGCCCAAGATGGCGCTCCAAGTGGTTCCCCCCCCGGCGCCGCCCCACGAGGCTGGGTTCCATGCCGAAAGGGTCGAACGCTTGGTGTCGCTCGAACCGGCCAGCGTGAGCCGCGATGAGGGCTTGCTGCTTTATCGCGACATGACCCTGGGCCGGCGCTTTGAAGATAAATGTGCTGAAATGTATTACCGCGGCAAAATGTTTGGCTTCGTCCATCTTTACAACGGCCAAGAAGCCGTTTCCACTGGTGTGATTCGTGCCATGCGCTTGCAGCATGACTGGTTTTGCAGTACCTATCGCGACCACGTTCATGCCCTTAGTTGTGGTGTGCCGGCTCGGGAGGTTATGAGTGAATTGTTTGGCAAGGTCACCGGCTGCAGCAAGGGCCGTGGCGGCTCAATGCACCTTTTTTCCCGCGAACATCATTTGTTAGGCGGTTACGCTTTCATTGGTGAGGGCATTCCCGTAGCAATGGGGGCCGCTTTTGCCAGTCGCTATCGCCGTGACGCCTTGGGCCAGGCAGATAGTGATTCGGTGACGGCGGCATTCTTCGGTGATGGCACTTGCAACGTAGGTCAGTTCTATGAGTGCCTTAATATGGCGGCTCTGTGGAAATTGCCGATCCTGTTCGTGGTTGAGAATAATAGTTGGGGTATTGGTATGGACCACAATCGTGCCACCAGCGATACGGAAATTTGGCGTAAAGCCGAAGCTTTCGGCATGGTCGGCGAAGAGGTGAATGGGATGGATGTGCTTGCTGTTCGTGGTGCTGCCCAGCGGGCCATCGCCAGGGCGCGTGCTGGCGATGGTCCCACCCTGCTCGAATGTCTTACTTACCGTTTCCGTGGTCATTCCCTGGCTGATCCCGATGAGCTGCGTTCCCAAACCGAAAAGGAATTCTGGACAAAGCGTGATCCAATCAAGGCCTTCGCATGCCACCTTTTGGCTGAAGGCAAGGCCTCAGAAGCGGAACTACGTCAGATTGAGCTTGAGGTAGATGCCGAAATTGATGATTGCGTCACTTTTGCTTTAGGCGCGCCTGAGCCTGATCCCAGCGAACTTACTAAATATATCTGGGCTGAAAATTGAAATGATTTCCAAATAAGTTTTTGATTTTCTCTGTACTATTTATGTATAAGAAATATGCGCAAGAGAATCAGTAAGTATGCTCTAAATTGATATTGCCACGGGTGCCTTGCGGATTATCTGCCTGAGTTTGCGGAGGGCTTTTAGTTCCACTTGTCGGATTCGCTCCCGTGAAACATCGAGGTTTCGGCCAATTTCAGCAAGGCTGTGACGATTATGACCATCCAGTCCGAAGCGCAGGGAGAGAACTTCCCGTTCCTGTTGATTGAGGTGGTTGAGCCAGAGAGCGAGTTGTTCTTGGTCAATGCTCCGTTGCACCAGCTCGAGGGGACTTTCCGTATAGGAATCGGCAATAAGATCGACCAAACAACTGTTGCCTTCGTCGGCCTTGATCGGGGCATCCAGGCTTGATGTGGTCAAGGACTGTCGCAGCACAGAATCAAGCTCCTCAATGGGCATCTCGATCGCAGCGGCGATTTCTTGGCGACTGGGCATAGCGCCGAGTTTGTGGGCAAGATCCAGGCTGACCTTGCGGATCGTGGTCAACCGTTCACTCAGGTGAACAGGTAAACGAATGGTGCGGGATTGACAGGCAATGGCCCGGGTCATGCTTTGGCGGATCCACCAGAAGGCATAGGTGGAAAACTTATATCCGCGGCTTGGATCAAATTTTTCTACCGCACGCTCAAGCCCCAGGGAACCTTCTTGAATTAGGTCCAGGATTTCAAGGCCTTTGCCTTGATATTTTTTGGCGATACTAACGACAAGCCGTAGATTGGCCTTGATCATGCGATCTTTGGCGCGGCGGCCAACGCGAATCACTTTTAATTCTTGGGGCGAAAATTCATTGACTTTTGTTTCTGTCAGTCCCATCATCTTCTGAACCTGGTTACCCAGTTCAATCTCCTCGCTAGGTGTGAGCAGGGGCTCTCTACCGATGGTGGCCAAGTACCAAGTCATCGAATCACTGCTTCTCAGGCCTGATGCTTCGCGTCTTTTGGAGGGGGGGGGGGATGGCGAGACGCTCATGGCGAAAGCTGATTGGGTGGCAACTATCGGCGTCAAGCAAGCAAGCGATCCACTTTTTCAGAAATTTTTTAGGTTTCATCAAGAATGAATGCCGATTCCCGCACCATTCAGTTTCAGTTAATTCTCCTAAAGGAAATATGTAGGACTTTCTTGTGGTTCGCTTCGCTTTATTTCAATCGGTGTGGCCGGTTCGTTGGCGATGGCCTGGCTGACCAGCGGGCCAAATTCTGGGCCACGGCCAGGGGCTCAGTGCCTGCAGGTCCAGGGAGATGGCCCACCCGGCATCCAGCCAGGGCGTGAAAAAGGGCCGCAGCCGCCAGCAGCTGGGCGTCCAGGCCGCCATGGGACAGGGCCCGGGCCCCCACACCCGCGGCATAGCCGGCAAGCACATCCCCCAATCCAGCCCGGGCCACGGCAGGGCAGGCGTCCAGGAGTTGCCAGCGCCTCCCGTCAGCGGCGGCGATGACGCTGCGCGCCCCTTTCAACAGAACGGTGGCCCCGCAGGTCTGGGCGGCGGCGAGGCTGGCTTCCAGGGCCGGAAGCTCGGCCAGATCGGGAAACAACCGGGAAAATTCGCCTCGATGGGGGGTCAGCCAGGTGGGGCCGCCCCTGCGTCGTAGCCACCCAAGGGCGCCGTCGGGTTGTTGGTTGTCTTGGCCGGCCAGGCGATTGAGGCCATCCGCATCGAGAACCAGCAGCCCCGCAAAGGCGCCCAGCTGGTCCCAGGCGCTGGTGTCGCTGGGGGGGCTTAAACCGCTGTTGGGATTCGGGCAGCCAATCCCTGGGCCCAGAAGGATGGCATCCAGGCGCTCCACCCCATCAAGTGCCAGCGCCGCCAAGTCCAGGCCCTGCATCTCCGTGGATCCCAGGCCTTGGCGAATGACCACATGGGGCAGAACGGACCAAAGGTCACCGGCCATTTCTGCCGGGATCGACGCCTGCAGGCTGCCGCAACCGGAGGCGGAGGCCCCGGCGAGGGCAAGGTGGGCCGCGCCGCGATAGCGATCGCTGCCGGCCACCACCAGCAATCTTCCCCGTTCGTATTTGGAGACGGCCGGATCGGGTGGCCCCTGCCAAAAGCAGCCCGAGATACCACCAGAAGTTGCAAAGGATTGGCTATCTCGGTCCCCTAGGCCGAGGGCGCAGTCCGCCAGGCCGGTGAGCCGCTGGGTGGGCAGGCCCAGGTCGATCCTTTCCAGGCGACCGACATGGGCTAGAGCCAGATCCTGGATCAGTCCCTGTTTGAGCAAGCCAACGCAGAAGGTGATGGCGGCCGTAGCGGCCCCCTTGCCGAGACGCCTCCCCGTGTCCGCGCACAGGCCGGTTGGGCAGTCGATGGCGACAAGGGCCCCGGGGCGCAGTCGCTGCCGTTCGATCAGCAGTTGCTCGACCTGCTCCCCTGGGGGGCGGCGTTGGCCGATGCCGAAGATGGCATCCACCCAGAGATGGGGTTGGCAGGGATCGGGAGGGTCCGGCAGTTCCTGCAGACCCAGCCAGAGCGCATGGCGCCAGTGGGCTTCAGTTAAAGGCCGCTGGGTCTGGTACGGCCGCCAGAGCCGCACCGCTAGCCCCGCCAGGTGCAGTTCGCGGGCCACCACAAGACCATCGCCGCCGTTGTGGCCTGGGCCGACCAAGACCACTATCCCGCCAGCGGTCAGCCGCTGCCAGGCCGGTTGGTTCAATACCGTCAATAGACGCCTGCTGATGGCAAGCCCGGCTTTTTCCATCAGGGCTTCGACGGGGAGCCCACTGGCGAAGAGCGTCTTTTCCAGGTCCTCTAGCTGGGCACCAGTCACAAGCAAGTGGTTGGCGTCCCGTTCTGGCCATGGGGCAGAGACCATCCCTACAACAAACATGGGCTTGCGCCCATGATGGAACGTCTAACTTTTGTTTGTGTTCGTGTCGCCCTTTGCTCTTACTCCCGTCACTGAGGCGGGAGGGACCGTGCTGAGCCTGCTGCGCACCTGGCCGGGCGACCATCAAGTGGCCGTTGGCCTTTCTGGCGGGGTGGACAGTTCTTTGGCGGCGGCCCTGCTGGTGGCGGCCGGTTGGCAGGTCGAGGGGCTCACCTTATGGTTGATGAGTGGCAAGGGAGCCTGCTGCGCCGAGGGTCTGGTAGATGCAACGGGCATCTGTGATCAATTAGGCATCGTCCATCATGTGGTGGATGCCCGCGACACCTTCAGAACTGAGATTGTCGAATTCTTGGTGGAGGGCTATCGGACTGGTGTGACGCCCCTGCCCTGTTCGCGCTGCAATCGGCAGGTGAAGTTCGGCCCGATGCTGGAATGGGCCCTGCGTGAACGGGGCCTGCCACGACTGGCCACGGGCCATTACGCCCGCCTGCACCATGCTCAGCAGAGCGGCGAACGTCATCAGCTTTGGCGGGGTCTGGACCGTCACAAGGACCAGAGTTATTTCCTTTACGACTTGCCCCAAGAGGTTCTGGCCCGCTTGGTTTTTCCCCTCGGGGAGATGGGAAAGCCAGAAACCCGCGCCGAAGCGGCGGCCCTTGGTTTGCGTACCGCCCAGAAACCTGAAAGCATGGATCTTTGTCTGGCTGACCACCATGGTTCGATGCGGGCTTTTCTGGATGCCTACTTGCCGCCCCGTCAGGGTCAGATCGTCCTGGCCGACGGCACGGTGATTGGCGAGCACGATGGCATTGAGCACTTCACCATGGGGCAGCGTCGCGGTCTGGGGATCGCCTGGAGCGAACCCCTGCATGTCATTGGCCTGGAGCCCTCCACCAATCGGGTGGTGGTAGCTCCCCGGGCCCAGGCTTCGCGTCAGGATTGTGGGGTCGAGGCCGTGAACTGGGTGTCCATCGACCCCCCGCAAGCGCCCATGGCCGTGCAGGTTCAGTTGCGGTATCGCAGTGAGCCCGTGGCTGCCCTGCTCACGCCGGTGTCCTGCCAAGAGTCCGATCGCCAGGCGGGACGTCCCTACCGTTGCCGACTTGATTTCGATGCGGATCAGTTTTCGATCACCCCTGGTCAGGCGGCTGTTTTTTACGAGCAGGACAAACTGCTGGGTGGTGGTTTGATTCATCTTTAGGCTCCCTCCCTACACCACCCCTCCTCGATGTTTAAATGAAATGATGCTTTATCGGTGATGAAGATTCGATCCTGTGCTGTTGTCTCGACGGATTATCTTGATAAAGATGTCTATCTAAATATCGAACTTTTCTATACTCTTGTTGGTTATCGAGTTTTTGTCTGGAACCCAGCTTCGGCTCCCGCCTCCCGCTCTCCAGATCTAATTGTGATGTTGCGGGGCGATCCAGGCTCGGCCTGGGTCGCCTACAGCGGTACGGTGCATGTTTATGACTATGTCAAGGAGCTGGATATCGACTGGAGCGATCGCTTTCCCAATGCCAGTCGCCTGGATCTCATCAGCCTGTCGGGGGGAGATGTAACCGGCTACCTGCCGGTGTTTCCTGAGATCTGGCGGCGGAGATTCTCCCGCAAGAATTCCCGGCCGGTCCATCTGTCAAATTACAAGCCGATGCCGGCCGATGTCTTTCAAAATGAATTGGTCTCCCTGATTCAGCAGGGGCGGGTGCGGGTCTTCGGTGGCCGGTGGCAGCGGATAGGTGTTAGCAGTCGCTCTTTAAGTTATTGGCAGGCCAATCGGCTGATTGCAGCTTCGAGTAGTTGCTTCGGTCTGATGTATCCGTATCAGCGGGGTCGCTCCCTTTCCGGCAGAATGTGGCAGGCCCCAATAAATGGCTGCTTTGTGATCAGCGAGGCCGGGACCAATCCCCATGCTCTGCCGGGTCTGATCGAGGTCGAGAGTTTTGGCCCCCAGGAGGCCAATCGACACTTCTCGCTTGAAGAATGCCTTCGCCTTTCGGAACAAGCCACTGCTTTTTGGCGCAACCAGACCTCCGAGCTGGCCCGTCAGCTGAACCTGCCATTACCGCAAGAATTGCCTTTGGCCTTGATCCAGGCCCAACGCCGCACGCTGGTTCGATGGCACCTGGAGTTCCTTTGGGATCAGACCCTTTCCAACCTTCAAAACTCCTTGCAGAAGCAGCGCTTGAGGCTGACAGGAGCCGCCCGCCGCCTGAATATCCATCCCCGTCAGATCGCTGCTGCCTGGAGGCGACCTCACCAGTAGGGATCGTTGCCCAGATCAATTTCAAGGGTGACCCCTTGCGCGCCTTCGACATAGGAGATGCACGCCCGCAGGGTTTCGCCATTGACGTCGATTTCGCAGGCTCCGCAACTGCCCCCTAGGCATCCTGTGGGTATAGGGCAGCCGGCTAATTGGGCGGCCTCCAGCCACGATGTGCCGATTTGGGCATGACTGACGCGGCCATTGGGCCATCGCAGGGCTAGGTGGCTCACAGATCTTGGTGTAGCAGGGGCTCCAGGTTGATTTCCTTTGTGAACTCTGCAGACAGTCGCTCTAGCAGGCTGTCCCGTTGGTGTCTGTGGTGGGGGGCGTGGGGACTGAGGGGAGCGAGGCCTCGCCGTTGCCGCAGCAGATTTAGCCAGCGCCGTCGCCACGGGCCATTTTCAAACACCCCGTGTAAGTAGGTGCCGGCGACGATCCCGCCGCGGTCGCCCACTGGTTGCCACCAGCCCAGGCTGGGGTCGGTTGTCATGGGGCGAAGGGGCTGGTTGGCGGCGAAGGTTCCACCCCGTTGGGGCTCAAAGTCAACAGTGGTGCTGCCATGGTGCATTTCGAAGCCCTCCAGGCTCAAGGGCGGACCTGGCGGCCAGAGGGAGTCCACCTGCCGTTGGCGCAACTGCTTATTGTCGCTGAAGCGGGTGCCTAGGGGTAGAAGACCCAACCCTGCTGCCCGCCCTTGGTACCGATGGCCTTCCAGTGCACCTTCTAGACCATCTGGATCATCGAGCCAGTGGCCCAGCATTTGCAACCCCCCGCAGAGGCCAAAGATCATGCCCCCCGCTTGGCTGTAGGCACCCAGGGTTGTGTCCAGATCCGCCTGGCGCAGGGCGGTCAGATCCCGCAGGGTTTGTTTACTTCCAGGCACGATGACCGCATCAACAGGGCCTAGGGTGTGGCCCGCTTCGAGCCACTGCAATTGGACCGTGCTTTCGGCTTCGAGTGGATCTAGATCGGAAAAGTTGCTGAGGGAAGGCAGTTTGAGAACGGCAATTTTGATTTCAGCATTATTTTTTCTTCCCCGTCGCTCTAGCAGATCCAAGGAGTCTTCAGGGGGGAAGATATCGTCGAGCCACGGCATCACTCCAAGCACTGGTAGGCCGGTATGGCGTTCCAGCCATTGGCGTCCTTCCTCGAACAATTCGCGCCGTCCTCGGAAACGATTGATCAGCAGGCCGCGGATGAGGGGCCTTTCTACAGGCCGCAGTAGGGATAAGGTGCCCACGATCTGGGCGAATACCCCGCCCCGCTCAATGTCCGCTACCAGCAAACAGCGTGCCCGAAGGTACTGGGCTAAACGCAGGTTGGTGAGATCACGGGCTTGGAGATTGACTTCCACGGGACTGCCGGCTCCCTCCAGCACCAGCCTGCCGCCTGGGTACTGGTTGTCGAGCTGCTCAAGCCCCTGCCGGATGGCCTGCCATCCGGGACGAAACCAATCGCGGTAGTAGTGCTCGGCCCGGGCGCTGCCCACCGAACGCCCTAGGTGGATGACTTCGCTGCTGCTGTCTCCCTTGGGTTTGAGCAGCACCGGATTCATGGCCGCTTCCGGCTCCAGGCCTGCGGCCCAAGCTTGGACAGCCTGGGAGTATGCCATCTCGCCGCCGTTGCAATCCACCCAGGCATTCAGGCTCATGTTTTGCCCCTTGAAGGGCACCGGCTGTTCGCCCCGTTGCAACAGGTGTCGGCAGAGCGCTGTGGTCATTAAGGATTTGCCTGCTCCACTGCTGGTTCCAAGCACCATCAGAGGAGTCGCTGCGGCCGCCTTGGGACGTATCAAGGCCAAGACCTGGTGAAATCAACCATCAAAAGCGGGGCCGGTGGCGTTGGAAATTTTCCTGGATGCGCTCGCGCAGGTTTGCCCTGCCGATTTCTCCTTGCCAACTCGCCAGCAGTTCACGGCCCATCGGAGTCAGACGCACCCGTTCAGTGAGGCCCTGGCCGTCCACTTCGCGCCTCAAGATCCCAAGTCGGATCATCCAATTGAAGTGGGCCTCGGCGCGCTCCGGTCCGAAGGGGGCGAACACCAGATCGGCCCAATCATCACGACTACAGAGTTCGTTGCTGGAGATCGGGGTGTCGGCCACTTCTGCATAGAACGCCCTGCGGAACGGCAGGCAGCGCATCGATTGGGTGGCCCGATCCAAAGCGCGGCGATCTGGGGTGGGCGAAAGGCCAGCAGAGGTCATGGGAAGAGGCTTTTTAGGAGCTGATTCAAGTCTTGCTGCTGTTGGGAAGGGCCCTGGTTGCGATCGGGACGGGCGGAACGGCCACGGCTGGCCTTCAGCTCCAGATCGGACCAGCGGAAAATCACCTGATCGCCCCAATCTCGCAGAACCACGGGCCAAAGACCCGTGGCGTCACGCAGCCACAGCTGGTTGCCCCTCGCGAAAAAGTTGTAGTTCCGTCCATCGTCAGTGGCCACCCGGTAGGTGACACTGCTTCCCTCCTGGCGACTTTCGAGATCGCAGGCACCGCGAAACAGGCTTCGACCCCTTTGTTCAAGTTGACACTGGCGCCTGGCATGGCCGTTGTCACTCCAGCCCTGGCTGTTACCACTGGAGGAGCCAAACAGTTGGCGGGTGATTTTGTTGCTCGGGTTGCGACGCTGGTTGCCGTCATCCCAGCAGCGGCGCTGGCGCAGATCACAGATTTCGCCGCCACTAAGACGAAATACAGTCACTGGCGGCCGCCCAGAAAGAGTTCGCAGCAGATCATCCTGGGCTTTGCGGCCGTATTCGCGTCCGGTTTGGGCAACGGAGGGTCCCTTGTCGGTGTAACAAGTGGCTTGAACCTTGTCACATACGACACCCGGCCGTGGCAAACCGTAGGCATGTGCCGGCAAGGGCGCTGCTGCCAGAGCCAGCATCGGCAGGGCCAGCAGGAAGGTAGGGGGGACGCAGCGGCGGCCAGTTTCAGCAGCAACCGACACAGCGAGGCCCATCGGGCGCAGAAGCGATCTTGAACTTGAGAGTAGCTACCACCACAGGCTGCCCAAGGGTTGGCTGTGGCAGGGTTTGGTCTGATTGCAAAATGATGATGCTGATTCTGGCTTCTGCCTCTAGGGCCCGTCGCCGCCTGCTGGAGCAGGCAGGGATTCCCCATCAGGTCCAAATCAGTGGGGTGGATGAAGAGTCCTTCGGCTCCACGCAGTCCCCGCGGGAGATTGTGGAGCAGCTTGCGCTCGCCAAGGCCAAGGCCGTGGCCAAGGCGGGAGCTTTTCCTTGGGCGCCCATGGTGCCCGTATTGGGTTGTGATTCCCTGCTGGAATTTGAAGGAGAGGTCTTTGGCAAGCCCCGTGACTCCAGGGAGGCCATTACCCGTTGGCAGCGCATGGCGGGCGGGTGCGGACGCCTGCATACCGGCCACGCTTTGGTCGTATCAGCCGACCAGAACCAATTCAGACAGGAGGTGGTAACCACTCTGGTTTGGTTTGCTGCCCTCAATGCCGCTCAAATCGAGGCTTACGTCGCCAGCGGCGAACCGCTCGCCTGTGCGGGTGGCTTTGCCTTAGAGGGGCGTGGCGGAATGGTGGTGGACCGTATCGAGGGATGTTTCAGTAATGTCATCGGACTCAGCCTGCCGTTACTGCGACGCTGGCTGAATGCCAACCTGTCTGAATATAAAAAATAAAAAAGCTCCCATCTTTGATGGGAGCTTTTTGTTGGAATCCGAATTGGACAGATTTCAGTCCAGATCGGGCATGGCCAAGGTTGGTTCTGCCTCACGGTCAATGCCTTTTTCGAAGCCGGCTGCAGCAGCGCGGGCCCGACCAGCGTGCCAGAGATGGCCCACCAGGAAGAAGAAGGCAAGAACGAACTGGGTGGCCGAGAGCCACTGACGGATGTTGACGTAGTTCACCGAGTTGGGCTCGGTGATGATGCCGCCCACGGAATTGAGGGAGGCATTAGGCGCGTGGGTCATGTATTCGGCCGCACGACGCACCTGCCAGGGTTGAATGTCGTTCTGGAGTTTGTCCAGGCTCAGACCATTCGGACCGCGCAGGGGTTCCAGCCAGGGGCCGCGGAAATCCCAGAAGCGCATGGTTTCACCACCAAAGATGATTTCACCGGTTGGTGAACGCATCAGGTATTTGCCAAGGCCAGTTGGACCCATGGCAGAGCCAATGTTGGCTCCGAGCCTTTGGTCACGGACCAGGAAGGTGAAACTTTGGGCCTGGGAGGCCTCGGCATTGGTTGGGCCGTAGAACTCGGAGGGATAGGCGGTGTTGTTGAACCAGATGTAAGCAGAAGCCACAAAGCTCATCAGGCTCAAGGCTCCGAGGCTGTAGCTCAGATAGGCCTCGCCGTTCCATATGAAGGCGCGCCTCACCCAACCGAAGGGCTTAGTAATTACGTGCCAGATGCCACCGAAAATACAAATCAAGCCGATCCAGATGTGACCGCCAATGATGTCCTCCATGGAGTTCACCCCGATAATCCAGCCTTCACCACCAAATGGGGCGCGCAACAGATAACCGAAAATCACTCCAGGGCTAAGGGTCGGATTGCTAATAAGGCGTACGTCTCCACCCCCCGGAGCCCAGGTGTCATAAACACCTCCAAAGAACATTGCCTTGAAGACCAACAGCAGGGCACCAACACCAAGAAGGATTAGGTGATAGCCGATGATGTTGGTCATCTGGTTCTTATCGCGCCAATCTTGGGAGAAGAAGGCGGAATAGTTTTCCAGGATTTCTGGGCCACGAAGGGCGTGATAAAGACCTCCCAGGCCAAGAACGGCAGAACTGATCAGATGCAACACCCCGACCACAAAGAAGGGGTAAAGGCTGGTGACTTCACCGCCTGGTCCGACCCCATAGCCCAACGTGGCGACGTGGGGAAAGAGAATCAAACCCTGCTCATACATAGGCTTGTCGAAGGTGAAATGACTCACCTCAAAGAGCATCATTGCTCCAGCCCAGAAGACCATCAGACCCGCATGGGCCACATGGGCGCCAAGCAAACGGCCAGAAAGATTGATCAGGCGGGCATTACCAGCCCACCAGGCATAGCCGGTGGAATCAAGGTCCTTGCCGGCGACAGAGATAAGTCCAGAATTAAAGGGCGTTTCCACGGGGCAGGACCTCTTCAGGGAAGACGAATTGTTCGTGAGGCTGGTCTGCGGGGGCCATCCAGGCGCGCAGACCTTCGTTGAGCAGGATGTTCTTGGTGTAGAAGGTTTCGAATTCGGGATCTTCGGCGGCCCGGATTTCCTGGCT
>CANGZM010000014.1 GCA_947458155.1 Synechococcaceae cyanobacterium | reverse complement strand
TCGATGAGGGCTTCGGCGGATGCGTCGACCCTCAAGCGACTGGGGTAGCTAGGCGATCGTTGACCGTTTAGGGGAAGGAAGCCGGCTAACGGATTTGAACCGATGGCCTTCGCTTTACAAAAGCGCTGCTCTACCGCTGAGCTAAGCCGGCTATTGAACTCTGCTGCAGCATCTTAGGACCGGGTCAGGGCCCAAACCAGCAATTCGCAACGCTGGCGACAGCCGCTCTTTTCCAACATGCTGGAGACATGGCTTTCCACCGTACGTGGGCTGAGGACCAAGGCCGATGCAATTGCCCGATTGCTCATGCCCTGGGTTAAGAGGTCCAGGACACGGCGCTCGGCAGGGGTCATACCCATCAGACCTCTGTTGGCATGATCGAGCCCCGAGGGGGGTGAAGGGGGGAGCATGGTCGTCAGGCTGAATCAAGGCCCAGTGTTCCCCCTGGCCGTCATGGGGAAGTTTTCGGTTCAATGGCGGCATCCTGGACCTCGATCACCTCGGAGCTATTGGAGGGGCTGGGTTCAGGCATTTCCGGGTTATCTACAAGTGCAAGCACCTCCGGGTCGCTTGGGTTGGTTCCGGCCCCGGCTTCCTGGGAGAGGCGGGATAGGGGGCGGGCACGGCGGATCGGCAGATTGGCCACTAGGGCCGTCACCCGGTCGTCGGTGGTAAGGCTGACATCACCGCTTTCGATGTCGATCTCGACATATTTCTGCACCACTTCAAGGATCTCTCGACGCATGCGCTCAAGCAGCTCCGGGTTGAGGTCACTGCGATCGTGGGCCAACACCAACTGCAAACGTTCGCGGGCTGTGGTGGCGCTGGGCTTTTGTAGGCCCAGCAGGTGTTGAAGGAAGTCGAACAAGGCCATGCCGCTCAAAAAAGGCCAGTTGTTCGGCGAATCTTGCCCATCAGCCTGGCCCTAAGGCCCTGGCGTTCACGGGTGGGGTCTATCAGGGCCACTTCTTCGCCCAGAAGCCGACGCGCAATATTCATATAAGCCCGACCGGCTGGTGAGAGAGTCCCATGGAGGGTGAGGGGCTCACCCCGATTGGTGGAGGTGATCACCTGCTCGTCTTCAAGCACCAGTCCCAACAGGGGTAAGGCAAGAATGTCCGTGACATCGCTGACCCCGAGCATTTCCTGGTTTGCCACCATCTTGGGACGGACCCGGTTTAAAACCATTTGTATCGGCGCCACCCCCTGGGTATGGAGCAGACCGATCACCCGATCCGCATCCCGCACCGCAGCCATCTCGGGGGTGGTGATGACGATGGCTTCTTTGGCGGCGGCGGCGGCATTACGGAAGCCGGTTTCAATGCCAGCAGGGCAATCGATCAGAACAAAGTTGGCCCGATCTGCGAGCATGCCGACGATTTTTTTCATGTCGTCGGAGGTCAGCCAGTCGAGCATCCTCGCGTTGCCGGCGGGCAGTAGCGAGAGGTTCGGCTCTTGTTTGTGCTTCACCAATGCCTGATCTAACCGACAGGTTGCTTCGAGCACGTCCTGGGCGTTGTAGACGATGCGGTTCTCCAAGCCCAGGAGCAGGTCAAGGTTGCGCAGGCCGAAATCAGCGTCCAGCACAACGGTGCTCTCACCAAGGCGGGCCAAGGCAATGCCCAGGTTCGCCGTGAGGGTTGTCTTGCCGACCCCTCCCTTGCCTGAACAGATCAAGATGATGCGAGCTGAGGTAGCTGTCACAGGGCACTGGGGCTGAAATCCACGTTAAGCCCCAAAGACGGAATCCCAAGGAGGGGCCATCGTGGAGACGCTGGATCGATGCGAATTTCCCCGTTGTCGAGACGGGCTGCTTCGCATAGGCCAGCAATAGGGACTTCATCCGGTCCCCTGGCCACGGCGCTGGCAATGCGGAGTTGGAGCGGTCGCATCTGCAGAGCCACGATTGTTGCCTGATCATCACCGCGGCGGCCGGCATGGGCCACCCCCCGCAGACGGCCCCAGACCAGCACGTGGCCCACGGCACTGATCTGGGCTCCAGGATTCACATCCCCCAGCACCAGGACAGAGCCCTCAACCTGAAGATGCTCTCCTGATCGTAAGGGGCCCTGGTGAACCGTCAGGGCTGGAGCGGCGGGCGCCGCATCGGCATCCCGGGGCCGACCAGTCTTGGGACCCAGCTGGAGCCCAAGGGCGGCTGCCGCCACTCGGGTCTCCGGGTGATCAGCCTGTAGCTGCACCAGGGTCAACCCCTTACGTGTCAAAAGGCCTTGGAGGGCCTCCAGGTCGGGTAACTGCAGTTGCCATTCACCGCAGACCAAGCTCAGCGGGCCTTGGATCATGACCAGGCTGAGTGCCTGTCCAACCTCCTGCAGCAGGGGGCCTGCCTCCTGGGGGGGAGGGAGCCTCAGCAAATGGAGTTGATAAGGATCTGTCGCAACGGAGAGGGCCGCTGCCATGGCTATACGGCTCAAGAATCCCGACCCTAAGCGCTACTTCAGTGAGGGATGCCCTTGGGGCCCTTCCCCCTCGCCAACCACTCCTGAGCCAAGGCCGCCAGCCGGGTGCTCAGGCTCGGTGGGTGAATCAGCCAGGCGATCTCTTCGCTGTGGCTGAGCACCCTGACCAATTCGGAGCGCTGTTCGATGGCCTGCAACCTCAGGCCATCCCAAAGTCGCAGGCCGCCTTTGTATGGGTCGTAACCCCGGCTTTGGCGCTGTTGCAGCCCGCAGCAACCGTCGGGGGCCAGGCCGGCGGCCGCCGCCAGCCTGCGGGCCTCAGCCAAAAGCTCCAGGCGTTCAGGGGATCTCAATTCGCTCACATCCAGGGCCTTTAACAGTCGGCGATCCACGAGGCGGGCACTGGGTTCGGCAAGCTCTGCCGGGCCATCATGGCGCCAGCGTTCAAGGTGGTAGCCGGTAACGATGTCATCGTTGGCCAAATAGGTTTCTAGGTCGAGATTTTGGTGGTCCCAGAGCCATCGGGCCATGGTCCTGTCGGCCCATACCCGCTGGGGCCCCAACCGCCGGGCGACTTGGATGGTGTAGTGCAGCAGCCAGTTGCAGACACCATTGAGCCGGTGGTTGTAGACGCTGCGATACATCAGCTGGCGCACAACTAGGTAGTGCTCCACCGCCTGCAGCCCCTTGGGGTGAAACGCCAGGTTGCCGTCCGGCGCCAGGGTGAGGCTGGCCAGAATACGCTCCAAGTCGAGCTGGCCGAAACAGGTTCCCGTGCTGTAGCTGTCGCGCAACAGATAATCGAGCCGATCGCAGTCAAGTTGGCTGCTTACCAATGCTCCGATCGCCGCTGGCTGAGTTTGGCCCGTTTCGAGGAGGGTGGCGACAGCCCCAGCGAGCCCAGGCCTGGTGGCTTCCAAACGGTCCCTCAAGTCGGGATGCTCCAGCACCAGCCTCGCCGACCAGGTCTCATGCCGCAGCCCATACATCTCTTCGCCGCTATGGCTAAGCGGGGCATGGCCAACGTCGTGGAGCAGGGCCGCGGCAAAAAGCAGGGGCCGCTGTTGGGCCAGGTCGCTTTGGAGGTTTTCAAGTTGGTTGAGGGCCAATCGCGCCAGGTGCAACACCCCCAGGGAGTGGGTGAAGCGACTGGATTCCGCGCCGTGAAAGGTGAGGAACGCTGGACCGAGTTGGCGGATGCGCCGGAGCCGTTGGAAAGGAGCTGTTTCGATCAGATCCATGGCCATCGCTTCGGCAGGATCTTGTCGATCAAGACGGATGGCCCCATGTAGGGGGTCGTGGTAGGTGCGGCGACCTAAAGCCATTTCAATTCGCCCCGGCCCCTGGGTCCAGCTGTTCAATGAGAAGAAGCAGGGCCTGTCCAAGCCAAGTGTCGCTTGTACCGCCTGGGGTAAGCGGTTCTGGCTGGGTCAAAAGGTGATCAGGTGTCAGACCCTTGGATTGGATCTCCCGACCCAGGGGGGTGCGATATCTGGCGACGCTTACGGCGAGGCCACTGCCATCCCCCAACGAAAGCAGCGACTGAATAAGGCCTTTGCCGAAGCTTTGGCTACCCACCAAGGAGGAACGACCAGCATCCTGGAGGGCCCCAGCCAGGATTTCACTGGCACTGGCGCTGCCGCCATTGATCATGGTGATGAGGGGGCCGCCGTACAGGACGCCGGCCGTAGCCGACTGTTGTTCAGTGATGCCTCCCCGGTCCTGGGTTTCGACGATTCCTTTGCTGTCAAGCAGGCTGTTGGCCACGGCGACTCCGGCGCTGACCAGTCCCCCGGAATTGTTGCGTAGATCCAGGATGACCCCTTCGACGGGGGCAAACTCGATCCCGGATTCGTCCCCTTGGCCGGCAAAGCGACGCAGCCAGAGGTTGGCGAGTTCGGGAACCGGTTCGCTGAACTGGGTTATGCGTAGGTAACCCAGGCGATGACCTTGCCGATTGAGCACTTGGCCACGCACGGGCTGCAAATCCACTTTGCGCCGTTCGAGCACCACCTCCCGTTGGCGCCCCTTGGTCGTGGCCAACCTCACCAGCACGTCTGTTCCGGCACTTCCGCGCAGCCGTGCCGCAGATCCTTCGAGGCCCAGTTCAATGCTGGAAGTGCCATCAATGGCAAGGAGTTCGGTGCCTGGCTGAATTTGGGCTTCACTGGCGGGCGAGTCATCCAGGGGGGCGATGACGACGACATGGTTGTCGTCGGCTCGTAGGCCCAGTTGCAGCCCGACCCCACTCACCGTTCCCTGGGTGGTGGCCCTCAGGGCCAAGTAGTCGCTCGGCCTCAGCAGCCGCGTATAAGAATCATTAATGGGGGCCAGCATCGCCTCAATGGCCCCGTAGGCATCGGTCGAACTGTTTATGGACTTTTCAAGGGCCTCTTGGCGCAGGCGGCGCCAATGCACCTCTTCCAACCGGTCGGGATCCCAGTAGCTCTGATTAACGAGTCGCCAAGCCTCCACCACTAGTTGCTGGGCATCGTTGAGGGCCAGGGCTCCAGAAACTGGCCATGGTCCTGGTCCACCGAGCAGGGCGCTGAGGACAAGAGCGCCTGAGAGCAAGGCCCCCACCAGTTTTTGACCCAGAACATTTTGGGGTCTTTGCCGGGGTCGAGGCAGGCTGGGGCTGGGGCTGGGGTCCGCCGACGAGGGGGGATGGCCCGGATGGATCACGGGGGGGGCAGCACGATCGGTAGACTCTGGCAACCCAAGCCCAGCGCTGCATGGCGAATTCCTCTCCCGCCGGCAAATCCACGCCGGTGTTCGACTGGTTCAACGAACGGTTGGATATCCAGGACGTTGTCGATGACATCGCCACCAAGTACGTCCCGCCCCATGTAAACATTTTTTATTGTCTGGGCGGCATTACTCTCACTTGTTTTCTGATTCAGTTTGCAAGCGGGTTTGCGATGACGTTTTATTACAAACCCACAGTGGCAGAGGCCTATTCCTCTGTCCAGTATCTCATGACCGACGTCAGTTTCGGTTGGCTGATTCGCTCGGTCCATCGCTGGAGCGCCAGCATGATGGTTTTGATGTTGATCCTCCATGTGTTTAGGGTTTATCTCACCGGAGGTTTTAAACGTCCCCGGGAGCTCACCTGGGTTACTGGGGTCACCATGGCCGTGATAACCGTTTCATTTGGTGTTACCGGCTACTCCTTGCCATGGGATCAAGTCGGTTACTGGGCTGTGAAAATTGTTTCTGGTGTGCCAGCGGCCTTACCAGTTGTGGGTGATTTTATGGTTGAACTGCTGAGGGGTGGAGAGAGTGTGGGTCAGTCAACCCTTACCCGCTTTTACAGTCTCCATACCTTTGTGTTGCCCTGGTTGTTGGCCGTGTTCATGCTCATGCACTTCCTCATGATTAGGAAGCAGGGTATTTCTGGACCCCTCTGAGCCTGTTGGTTCTGGCATCAACTAGTTTCTCGAAGATCACTTGTTCTTTTTCTTTACTCCAACGCAATTCGGACCATGTCTTTCGTCAAAAAGCCTGACCTGAACGATCCCGCTTTGCGGGCGAAATTGGCTAAAGGCATGGGTCACAACTATTATGGTGAACCGGCCTGGCCGAATGATCTTCTATACATGTTCCCAGTAACTATTCTTGGAACAATCGCTTGTATTGTTGGCCTGGCTGTTTTAGATCCTGCGATGCTGGGAGATAAGGCAGATCCATTTGCAACGCCTCTTGAAATTCTCCCTGAATGGTACCTATATCCCGTCTTTCAGATTCTTAGAGTTGTCCCAAACAAGTTGCTTGGAATTGCTTTGCAAACCATGGTACCTTTGGGATTAATGTTAATTCCGTTTATTGAAAGCTTTAATAAATTCCAAAATCCGTTCCGTCGACCTGTTGCCATGGCAGTATTCTTATTTGGTACTGCTGTAACAATCTATCTTGGCATTGGCGCTGCATTGCCGATTGACAAATCTCTTACCTTAGGATTGTTTTGAGATCTACGCCCTAAAGGCGTACATCACTCAACTTAAGTTCATTTTTTTACAGTCCCCTGCCATTAACCTTGGCAGGGGTTCTTTTTTTGAATGTTCTCTTGACGACGATGGTTCTGGTTGTTTCCCTGCCGAGAGGGACGTTGCCTGATCTTCCAGGTGCTTAGCCTGTTAGCATTGGTGACATCCAAAAGGTGTCTTTTTGCTAACTCAATCCCGGCGTCCTGGGACGCATGCCGATCCGGGGTCCAGCCTGGGATCTCAGCCTGGCAAGGCCAATGGGGAAGATTTCACGGGGCCAGGGATCAATCTAGGATTGATCCTTGCCACCATCCCCTACGCGCTGGTGCATCTGGCCTGTTTTGGGGTCTTCTGGACTGGCGTCAGTGTAGATGCTGTTCTGGTCTGCCTTTTGGCCTATGTGGTGAGGATGTTTGGGGTAACAGCCGGATATCACCGTTATTTTGCCCATAGGGCCTTCAAAACTAGTCGCGTTTTCCAGTTTGTCCTGGCGCTCCTGGCTACCAGTTCAGCCCAGCTTGGCCCCCTTTGGTGGGCCGCCACCCATCGCCATCATCACAGCAGTTCCGATACGGTTCATGATCCCCATTCGCCAAGGCACCATGGATTTCTGTGGTCCCATATGGGCTGGTTTTTGCACCCTAATCATCGCAAACCCAATCATAATGCGATTCGTGATTATGCAAAATTTCCCGAACTTGTTTTTGTAGATAAGTGGTCTTTGATTGCCCCGACAATTTTGGCTTTCTCTACCTATGGTCTCGGTTATTTTCTTCAGCAGCAGGGTAGGCCTACAACCCCCATGCAAATGTTGATCTGGGGTTTCTTTGTGTCTACGGTGCTTCTATATCACGGCACCTATACAATTAATTCTCTTTCCCATCTTTTTGGATCCCAACGGTTTGTCACCGGTGATGACAGCCGGAACAATCCCTTGTTGGCCATCATTACCCTTGGAGAAGGTTGGCACAATAATCACCACCATTACCAGTCCAGTTGTCGCCAAGGATTTTATTGGTGGGAAATAGACTTAACTTTTATTACACTTTTCTTGCTTTCTATGGTCGGCATCGTTTGGGATCTGCGCCCAGTACCAGATTCGATATATGCCGAGGCTAAGGCAAGAAAATTGTCCTAATCTTTTAATTGGTGTAGATCAGTCAGCAATCACATGGCCATCGCTGGGGCGAGTCGTGATCAAGCCAAGGTTTTGGCCGGCTGTGATGATGCCCCTTTAGCCGATTTGGGCTTAGGGCCCCTTGCCGGCGTTTCGCCAATCTTGTTGTGACAAACTCCGCAACCATCACCACCCAGCTCGGTCAGGAGGGCCTGGGACAGCAGCCTTGGTGGGTGGAACAGTGGATGGAGCTAATTCATTCGTTTCGCTATAAGAAACGCCTCGAGCGTGCCTGGACCTATGCGCGAGAGGGCAACGTGCTCTCGATCCGCTTTGAGGGTCGCCGGGTCCATGCCCGCGTCCAGGGGACGGATAAGGATCCCTACAAGGTGAAGCTGTGGCTGGATGTTCTCAATGATGAAGACTGGGGTTATGTGCTTGAAGCCCTCAGTCAGAAGGCACGTTGGTCGGCCCAGCTTTTGGCTGGAATCATGCCCCAGGATATCGAGAGGGCTTTCGCCGCCAGTGGCAAGCGTCTTTTTCCGTTTAAATTGCAGGAGGTGCGCAGTGAATGCAGTTGCCCAGATAAGGCAAATCCCTGCAAACATATCAGCGCTGTTTACTATCTTATGGGCGATCGCTTCAGTGAGGACCCCTTTGTGCTCTTCCAGTTGCGCGGCCGTACCCGCGACCAGTTGTTGGGGGAGCTGGCCGAAAGGCGTCGCGCTGGGGCAACCCAGGCTGTCGTCCTTGCCCCCCATCCGCCCCATCCAGCCATCCTTGATGCAGGGCGTTGGTGGCGCTATGACGCGCCGCTGGATCCTGATCTGGTGGTGATTACGCCAGCCCTTGAAGGGGAATCGGGCCTCGATGGGGCCGGCCCCTTGCCCCTGGCCGAAGATCACCGTTTTGAGGAAGCCAACCGCTTATTCCTGGAACGGCTCCAAGCCCAGGGCATGGCCATGGGGCAGCTGGCCATGGCCAGGGCCATGACTACTGGCGCCGAATCTGTGGCCCGCCCAGAGGGGGGGTAAGTGGTCCCTGACGAGCCGCCTTGGCTCAGTGATGCAAGTCTGCGGGTTGCATCAACAATCTTGGCGTGCCACCAAAACTGCTTTGGCAGGCCACTCTTGGTCGGCAGTGATACCTGGCCCGCTCGCCAGGCCGCCCAGGAACTGTTTGGGGCAACGCCTGTAGTGCTAGCCCACGATGGCGGCTCCGATCCCCGCTTGATCTATGCCAATGCCGCAGCGCTTCGCCTCTGGGATCGATCCTGGGCGTCCATGGTTGGGATGCCCTCCAGACTGACCGCAGAGCCAACTGAGCGCCCGGCCCGGCGGGTTTCCTTGGATCTTGCTCGCCGGCACGGGGCCATCGCCAACTACGCCGGAATTCGGGTCAACCGTCACGGCCGCCGCTTCCGCATTGAGGGGGCCCAGCTTTGGACTCTGCAGGAGGGCCTCGGCCAGCCCTGGGGCCAGGCAGCCTGTTTCGAGAGCTGGTGGTGGCTGTAGGTAGGTAGGGCCGGCCCTGATCGTACCCAGGTACCTGTTGCCCTGCCTAAAATTACTACCCCATCCGTACATGTCCTCGCCGATGACAGCCGAACCAGTTGATTCCGGCACAGCATTCACCTTGGATGCACCTCTGCCACGCCTCAGCCTGCAGAGCGAAACCATCGCTGCTGATACCACAACGATTCGTTCGCTTGACTGGGAACGCAGCCGTTTTGACATCGAATTTGGCCTGCGCAACGGCACTACTTACAACTCATTTTTGGTGCGGGGCGAGCGCACGGCCCTGATCGACACTAGCCATCTCAAATTCCAGAGCACCTGGCTAGCGCTGCTGGAAGAACAGATCGATCCAAAACAAATTGATTACTTAGTTGTTTCCCACACCGAGCCCGACCATTCCGGCCTGATTGGAGATCTTATTGATCGAAATCCCGAGGTTGAAATTGTTGCCTCCAAGGTGGCGATCCAGTTCCTCGAAAACCAGGTGCATCGACCCTTCCGCAGCCGGGCTATCAAGTCGGGTGATGTCCTTGATTTGGGCACCAACAGCAGCAGCGGAACGGCCCACCGTTTTGAGTTTCTCAGTGCGCCCAATCTGCATTGGCCCGACACGATCTTTTCCTACGATCACGGCACTGGAGTGCTCTTCACCTGTGACGCCTTCGGTCTGCATTATTGCAGCGACGATCTCTATGACCTCAATCCTGGTGCTATCGCTCCTGATTTTCGTTTCTATTACGACTGCCTGATGGGCCCCAATGCCCGCAGTGTGCTGCAGGCCCTCAAGCGCATGGAAGCATTGCCTGCTATCAAGATGATTGCGGTGGGGCACGGCCCCCTGCTGCGGGATCACTTGGGATTGTGGGTGGATGACTACCGCGAGTGGAGTAGCCAACGCAGTGGGGGGGAGGCCTATGTGGCGGTTTGCTATCTCAGCCAGGTTGGTTTTTGCGATCGTCTCAGCCAGGCAATTGCCCGCGGCATTGGCAAGGCGGAGGTGCAGGTGCAATTGGTGGATCTGCGGGCCACGGATGCTCAGGAGCTGGCGGCTTTGGTTGGCGATGCGGCCGCCGTGGTGGTGCCCACCTGGCCCGCGGCCCCCGATGCCGATCTGCAGGCCTCAATTGGTACATTGTTGGCGGCCCTCAAACCCAAGCAATGGGTGGGCTGCTACGACGTCTTCAGCGGCAACGACGAGGCCATTGACACCGTGGCCAGCCAGTTGCGCAGCATGGGCCAGCCAGAGGCCTTCGCGCCCCTGCGCATCCGCCAAGTGCCCAATGCTGCCGACTACCAACGCTGCGAGGAGACCGGCACTGACTTGGGTCAATTGCTGAGCCGTGAGAAAACGATTGCTGCGATGAAATCCATCGATGGCGATCTGGACAAGGCGATGGGGCGGCTGTCGGGAGGCCTCTACGTCGTCACGGCCAGGGAAGCCGAAGGTCAACGCAGTGGTGCCATGGTTGCCAGCTGGGTGAGTCAGGCCAGCTTTGAGCCGCCTGGGATCACAGTGGCCGTGGCCAAAGATCGGGCGATTGAGGCCTTGATGCAGGTGGGTGATCGCTTTGTACTAAATGTCTTGCGCGAGGACAACCACCAGCCCTTGTTGCGCCATTTCCTGCGTCGCTTTCCCCCTGGGGCCGACCGCTTTGCGGGCGTAAATACCCTCGAAGGGGTGGCTACCGGCGGACCCGTTCTGGGAGATGCCTTGGCCTATTTGGGATGCGTGGTGGCCCAGCGGCTCGAGGGTCCAGACCACTGGATCATCTATGCCTTGGTGGAGCAGGGCAATGTGGCGGACACCGAAGCCGCCACGGCGGTTCATCATCGCAAGGTGGGGAACCATTATTAATGGCTCCGCTGCCGATAGGCTGATGATTCTTCTGCCTTCTCCCCTGGTCTGATGGTGATTACCCCCAATCCCATCGGTTCGGGCCAGGCTTCTGTCAGTGGCTTCAACGAATCCGCTGGCCGCCGGGTCATCCGAATGCAGATTGATCCTGGCTTCACCTGCCTGAGGGGGCTAAGTCCTAATCGTCTGCGCTTTGAAATCGAGTACGGGCTTGAACGTGGCACATCTGCCAACAGTTTCCTGTTCGATGCCGGCTGCAACGCAGCCGGCCAGCAAGTGCCGCCCGTGCTTGTCCACCCGCTGGGGGCTTCCTTCGCCGAGGCCTTTCTGGCTGAGTTGGCGACATTGGTGAGTCCCGAGGCTTCACTCAAGGTTGTGGTTGATAGTGTCAACCCCAATCGCGTTGCTGTATTGCGCCAGCTGGCCAGGCACTGGCCAGCCCTGATGTTGGTGGCTTCGAATGCCGGCGCCCGACTCCTGGGGGACCTCTGGCACCAACGTTCCCCCACCGCCAATACCACCGATGGTGCTGACGAGGGGTGTCCACCGCTGCCGCCCATCGATGTGGTGAAGCACGAGGTGAGCCGTGAGTTGGCCGGAGGTCACACGCTCACCTTGATTCCAGCGCCAACGCCCCGCTGGCCTGGGGCGCTGCTGGCTTTTGAGGACCGGTCGGGACTGTTGATGAGCGGCAAGTTCTTTTCCGCCCATCTTTGTGTCGAGACGTTTGCTGAGGCCCATCGGGGCACCAGCGAGGAGGACCGGCGTTTTTTTTACGATTGCCTCATGGCGCCGATGGCGCGCCAGGTGGAGGTGGTACTAGATCGGCTTGAGGGTTTGCCCATGCGGGGCATTGCCCCTGGTCATGGTCCCGCTATCACCGAAAGCTGGCGCAGTCTTTTGGCGGACTATCGCCGTTGGGGGGCAACCCTGCAACAGGCGCGGCGCTCGGTGGCCCTGCTGTTTGCCAGTGCCTACGGCAACACCGCCGCGATTGCGGATGCCCTGGCCCAGGGGGTCGCCAAAACGGGGGTGCGGGTGGAGAGCATTAATTGTGAATTTGCCACTTCGGATCAATTGATCGAGGCCATTCGCACCTGCGATGCCCTGTTGATTGGCTCCCCCACCCTCGGGGGCCATGCCCCAACACCGATTGTGTCGGCCCTGGGAACGGTGCTGGCGGAGGGCGACCGCAGCAAACCAGTCGGCGTGTTCGGCAGCTATGGCTGGAGCGGTGAGGCCATCGATCTGCTGGAAACCAAGCTGCGAGATGGTGGCTTTGTCTTCGCCTTCGCCCCGATCCGGGTGCGCTTCAGTCCCGATGCCGCCACCCTGCGCACCCTGGATGAAACCGGCACCAGTCTCGGCCGACGCCTTCAGCAGGAGCAACGCCGCAGCCAGCGCCGCAGTGGCGGAGGGCTCAGTGACAGTCGCAGCGATCCCGCCATCCAAGCCCTGGGCAGGGTCATCGGCAGCCTGTGTGTGTTAACAGCCCGCAAGGGGGAGGGGGTCTCGGCCCTCAGTGGTGCCATGGTGGCCAGCTGGGTTAGCCAGGCGAGTTTTTCACCTCCGGGCTTCACCGTGGCGGTGGCCAAGGACCGGGCCGTAGAGGGCCTATTGCACGTGGGTGATGGTTGCGCCCTCAACATCCTGGCCTCAGGTCGCGAAACCGGGCCCTTGAAGCAGTTCCTGCAGCCTTTTCCCCCGGGAGCTGATCGCTTCGCGGGACTGGAGCTTCAGGCAAGCCCAGGCGGCCAGCCGATCCTGCCCGAGGCCCTGGCCTGGCTGGAGGCCCAAGTGACGGCGCGGATGGAATGCGGCGACCACTGGATCCTCTACGCCCAGGTGAGCAATGGCGCCGTGCTGGATCCTGCTGGCACCACAGCGGTGCATCAGCGCCGATTCGGGGTGAATTACTGAAGCGGCCCCACCCAGCTCAAAATCTGAGGGTTACCCCTGCACCCACATGATTTACCCAGCCGGCCATGCCGAGCTGGGTGTTGTAGGTCGGTTGCCAATGGGCGAACAGCACGGTGCGGGAGTTGAGCGGGTAGGTCAGTTCAATTTCACCGCCCCAGTCAACTCTTCCCCCAAGCCCTGAATAGCTGCCCGGCTGATAAAAACGCGGCCCCGCATCCATGGTCAGGTTGAGCAGATCCACGTTGAAACCCAGGCCCAAGCGGGTATCGGTGTAGTTGCCGAGGTAAGTGCCGGTGGAATCCCAGCCGTTGCGGTTTTCCACCGCCAGAAAGAGGCCGTCGGCAATGGTCTCGAGCCCATCGCCCAGCGCGAAGTTCACATCACCATCACCCAGCGCCAGGGTGCCGGCCAGCGAGAGCTGCTGGCGCAGGCCGCGCACATCTTCACCCTGACTGGACGTGATCAGGTAGGGCATCCACTCGGCGCTCAGTTCGAGCCGGCGTGTCGGCTGGTACACCAGCTGCAGCCGGCCTTTGATGTCGATGCGGCGCCAGTTCGAGCCCGGCAGCCCGTGGTGGGCGTGCTCCTCCTCCTCGCCGGCCGGTTCCACCTGGCCATAGAAGTGCTCGGCCTCACCCCACACGAAGGCCGGGCCCAGTTCCATCTCGATGGCAAACACGCCACCGTTGTTGAGACCCCATTGCAGCTCGGTGCCCAACTGGGCATCGATGGCGTAGTGGCGGGGCTGGCCCTCAATGTTGTTCTCAAAGCCGCCGTGGCCCTCGATCGTGATCAGCGGCAGCACGCGGAACTGGCCCGGAGCCACCCGGCCGGCCTGGCCATCGGCGCCATGGCTTAGTGCAGGTGCGCTGGAGAGCAGCAGGAGCCCTGCCAGACCTGAGCTGAGCGGCCAGCGGAAGCGACAGGAGAACGGAAAAGCCATGACGCGATTGCGGATGAAGGGACGACGGGGAGGAGGGATTCACCGAAAGCTGGAAGATCGAGGCGAAGAGTGCTGCCAAGCCGGGGTGCGCCGCAGCACTCAGCGAATCGCCGCCCAGCGGCGCGCCAGTTGCTGGCCGCCGGCCCGGTCGCAGCTGCCGCCCTGACCCTCCACGAAGGTGCAGACATTGGCGACGAAGGTATCGACGTAAGTGGCCTTGGCTGCCAGGCCATCGGCAACGAGGGCCACGGAACTGATCGGAACTCCACTGCGCTGGGAGATGCGCCGCAGTGTCTTCGAGGGCGGAAGACGATCCGGGAAGATGACACGGGCGCCGGAACGCTGCAAGGCATCACTCACTTGATTGAGCCCTTGGGGCCGCAGCAGGCCAGCGGTACTGAAGGATTCGATCACCGCCAACTCCCGTATGCCGTAGCGACGGGCAAAGCTGCGGAAGGCACGATGGCCGCTGGCCAGCACCCGGGCAGAGGGGGGCAGCGTCCCGATCTGTCGAGCGGTCCAGGTATCGAGATCGGTGAGCACGAGAGCGGCCTGCTGGCTGCGGGAGCGCAGCCGGCTGTCCTGGTCGGTGAAGGGAGCCAGGCGTTCCGCAATCAGCCGCACCATCGCTGCGCCCTGGCGGGGGTCATGCCAGACATGGGGGTCCCGCAGACCGCCGGCACCCTCGAAGCTGGGGCTGTTCGGCACCGCCAGCTCCGCCACCGCGACCTGGGGCCGACGCCCCTGCACCTTGCTGAGAGCGGGGGTGAGGCCAAAGCCATTCACCAGCACCAGATCGGACTGGGCAATAATTTGGCGATCGCTGGGCCGCAGCGCCGCCTGGTGAGGGTCCTGGCTGGCGGGCAGGAGGCAGACCACCTTGATTAGCCCTTCCGCCAGGGTGCGGGTGAGGTCGCAGAGCACGCCGTCCGCAGCGACGACGGTGGCCGCCTGGGCAGGGGGAGGCGGTAGTAGCAAGGCGGCGCCCAGAAGCAGGGTGGCCAGCCATGGCCTGGAAATGGGGGTTCGCCGGCCCTGGAAGTGGAACCCTTTGAAACCGGAGCCCTGACGAGGTGAAAGCAGCGACACATGCCGAACAGTAACCACATAAATGATAACCATTCCTAGCATTGACGGCCCTAGGCTCGAGTCGCTTCGATCCTTTCGGCAGCCCTAGGCCGCCTTCCCTTCTGCCCAGAAGCCCATTCCCCCGCGCTTACCCCATCGCAGCGCAATCCCGACCCGCCTTACCGATGCTTCAGGTTCAGGGAGTCAGTTACCGCTATCCAGGCAAGGCTTCCCCCACGGTTCTGGCGGAGGTAAGTTTCAGCCTCGGGCCCGGCAGCCTTACGGCGCTGCTCGGTCCGAATGGTGCCGGCAAATCCACCCTGCTGAAACTGCTGCTCGGCCAGCTCACCCCAAGCCTGGGAAAGGTGCTTTGGAATGGCCAGGCCATGGCCCCTCGTCGGCCTCGGCTTGCCCTGGTTCCTCAGCGGAGCGCCATCCAGTGGCAGATGCCAATTACTGTCCGTGATCTAGTGGCTCTCGGCAAACTGGCAGGCCCCGCGGCGGAACCGCTGCCGGATACTGACGAGGCCCTGCAGTCGATGGGTCTGGCCTCGCTGGCGGAAACGCGTCTTTCCAAGCTCTCCGGGGGCCAGCAGCAGCGTGCCCTGCTGGCTCGGGCCCTGCTTCAGAAGGCCGAACTGCTGGTCCTCGATGAACCGTTCACCTACCTGGATCCCCCGACCCGCCAGCAGCTGCTGGCGGTGCTGCGCCAGCAGGCCTCCCAGGGTCGCGTTGTGCTGGTGAGTAGCCACGACTGGGGTGATTCCCTGCAGGGGTACGACAGGGCGCTGCTACTGGATACAACGCTTCTCGCGGATGACCGGCCTGATCGCGTCCTAGGGCGGTTGCAGCGGCCATGAGTCCAGACGCGAGCACGTTTGCCTGGTGGCTGCTACCCCTGCTGATGGCCCTGCTGACCGGAGCCATGGCCGGCGTGGTCGGCCCACTTCTGGTTCTGAGACGCAGGGTGCTGCATAGCAACCTGATCGCCCATGCCGTGCTGCCGGGTGTGGCCGTGGCCCTGGCGGCGGGAATCGACCCCCTGCTGGGAGGGCTGGCCAGTGGATTAAGCGTCACCTGGCTCGCGGAGCGGCTCAGTAGCCGTCGCCTGCCGGATGATCTGGGCCAGGAAGTAGTGGCCAACACGCTGCTGGCCGCCAGCCTGGGGCTAGGGGTCCTGCTGATTCAGGCCCTCGATGGCGACGTGGACCTCAACAGCCTCCTGTTCGGCGATCTGCTCACAGCCGGCCCGGTAGAACTGTTACGCGCCGGCATCGCCCTTGGCCTGCTGCTGGTTCTGGTCTGCAGTCGCTATCAGCACCTGGTGTTTCTGGCCATGGATCCGGAAGGGGCCGCGGCTGCAGGGCTGCCGGTTCAACGGCTGCAGCAGCTGCTCAGCCTCGCCACCACACTGGTGATTGTGAGCGGTATGGCCGCGGTGGGTCTTGTAATTTCTCTTGCCCTCTACTGCGCGCCGGCCCTGATCGGCATCCGCACATCGACAAGCCTGGCAGGTGCCTTGGCGCGGTCGGCCATCATCGGCATGACCGTGGCTGTGGGTGGTTTCGGTCTCGGCGTGGTATTTGATAGTCCCCCGGGCCCCGTGATCGCCGGTCTGTGCGTGCCGCTGCTGTTGGGATTCTCGGCGTCCCTGCATCGGGGTGGGCGCTGAATCTGTCCTTAGGGAAGAGATTAGGCGGATTTTAAGATTGCCAGCGGTTGGGAGCAAGATTTGAGATAATAACTATGCCATATATCAGTTTTGGCTAGGTACCATTGACACCAAGTATAAGGAATAGTTGGATGGACTTAAGGGCGCCTCGGAAATTCCGCGAAACCAGCCAAGGTTGCCGACCTGATTCCAGTCCCGACAACGAACTAAGTCCTCTGGACGAAGAAGACCGGTAATTATTCGAGATGTCCTTAAACATGTAAGCACCGATTTAAGTCCTCTGATTAAATAGCATTAACGCCTCTTCGTGCTGCTGGATTAATTTTGATCCAACTTGCTAATCCAGCCTAAGTGGAGCCCGCTGGGGGTGCTCAAGTTCCATGCCCCAGTGATTTGGCACATCAGAGTAAAGGGCCTCGGTCTCCTAAACAACAATCGGGGGGCATATACGAGTATTGGTCTAATGATCAAGCCGCCTGGGGTGGTGTAGGACCGCCGCCGCCGCCGTCCTGAAACGGCAGCACCAAGGTAGCCCAATGCTCGGGCCGTGCTGGGCGGAAGCGACGGGACTGACGTACACCAAACGCCACGCGAATCACGTTGGTGCCCTCAACGCGTTGGGTTCCGTTTCCTGGACCGATGGGATTCATGGGTGGTTTAGGGAGCTTGGCAGCGTTTGAGGCGTTGGGCGGCCCACCATGAAGGCCAATATGCGTGATGAAAGAAATCTATAATAGATCTGTGGCTAATTAGGCTGCCACTTCTGTAACTGACATTTCGGCCACGGTGGGACAGGTGCAGACCAGGTTCCGATCGCCGAAGGCGTTGTCGATGCGGGCTACAGCCGGCCAAACTTTGCCATCGCGCTGTTGATCTCCCGCCGGAAAACCGGCTTGGCTGCGGCTGTAGGGACGGTCCCAAGTGTCGGCTGTGACGGCAGCGAGCGTATGGGGAGCTCGCTTGAGGGGGTTATTGAGGGGATCGGCTTGACCCGATTCCAGGGCCGCTGCCTCTTGCCGAATGTGGATCATGGCATTGCAGAAACGATCCAACTCGGCCAGGGATTCGCTCTCGGTGGGTTCCACCATCACCGTTCCTGCTACGGGCCAACTCACGGTTGGGGCGTGGAACCCATAATCCATCAGGCGTTTGGCCACGTCATCCACTTCTAGGCCGCAGCTGCGCTTAAGGGGACGCAGGTCGAGGATGCATTCGTGGGCCACCCTGCCATTGGCGCCCTTGTAGAGCACCGGGAAATGGGGATCCAGGCGCTCGGCAATCAGGTTGGCCGCCAGCAGGGCCACCTGGCTGGCGGTGCGTAGGCCTAGTCCCCCCATCATGCGGATGTACATCCAGCTGATCGGCAGGATGCCGGCACTGCCCCAGGGTGCCGCTGACACCGGCCCGATCGCCTGGTGGCTGCCGGAGCCGGCTGCACCTGGCCCGGCGACGAGGGGATGGCCCGGTAGGAAGGGCACCAGGTGAGCGGCCACCCCTATCGGCCCCACCCCCGGCCCGCCCCCCCCATGGGGGATGCAAAATGTCTTGTGGAGATTGAGGTGGCAGACGTCGGCTCCGTAGAGGCCTGGCTTGCACAGCCCCACTTGGGCATTGAGGTTGGCGCCATCGAGATAGACCTGGCCGCCCTGTTCGTGCACCAAGTCGCAGATCTGGCGAATGCTGGTTTCAAACACGCCGTGGGTAGAGGGGTAAGTCACCATCAACGCCGCCAGGTCGTCGGCATGAGCCTCGGCCTTGGTCGCCAGATCGACCGTGTCGATGTTGCCTTCTTCATCGCATTGGATCGGAACGACCCTCATCCCGGCCATCACGGCACTGGCGGGATTGGTCCCGTGGGCGCTGGTGGGGATCAAACAGACGCGACGGTGGCCTTCCCCGCGACTTTGGTGCCAAGCCCGAATAACCATCAACCCGGCATATTCGCCCTGGGAGCCGGCATTTGGCTGGAGGGAAACCCCGGCAAAGCCTGTGATAGCGCCGAGCCAGGCCTCCAGATCCGCTACGAGCCGGGCATAGCCCCGGGTCTGGTCCGCCGGGGCGAAGGGATGGATCTGGCTGAAGGCGGGCCAACTGACGGGCGCCAATTCTGCCGCCGCATTCAATTTCATGGTGCAGCTACCCAAGGGGATCATGCCGTGCACCAGGGATAAATCCTTGCTGACCAGTCGTTGGATGTAACGCAACAGCTCGGTTTCGCTGCGATAGCGGTGGAAGGCGGTTTGGCGCAGCCAGGGGCCATGGCGGAGGGGCAACTCGGGCAGCAGCTCTTCAAGGGGGCAGGCTGCGGCTTTGGCCAGGCTCAGTTCCAGAGTGGTGATGGCTTGTTCCGCTTGGGCGTGGTCATCGGCCAGGGCGCTGATCAGTCGTTGGAGTTCCGCTGCCGTGGTCAATTCATCGAGACTGATGGCCAGGCTGGTTGGATCGCCATCACCCCTCAAGCCACGGCGCAGGTTGAACCCTGCCGCGAGCACACGCTGCTGCAGGGCTTCAGCCTGGGGCGTGCGCAGGGCAACGGTGTCGAATCCCGGTCCGACTTCGCAGGCCAGACCCAGTTCAGCCAGGGCGGACACCAGGGCTCTGCGCGCTTCCAGCACCGTACGGGCGATGGCGCCCAGCCCCTCGGGGCCGTGGTGGATGGCGTAAAAGCTGGCCATGACCGCCAGCAACACCTGGGCGGTGCAGATGTTGCTGGTGGCCTTGTCACGACGGATGTGCTGCTCCCGGGTCTGCAGGGCTAGGCGCAGGGCAGGGTTGCCTTCGGCATCGCGGGACTGGCCCACCAAGCGTCCGGGGATGTGGCGCTTGTAGTCGTCGCTGGTGGCGAAGAAAGCAGCATGGGGCCCCCCGAAGCCCATCGGCACACCGAAGCGCTGCAGACTGCCAATGGCTATGTCGGCGCCCATGGAGCCCACCGGCGCCAGTAGAACTTGGGCCAGCGGATCGATTGCCACCGTGGTGATTATCCCAGCATCGCGGGCCGCAGCCAGCAGGGGGCTGGGGTTCCACAGACCCCCTGCCGTGCCTGGCAGTTGCAGCAGCAAGCCGAAAGCATCAGCTGGCAGAGCGGAGCCCCCCAGGCCTTCGGCACAGCGGCTGGCCAGATCAGCGGCCGGGACCAATTCGATGTTGATGTCGAGGGGTTCGGCCCGGGTGCGCAACACTGCCAGGGTCTGTGGCAACACCTCCTGATCGACCAAAAATCTGCGGGCTTCGCTGCGGCGGCTGACCGCCAGCGCCATGGCCATGGCTTCTGCCGCTGCGGTGGCTTCGTCCAGCAGCGAGGCATTGGCAATGGGCAAACCTGTGAGTTCGCTCACCAGGGTCTGGTAATTGAGCAGGGCCTCTAGCCGTCCTTGGGCGATCTCGGCTTGATAGGGCGTGTAGGCGGTGTACCAACAGGGATTTTCAAGGACGTGGCGCTGAATCAGGGCCGGCGTGGCGGTGCCGTGGTACCCGAGTCCGATGAGGCTGCGGCAGACACGGTTGGCGGCAGCGATTTTGGCTAATTCGACCAAGGCCTCGGCTTCGCCGCAAGCCAAAGGCAAGCCTTCAGCTGCGGCCGGCCGGGGCAGCAGGATATCGGCAGGAACGATCTGGGCCGCCAAGGATTCAAGGGAATCCAACCCCAGCTCTTCGAGCATCTGCCGTTGTTCGTCAGGACCCGGACCCAGGTGCCGCACGAGAAACGGGGCGCTCACAGGCGATCAATCAAGTGCCCGAATCATAAAGATTTTCAAAGAAGGATGTCATGTGCTCGGGTCGCCTCGCCAGCTGTACGCATCACCAGGCCATCAGTGGCCATCGACTTTCCCTTGATACGTGGCGGCATCCATCAGGGTGTCGATTTCGCTGGCGTTGCTTGGAACCACCACCAGCAACCAGCCTTCGCCGTAGGGGTCGTTCTGCAACTCTTCAGGATTGGCAAGCACGGCCTCATTGCGCGCCTTCACGGTCCCCGTGATCGGAGCTACCAGCTCCTCCACGGCTTTGACCGACTCCACCGTGCCGAAACTTTGCCCTTGGGTCACGGCGGTCCCCACCTCGGGTAGCTCCACAAAGACGATGTCTCCGAGTTGATCGACGGCGAAGGCACTGATGCCCACCCGGGCCAGATCGCCTTCAGGACGTGTGTATTCGTGGCTATCGGCGTAGCGGCAGTCGGTGGGGAAGGAGAGCGCCATGGCCCGGGGCGGAAGCGGGGGAAAGGCCACTTTGGCAGGGGTTAGGCCTGAAGGGGCTGGTTAATCTCTACTGGCAACCCCCTGCACCAGGGCCGGTAGGGCTCGCTCGAGGGCCAGGGCGGTGTGCGCATGGTGGCTGCCACCCTGGCTGAACAACACGAAAGGCTCCCTCAGGGGCGCGTCTGCTGAGAATTCGCTGGTGCTGCCGTCGATGAAGGTGCCCCCCGCCATAACCAAGTCGCTGGCGTAGCCGGGCATGGGCGCGGGCACTGGGTCGAGATAGGAGCCCACCGGCGAGGCCGATTGGAAGGCCCGACACACCGCTTTGAGAGCCTCAGCGCTGCCCAGCCGCACAGCTTGGATGACATCGCTGCGCCCCTCACCTGGCTTGGGACTGACGGCATAGCCGAGATTGGTGAACACCTTGGCGACCAGTTCGGCGCCGATGAGGGCCTCAGCCACCATTTGGGGTGCCAGGAATAACCCTTGAAACAACAGGCGGTTGAGGTCGAAGCTGCTGCCCCCTTCACTGCCGATGCCTGGCGCCGTCAAGCGACAACAGGCCTGTTCCACCAGCTGGCGCTGGCCTGCCACATACCCGCCGGCGGGGGCGATGGTGCCCCCCAGGTTCTTGATCAGGGAGCCGGCGATCAGATCGGCGCCCACGGCGGTGGGCTCCAGGTCCTGCACGAGCTCTCCGTAGCAGTTGTCCACAAGGCAAAGGCAGTCGGGCTGAAGAGCCTTGACCCTTTCACACAGCTGACCGATGGCCCGCACCCCGAGGGAGGGGCGCCAGCTGTAGCCGCAACTCCGCTGGATCAGCACCATGCGGGTGGGGACCGACAGGGCCGTGTCCAGCTTTGCTTCATCCACCAGGCCAGCCGGGGTTAGCGGCAGTTCGTCGTAGACGATGCCGAAGTCCGCCAAAGAGCCCATGCCATTGCCTCGCAGCCCGATGACCTCCTCCAGGGTGTCGTAGGGACGGCCGGTGAGGGCTAGAAGTCGGTCGCCAGGGCGCAGCACCCCAAAGAGGGCGGCGGTGATCGCGTGGGTGCCACTGACGAATTGCAGTCTTACGGCGGCAGCTTCGGCTTGAAGCACCCGGGCAAAGACCCGATCCAGGGTGTCGCGGCCTTGGTCCCCATGGCCATAGCCGCTCACCGAAGCGAAGTGCTGGGTTCCGACCCGCTCGGCGGCCATGGCCGTCAACACTGCGGCCAGCCGAGGCTGAATGGCGGCTGTATGGGCCCGGACCAGGGGGGCGATCTGTTCTAGGGCTGTGGCCACTTGATCACGGGCCCAACTGGTGGTCAAGGGCAAGGCGGCGAGGGTGGTCATCTTGCCGCTGGAAGGGCCGAGCCATTACCCCGCAGCCAGTTCGCGGCGGATCGCGGTGGCAAGATCACCCAATCCTTGGAGCTGGGTGCTGGCGGAATCGGCCCTGGACTTGGCTCGATTGCGGAGGAGCTCCAAGAAGCGTTCCGGCCCAATTTCCGCTGTTCCCGTACCTCCCAATTGGGCCAGGGTGCGCCGCAGGTCAGGCAATTCCGCTTCAAGGTCGGTGGCGCCGTACTCCTGCTGGCCGGCCATGACTGCAGCAAATCGCTCCCGCCGACCGCGCCTGCCCACCGGATAGGCGGCCAGCAGCTCGTCACGGCACTGGCGCCAGGGGCGCCCCGCCGTCAATAAGTCGGCCAAAGCCGCCGAAAGCGTGGCGGCCTCCTCCTCCTTTATGGAGAGGTTGAAGGCTGGGGGTGCCGGCCGCAGGCCCACAAACACCTCCAACAGGTCGCCCGCCCCGAGGACCCCACCTTGGGGGTCTCGCACCGCATCGGCGCCCGTCGCCAGAGCATCGATCAGTTCGGGGTGGCCGGCCAGCGTCACCTGGAGGAGGGACGGGTCGAACTGGCCTGCAGGCGCTTGTTCGGACAGCCAACGGTTGATGCCCCCCAGGGCCAAAAACACCTCGGGCCCAGGGGATGCCAGTTTGCCGTTCCGCAGCATCGAGAGTTGGGAAGTGTGGACGCGCCCCAGATCGAAGTGTTCGGATAGGGAGGGCAGCACTCTGTGGGACCAGCTGTTGCGGGCATGCCACATGCGAATCAGATGCGAAAAAGCGATGCGGCCTGATGCGATATCTGCTCGGTATCCCATC
>CANGZM010000013.1 GCA_947458155.1 Synechococcaceae cyanobacterium | reverse complement strand
GCCTGTGAAGCCAATGCTTTGATGCACGCCTTGTTTTGTCCCCATTCACGCCAACCCGAGCTCAAGGCGGCGGCGGTCCGGCTGGCAGCCGCCGACCAGGTGTCAGGGGAGTCGGGGTCTTAGGTGTCGTCGTGGGCGTGGCGGCGATAGAGGAAATCAAGGGCCTGATTACGCAAGGCGCCATAGCGGTTGTCGGCCAAAATGGCTTCGTGGTTGCGGGGTCGCTCAAAGGGCACAGTGAGGATTTCACCAATCGTGGCGGCCGGACCGTTGGTCATCATCACGATGCGATCGGCGAGGAACAGGGCCTCATCAATGTCATGGGTGATCATCAAAACGGTGGGTTTCTGTTCGCGCCAAATCGCCAGGAGTTCCTCGTGGAGTTCTTCCTTGGTAATGGCATCAAGGGCGCCGAAGGGCTCATCGAGCACGAGTACGGCTGGATTCACCGCCAGGGCCCTGGCGATGGCCACCCTTTGCTTCATGCCCCCGGAGATTTGCCCCGGTTTCTTGTCGGCCGCTTCACTGAGATGGACCATCTCCAGGTGATGGTCCACCACCCGTTGGCGGCTGGCGGCATCGAGCTCGGGTCGGGCAGCCTTCACTGCCAGATGGACGTTCTGCCAGACCGTTTTCCAAGGCAGCAATGAATAGTTTTGAAACACCACCATGCGGTCCGGACCCGGCCGCTCGATCGGTTGACCCGCCAGGCTCACCTTGCCACGGCTGGGCTTGAGGAAGCCCGAGACCATATTGAGCAGGGTGCTTTTGCCACAGCCAGAATGGCCGATGACACAAAGAAATTCCCCCTGTCGCACCTGCAGATTTATATCACGCAGGGCTTCAAAGGAACCGCGGCGGGTGGCGTAGACCTGGCCCACCCCGCTGAACTCAAGAAAGGACGGGTTGGTGGCGGGGGTGGCGGCACTCATGGTGGTGGGGGTCACTCAGCGGGACAAAGGGGCCCTTGCGGAGAGGCTGGGCAGGGGGATCGGGGCGACTGGAGGTTTCGGGGCACCGGGGAGGGCCTTCAGGTAGTCGAGGGGATTGTCCTGGTCGAAGGGGATGTCATCGGCGAGGCGGAAGGGGTGACGATCGGGACGGAGGCTGGGGTAGCCGGCAGCGGCAAGGGCCCGGTCGCACAGGTCTGGGCGATAGACCTGGCCAAGCAGTTCGAGCCGATTACTGGGGAATGGGGACCACCCCCAGCGGCTGAATTGACTCAGAATCCACGCCCCCTCGGCCCGATTGGGGATGTGGGCGCGGTCAAAGTGGTAGCGGTTGAACTGAAGTAAGGCCTGAGGCTTTTCATCGTTGCCGTAATCGAACTGGCGCTGTAGAGCAATCTCGGCCCGTCGGCCCAGCCATTGATTTTGGCTGAGGATTCTGATCAGCTCGGGTCGCTGGCCTCCATCGTCGCAACGTTCGGCGGCTTTCATCAGGCCGGCGCCAAGGGCATCAAGGGCCCCTGGATGGTCTTCGGCCCACCGCTCCGAACAGGTGAGCACCTTTTCGGGATGCCCGCTCCAGATGTCCAGATCAGTCGCCAGGACATAGCCCTGGCGATCTTCAACGGCCTCGGCGACCCGATAGCGACCGGCGATGAACCCATCGATCTGTTGAGTTCGCAGGCCCCCCCCCATCGTCATTGGCGAGAGGGGTGTGAAGCGCACCTGGCGGTCGGGGTCGATGCCGCCGGCTGCCAACCAGTGGCGTATCAGCAACTCCGCCATCGATCCCAACTCGGGCACCGCCAGGGTGAGGGATTGGCCCCGGTTCAGAAGCCACTCGCGCAGATCGGCTCGACACCTGATCCCCTGGGCCAGCAGGGAACGGGCCATGCAGAGGGCATTGCCGTTGCGGCTCACCGTCATCGGCGTGATCGCCGGCCAAGGGGTCCGGCCCCCCAGTCCCAGGTTGAGAGCCAGGGGCGTGGTGGCCGAGGTGATGGCCACCTGCAGATCAGCTTCGAGCAGCTTTGCTTCGAGACGATCCCAGCGGGCGAACGGGACAGGCACCACCTCAATGGTGGCCCCGTCGAACAGGCTTTTGTCCAGGGCGACGGCCAGGGGGGCGATGTCGAGTCCTGGCAGGAAGCCGAGTCGAATGGTTTCTGGCCTCCGGGGCCCTTGCTTGCGGGCCGGCGGCAGGGAGTTGGCGCCGCTCTCCAGCCTGTCGACTCCGGCGGCGGCAACGATGCTGGATGCTGCGACGACACTGGCGGCCGCGGCGACGCTGGAGCGGTGCTGGCGCAGGCGTCGCTGCTGATGCAGAAAGCCGATCAATTCACCCCGCAGGTGGTAGTAATCGGGGTGCTCAATCACCTCCAGGCGCTGGCGGGGCCTGGCAAAGGGCACGTTAAGAATCTGGCCGATCTCCGCTTCAGGGCCATTGGTCATCATCACCACCCTGTCGGAAAGCAACAGGGCCTCATCCACGTCATGGGTAACCATTACGGTGGTGACACCAGCTTCTTGGCAGATCTGCATCAGTTGTTGTTGCAGATTGCCGCGAGTCAGGGCATCGAGGGCCCCAAAAGGTTCGTCCAGAAGCAGCAAACGGGGTCGGATCGAAAGAGCCCGGGCTATCGCCACCCTTTGCTTCATACCGCCGGATAGTTCAGCCGGCACCTTGTCGGCAGCATGGCTGAGGCCAACCATCTTGATACTGCGATCAATGATTTGTTTGCGCTCCGCGACCGGACTGGAAGCCATAACGCTATTGACCGCCAAGGCAACGTTCTGGCGAACGGTTTGCCAAGGCAGCAAGGAATAGTTTTGGAACACCACCATGCGATCCGGGCCGGGCTCATTTACCTCGCGTCCGTCGATCAATATGCCACCACTGCTGGCCTGGGTAAGGCCCGCCAAGAGATTAAGCAGGGTGCTCTTGCCACAACCGGAGTGACCAATCAAAGAAACAAATTCACCCTCTCTGATTTCAAGGTCGATGTCCTTGAGAGCGATGTAATGGCCACCATCTTTGAGGGGAAAGACTTTGGTGACATCATCAATGGTAAGGAAGCGACCCATCTCAATGACCACCCTGAGCAACTTTACTACCAGTCCAGGCCACTAAGCGATCAAGGGCTAGACCCACAAGCCCAACATAGATAATAGCTAGGATTATTTGGCTGGAACTGCTATCACCTCCAGCGTTGTAGGCATCCCAAATGAAATAGCCGATGCCCCCGTCGGCTTTGAGCATTTCGGCTGCAACGATGGCTAGCCAGGCCAGTCCGACAGCAATTCGTAGGCCCGTAAATACATAAGGAACAGTGGCGGGAATCACAATGTTACTAATATATTCGCTTTTGCGTAATCTTAGGACTCTGGACACATTAGTATAGTCTTCAGGAATTTCTCGAATGCCCACAGCTGTGTTAATGATAATTGGCCAGATCGCCGTAATAAAAATTACAAAGATAGCCGAGGTGTTGGCGTTCTGAAACACCATGAGTGAGATGGGGAACCAGGCCAGGGGCGGTACGGTGCGCAGCACTTGAATTACCGGATCAAAGCCTTTGCCGATAAAGCGGTTCAAGCCCAGCAGGCCGCCGATGGCGATGCCGACGATCGCGGCTAGGCCATATCCCAAGGCCACTCTCTGTAGCGAGATCAGGATCTGCCAGCCCAGCCCCTTGCTGGTGCCGCCGTTGTCGAAAAACGGTTGGTTGATGTAAGGATCCCAGGTATCGGTGATCACATTGATGGGACCCGGCAGCCGGCCTGTGCCAAGGATCAGGGAAAGGGCTTGCCAGACAAGCAGGAAGCCGCCGATGCAGATCAAATAGGGCAGCAGGCCACGTAGCACCGGATTCTTTAGGCGCCTCCGGGTGGGTTGCGACAAGGATGTCGCAGAAGCGGAGTGGGACATCTTGTACTAAGGGTGGGTCGGAAACTCCCAGTCGGCAGGGCTTGCTGGCTGGGGTAGGGGTGCTAAGGAAGGACGGATTTCAGGCCAGGGTCTTGATCCGTAAAGCATCGAGATAGGCCTTGGGATTCTCAGGGTCAAACACGACGCCGTCAAAGAAGGTTTCCTTGCCCCGTGAATCACTGGCGGGAATCGCCTGTTCTTGACCCAGGGCTTTGGCGGCCGTTCTCCACAGGTCACTGCGGTTGACCTTGTTTACCAGTGCCGACGTATCGGTATTGGCAGGAAGATAGCCCCAGCGAATATCTTCGGTGACAAACCAGGTATCATGACTTTTAAAGGGGAATGAGGCATTATCCGACCAGAAAAGCATCTTATAAGGACTATTTTTTACAATACGACCATCACCATGATCCACATTACCGGCAAGTCGAGGCTTGATGTCTTCGACCTTCGCCTTAATATATTTATCCTGTGCAAGAATCTCACACATTTCGTCGAGATTGGCAGGGTTTTCACACCATATCTGGGCTTCTTGCACGGCCTTGAGCAAGGCCACAGACGCGTTGGGATTCTTGTCCACCCAGTCGGCTCGCATCGCAAATGATTTTTCCGGATGTTTGTTCCAGATTTCGCCTGTTTGTGCTGCAGTATAGCCGAGTTTTTTGTTGACTAAGCGCTGGTTCCAAGGTTCACCCACACAGAATAAGTCCATCGTTCCGGTCTGCATGTTTGCCACCATCTGGGGAGGCGGGACCACAACTAAATCGGCATTTTTATTGGGATCAATGCCGTTTGCAGCCAGCCAGTAGCGCATCCATAGATCATGGTTGCCCCCGGGAAATGTGACGGCGGCTTTAAGCTTTCTGCCCAGACTACTGGCACCTTTCGCCAGAGCTTCTTTGTTGTTTACGGTGAGCTTTGCATCCAACAAGGCATTGGAAGCCGAAATGGCCTGACCCTGCAGATTCAATCTGGCAAGGATGTACATAGGCAAGGATTGTTTGCTCTTGGTTATCTTTCCGGCCGTTAGTAAATAGGGCATAGGACTAAGAATATGGGCTCCATCAATCCCCCCAGCGCCACTGCCAAGCTCAAGGTTGTCCCGGGTTGCGGCCCAGGACGTTTGCTTGAGAAGTTTCACCTCGGGCATGCCGTGCTTGGCAAACAGACCCTTTTCTTTGGCAATGATCAAGGGCGCCGAGTCGGTCAGCGCAATGAAGCCGAGCGTTGCACCATTGACCTCATTGCTGATGCTGCCCGTTGCGGCAGCATCCGATTTAGTTGCCGGCTTCTGGCCGCCACAGGCAGCCAGGAAGGCCGTGCCAGCCGCCGTGCTAGCTGCTGTGATCAGAAACTTGCGACGCGAAAACTGGGCCATAGCAATGCAGGGGAATGGTGGGAAGTTTTCTTGCAGTTAATGGAGAGGAAATCTCCCAAGCGAAATTCGCTTTGATCTTGATCTTGAAACAGAAAGTAGACATCGGCAGCAGCGAGCGGGCGGCCGGCCGGTGTGCCATGACCAGTCTTCACAAAGAAGCGCTCTGATCAGGTAAGTCCATATCGGCGCCCAAAGCTTGCCGATTTATTAATCAAACCATGCAGAGTCGTAGACGATGGTCACAATGGCTACAAAATCCACGGCACGCCTGGGAATTTCAATGCTGCTGGATTCTCTTGCCCAAGCGGCGCAGGCAGCCATCCTTCAAGAGTTTCTCAGCAATCCGAATTCGAGCAAGGCCCTCGGCAGGTTGCGGTGTTCATGGCCAGGGTGGCTGAGTTTGATCAGGGCGAACCGCTGCAACTCGTCCAGGTATGCCCAACGTTGGGGCTCAATCTTGAGGCCAAGCTGGTCGCAGGAGAGCACTACCTCCTCAGGCAGGGTCCCTGCTTCTTGCCAGGCACAGGAGCGGGCCGGTTGCAAGGGCTTGGCCGGTCCTTCTGGAAGATTGTTGGTTCGCACCAACAACCATTCTCGCAGCTCTATAAGCGAGGTCATGTCATCTTGCCATTGCAGCAGAGTTCCCCGTTCGGCAGAGCTCAAGCCATGCCATTGGACCAGTTTCAGCTTTACCCCCGCCAGATCGAGCTTGCGGCGTACCGCCATCGGTAGGCAACGCAGATCGCCGCTGAAGTCGGCTTCGAAGTCAAAGAGTCGGTTGTGGATGGCCCCTTGACCCGGGGGGCTGCATGGTTCGCTCATCGGGCAAGCTGCAAGCATTTGTTTGCGCCGATTCGGGCTTGAAGGATGGCCCTGGCCTGCTCCAGGGCCGTTGGCAGATCGTCATAGCGATCCGCCAACCAAAGGTAAGCACCGAGATTCCAGAGCAAGGCCTCCGCCAAGGGACCCTCGCCCTTAAGGGCCAACTGGCCGTCCCTTCGCCAATCCTCTAACCCTGACCACGGGATCTCTGCTGCGCTGATGCCATGGTCCCGGGGGTGAAGCAGGATGCGCTCTACGGTCCCCCGGCGCACTCGGGCCGTAATCCCGGCCCTAGTGGTGGGCAGATCGGTCGATCCTTCCAGCCCCTTGACGGTTAATAGGTCGGTTTCGCCGGCTGCAGCTAGGGCTTCCCAGGCCCGGGCTTCGGTGGGTGGATGCACGAAGCCACTCACCAGCAGCCGTTGGCCCTGGTGCGGGGTCCAAAGCAGTTCCAGGCTGGCCACAGGCGGTCGTTTGCCGATCAGATCCCTGATCAACACCAGCCGTTCGGCGGCTTGGAAATGGTCTGGTTGGTGGGTCAGGGCCAGGCCATGGCTATCGAGGCGCTCCTGGACCGCTGTCAACGGCAGGCCCCGCCACTCGATGCCGAGGGCGGCGAACAGCTCGGCCAGCGTGATGCCGTATTTCACCGGCATGGGGTTGCCCCCGTGCAGCACCACCGGAATACCTGCCGCCGCCAGTGTCAGAGCCAGCAGGGGCAGCACTGGGGCGGTGCGGCTGCGGCCGTCATAGGGAACCCCAAAGCACAGGGCGCGGCGCCCAGGAGTGGTCAGGATTGGACCCAAGGAGCGATATCCATCCAGCATGCCGCTGAGCTCCTGGGGCGCCGGCCGACGAATGCGGTGGGCAATCAGAAAAGCCCCCATCTGGGCCGAGTCAACCTTGCCCTTGAGCATCAACTCGATCGCTACACGAGCTTCTTGGCGACTGAGACCGGTGCTGGTGTGCTCGCCGCTGCCCACCTTGCCGATCAGTTCTCGGAACAGGGCGCAATCCGGTCCCAGGGCATCAAGACGCTCCTGGCGGCGAGCTTCAAGCGTCGCCACGGGAGAATCCGTCGGTGGATTCTGTAGCGGTTGCAACAGGGGGGGATCCGGCCTTGGTGGTCATAATGTCACTGAGCGTAGGCGGTTTCAGGTTCCAGGCTGAGGTCTGGGCCCCGGTGTGGTTTTGATCACCACCCCTCCCCCGTTTCCGGATATGTCCGACTCCCCAGGGGCTGCCGTCGCTGCTGATGGCGGCACTCCCCATCTGGTTGCTGCGCCACCTTTGACAAAATTGGAGTTGGCCAAGTCCAACTTCTGCGGCCTTGATCTTGCTCCCCGCCTTGATGAACTAGCCCGCATGGGCTGGGAATCCCTTGACGAGGCAACCCTCACCATCCATCTCAAGTGGTTGGGAATCTTTTTTCGTCCGGTCACCCCCGGAAGATTCATGCTGCGCCTGCGGCTGCCAAATGGGGTCATCCGCGCCGATCAGCTGGAGCTGCTTGCGGAGGTGGTCGATCGCTGTGGCGAGCATGGCAGTGCTGATATCACCACCCGACAGAACATTCAACTGCGCGGTCTCTTGCTGGAGGACATGGCGTCCTTGCTCAATTCCCTGGAGCGGGTCGGTTTGACCAGCCGCCAGTCGGGTCATGACAACCCCCGCAACATCACGGGCAATCCACTTGCCGGCATTGACCCTGACGAATTCTTGGACACTCGTCCCCTGGTTGGGGCCATCCAGAACTTTTTGCTGGGCCCAGATGGGCCCCGCAATCTGCCGCGCAAGTTCAACGTAGCGGTGGGTGGGGCCCCCGACAGCTTTCTGCTTCACAACGATCTGGCGTTCCTGCCGGCCCTTTGCAAGGGTGACCTGGGGTTCACCGTCATGGTGGGGGGCTTTTTTTCAGCCCAACGCAATGAGCTGGCGATTCCCCTCGGTCTTTGGTTGCGCCCCGAGCAGTTGCCGCTTTTCACCCTGGCAGTACTGCGTCATTACGAGTGCCGTGGGGATCGAACTACCCGCCAAAAGAGCCGTGTGATGTACCTGATTGAGGCCCTCGGCCTTGATGCCTATCGGGCCGAAGTGCTCGAGACTCTGGGGGCCTTGGGTGGTGGCACTGGTGAGGCGGTGCTGCATGACGGCTCCCATTTGGTGTCAAGAGCCCCGCGGGATATCTGTGGTGTCCATCCCCAGAAACAGCCAGGGCTTTGTTGGGTGGGCCTGAACGTGCCCCTGGGTCGCCTCGACAGCGCTGCCATGTACTCCTTGGTGGAGCTGGCCCGTGGCTATGGCAGTGGTGAACTTCGCTTCAGTGAGAGTCAGAATATTCTGATTGTTGATGTCCCGACCCAGCGGGTTTCGGCCCTGCTGGAGGAGCCCTTGCTGCAGCGTTTTCCAAGTGATCCAGGACCGCTGCTGGCTGAAGCCGTCAGCTGTACTGGTAATCACTACTGCGGATTGGCCCTGATCCCGACCAAAAGCACGGCCCTGGCGGTGCTCCAAGAGCTGGAACAACACTTGGTGCTTCCCGATGCGGTGCGGACCCACTGGACCGGATGCCCCAATGCCTGCGGCCAGCCCTACCTGGGTCAGATCGGATTGATGGGGACCAAAGCTCGTAAAGACGGTCAGATGGTGGAAGCCGTCAAAATCTTCCTGGGGGGGTCCATGGCCGAAGATCCCCAGTTGGCGGTTTTGCATCAAAAGGCCGTGCCGCTCAGTGATCTGCCGGATGTGCTCGAAACTCTGTTGGTGGAGCGTTTCGGGGCCAGCCGCCGCAACGCTTCGGCGTAATTCCGTCTTTTCCCCTGGCTCTGCGCCGGCTGTCATGGTGAGAAACCTTGGGCCCAATCCCGTTCCGGTGCCATCTGCAGCCGTCGAACTCCCCTTCGAACCCGACCCCGGCGCCCTGCCGGTCCCCGGCCATGCCGATCGCTTGCCCTGGCTGCTGGCCTTGCGGCGCCAGAGACCGTTGGTGCTGGAACCGTGGCTGCGGGCCATCGAACTAGCTCAACTCGAGCCGGAGCCTGATCTGCTAGCTGTGCTGGCGGACCAGCTCGACGCGGATGCCGCCGTCCGCTTGCTGCGTTTCTGGTGGCAAAGCCCCGAACGAACGCCATCCTTGCCCAACCTGGTGGGCCGCGTCCGCGACAAAGCTGTTGCGGAGCTATTGGGCGCTGCCCTCGGTGATATGGGAGAAGGGCAGTTGGATGCCGCTAGCCAGGCGCTCCTGCTTCCCTTGCTGGGATACCAGCGGCGGACCAGTGACTTCGCCCTTTTGCAACGGCTGGCCCTGCAACCGGGTCCTCGCCAGGTCAGGCGGTCTGCTTTGGAGGGGCTGAGCCTTGGTTTGAGTGCCTGGCCCTTGACTGATCTCCGCAACACCCTAGTTTGCTTGGCCAGTGATTTGGACCCCTTGCTGGCGGGCGCGGCGATTGATTCCCTGGCCCGGTTGCCCAACGCCCGTTCCCCGTTAATCCTGCTGGGACGCTCCTCCCTGGAGGCTTCTGTGGCCGAACGGCTGCAACGCCGGCTGCGGGCCCTTCCCGCCAGCACCCTGCTGCTGTTGGTGCATGGGCGAGCCGATGGCTTCATTCCCCCGGACTTTCGTTCCCTGGCCGCGGAGCTGGAACAGCGCCGCGGTTCCCCAGTAAGGCTGCGGGCCCTCACCGATCCGAACCCCTTACCCCCAGAGTCGCTGGGTGATCCCCTATCGCTGATTCCTCTTTTTCTGCTGCCAGGAGGACACGTGCGCCATGACGTACCGGCGATCGCGACCGCCTTGCGGCGGCAGGGACTGGTCCGAGTACTGCCCTTTCTCGGGGCTTGGCCCTGTTGGCAGCAAGCCCTGGCGTTTGAGGTGGCCCAAGGCGCTGCTGACCGCGCCCGACCGCGATGGCTCCATCACCCCATCGCCGGCCCATTGGCCGTCCGCTACCTTGCCCATCTCGAACGGGTGACCGGTGCGACCTGTATCCAGACTCCTGAGAGTCATAGCGACCTTGTCGCCCTGGCTAGGAACAAGAGCGTGGGGCTCATTCCCCTGTGCCTCGGAGCCAGTCGCTTGAGCGAGGGTCTGGCTCCGCTGCTGGGTGAAACGGCGGCAGCACCGTTGCTGGCACGACCTCGCTTGCGGGAGGGGCTGCTCCGGGCCCTTGAGGTGCTGCCATGAGTCGCGAGGCGCCAGTGCTGGAGGGCCTGGGAACCGTGTATCTCGTTGGGGCTGGGCCGGGGGATCCGGAGCTGCTCACCTTGAAGGCCCACCGTCTTCTGGGCGAGTGCGATGCTCTGGTGTACGACTCCCTGGTGCCCAAGGCCTTGCTCGATCTTGTCGGGCCGAACTGCGAGCGGCATTTCGTCGGCAAGCGCCGCGGCCACCATTCCGTGCCCCAGCCCAGTACCAATGCGGTGCTATTTGAGCTAGCCGGTCGCCATCGCACCGTGGTACGTCTCAAGGGGGGTGATCCTTTTCTGTTTGGGCGTGGCGGCGAGGAGGCCGCCTATCTGGCCAGCCGCGGAGTCCCTGTCCAAGTGGTGCCTGGCATCACGGCAGGTATAGCCGCTCCGGCCTACGCCGGCATCCCAGTCACCCACCGACGGGCCGGTTCCAGCGTCACCTTCGTGACCGGCCATGAGGAAATCGACAAGGGCCGCTCGGGTGTCGACTGGCAGGGCTTGGCCCGCAGCAGCGACGGGTTGGTCATCTACATGGGCCTTCACAATTTGCGTCATATCTGCCAGGAGCTGGCGGCCGGTGGTCTGGATCCCGCCACCCCGGCGGCGGTGATCCAGCAGGGCACGGTGCAGGGCCAGCGCCTTCTGGTCTCCACCCTGGTGGAACTAGCCGATCAGGTTGAAGACCAAGGGTTTGTCTCCCCATCCATCGTGGTGGTCGGGCCAGTGGTGGCAGAGCGGGTGGCGGTTTGTGCGCCGCCGCTGGCCAATACTGAGATGCCGCTACCGTTTTAAGACCATCCATTGGGCCATTGGGTCCTTTGGGTCCTGGGTTTAGGTCGGGGCAGCCGCCCCCATAAGATCGAAACATGCCTACCATTCCCCCTGACGGCAGAGAGGCGCCCTTAGCCATGCCGGCAGGGGTGCCGCCGTTGGAGCAGTTATTTCCTTTTGCACTCGATCCCTTCCAGTTGGAGGCAATCGATGCCCTCAACATTGGCCATTCGGTAGTGGTCAGCGCCCCCACGGGTTCTGGTAAAACCCTGGTGGGCGAGTATGCCATCCACCGGGCCTTGGCCCATGGGCGCAGGGTCTTTTACACCACCCCCCTAAAGGCCTTATCTAACCAAAAACTGCGCGATTTTCGCAGCCAATTTGGTACTGAGAATGTTGGCCTGTTGACCGGTGACCTCAGCGTCAATCGGGAAGCGGGCATCGTGGTGATGACCACGGAAATATTCCGCAATATGTTGTACGCCGAGATTGACCACCCCGACGATGACCCCCTGGCTGATGTCGAAGCGGTGGTGCTTGATGAGTGCCATTACATGAATGACTCCCAGCGCGGCACTGTCTGGGAGGAATCGATCATCCACTGTCCGCCCCCCATCCAGTTAGTTGCCCTGTCGGCCACCGTGGCCAATGCCGGGCAGCTCACCGATTGGATAGAACGGGTGCATGGCCCGACCCGGCTTGTGCTTAGTGACCACCGTCCTGTGCCCCTCGCTTTCAGTTTTTGCAGCGCCAAGGGATTGCACCCCCTGCTCAATGAGGCCGGTACCGGGCTCCATCCCAATTGCAAGGTCTGGCGGCCTCCTAAATCCACCCGACGCAAAGGCCCCCGCGAACCGCGACCACCCCAGCCAGAGGCGCCACCGATCGGCTTTGTGGTGGCCCAGATGGCCCAGAGGGACATGCTGCCCGCGATCTACTTCATCTTCAGTCGGCGCTCCTGCGACCGGGCCCTCAGGGATTTAGGCAAGCTTTGCCTGGTCAATCCGGCCGAGCAGGCCTTAATTCGCGCCCGCCTTGATGCCTACGTGGCTGCAACCCCGGATGCGGTACGCGACGGCGAGCATGCCGATGCCTTGTTGCGCGGCATCGCATCCCACCATGCCGGTGTTTTGCCAGCCTGGAAAGAATTGATTGAGGAATTGTTCCAGCAGGCCTTAGTCAAGGTGGTTTTTGCCACCGAAACCCTGGCGGCTGGCATCAATATGCCCGCCCGCACTACTGTGATCTCGGCTCTTTCCAAACGCACCGAGCGGGGTCATCGGCCTTTGATGGGCAGTGAATTCCTGCAGATGGCAGGTCGCGCCGGCCGCCGTGGTCTTGACGACCAGGGTTATGTCGTCACGGTGCAAAGCCGCTTTGAGGGGGTGCGGGAGGCAGGTGAATTGGCCACCAGTCCTGCCGATCCACTGGTGAGCCAGTTCACCCCGAGCTATGGCATGGTGCTGAACCTGTTGCAGCGTTACGACCTCAACAAGGCTAAGGAATTGGTCGAACGCAGCTTCGGTCGCTACCTGGCCACCCTGGACCTGGCGGACGACGAAGCGCGCATTGGTGAACTAAGGCTTCAGCTCGCCAGCCTTGAGGCCAGCGGCGGTGATGTGCCCTGGGACCAGTTTGAGGACTACGAAAAGCAAAGCGGTCACCTGCGTGAAGAACGCCGTCTATTGCGCATCTTGCAGCAGCAGGCAGAAGAAACCCTGGCCCACGAACTCACCCTGGCCTTGCAGTTCGCCAGCGAGGGATCCCTGGTCAGTTTGCGTGCCCCCCAATTGCGCAGCCGCGTCACCCCGGCGGTAATAGTGGCCAAGGTGCCGGGCGCTGGCCAGTTTCCCTGGCTGCTATGCCTCACAGACGACAACGTCTGGATCTTGTTGCCCTGCAGCGCCGTCGTGGCCCTGCACGCCGAACTCAGTTGCCTCCAGGTAGGCCACCTCCAGCCCCCCGATTTAAAGCGCAGCGGCGAACTGCGCCATGGGGACCAGGCCAGCGGCGGTTTGGCCCTGGCCGTTGCTTCTATGGCCCGACGCCATGACATGGCCACCCCCCACTACGACCTGGCCGGGGAGGTGCTTCAGCAGGTGGAGCGGGTGCGCCAGTTGGAGGATGCTCTGCAACTCCATCCCGCCCACCGTTGGGGCGACCGCAAACAGCTGAAAAAGCAATTTCGACGCATGGAAGAGATCGAGGCCGAGGTGGAAGAGCGCCAGCAGTTGCTCCATTTTCGCTCTAATCGTCACTGGGAGACCTTTCTCTCCTTAATCAGCATCTTGCGTCACTTCGGTGCCCTTGATGGTGCCGAGGGTCTTGAACCCACGGAAGTGGGTAGGACCGTGGCGGCCCTGCGGGGTGATAACGAGCTTTGGTTAGGTCTGGCCTTGATGAGCGGCCATCTTGATGAACTGGAACCGCCCGATCTGGCGGCGGTGTTGGAGGCCATTTCCACCGAAGTCAATCGTCCTGACCTGTGGTGTGGATTCGAGCCGCCCAAACCCGCCGAGGAGGCCTTGCATGACCTCCGTCCCCTGCGTCGAGCCCTGGAGCGGGAGCAGGAACGGGGCCAGGTGGTGGTGCCTGTCTGGTGGGAACCGGAATTGACTGGCCTGGTGGCTGCCTGGGCTCGGGGCACCCCTTGGCGCGACCTGATTGCCAATACTTCTCTCGATGAGGGTGATGTGGTGCGGGTCATGCGGCGCACCGTTGATCTGCTGGCACAGATTCCCTATTGCGAAGCCATCAGCGAGAGGCTGCGCAGTAACGCCCGCAAGGCCCTGAAGGCCATCAACCGCTTCCCGGTCTGCGAAATCGAAGACCTGGTGGCGGTTGCACCGGCCCCTGAAGCCTCGATTGAGGCTGCAGCCCCTGATATAGATCTTGGGGCGAGAGGAGCCCAGGCAGAACCCTGTTAAATTGCTTCGACAGAAGGCGGTTGAGGGTGGGATTCATTGAGTCAATTCCCCGGACCCGCCAAAAGCATTCCCGCCTATCGACCTGAAATCGACGGACTCCAAGCCGTGGCTGTGCTGGGCGTGATTCTCAAGCACTTCTCTGAGCGCTGGTTGCCTGGCGGCTACCTGGGCGTGGACGTCTTTTCGTCATCTCTGGGTTTGTGACCACTGCCTCCCTGGCCCGCCGGCCCGCCGAGGGCCTGTGGGGAATCTAACCAGCTGAAGGCCCCTCGTTATGGCCATGGCTCTGGTTAGTTTATTTCCAACTTGACTTGCGGCGGTTCGGCAAAAAAGATCGCAACAGGGAACCCTGTTGCTTGAAACTGCCCAAACCAGAAAAGCCAATCGCATAGCCGGCAGCCATGCCGGCATCGCGGATCCAGATACCAAGTGCTTTTTGCAATCGATTTTTTTTGGCTTCTTCCACCTGGTTTTGAAGTCGCTTGATGGCTGGGTCCAGACGGGAGATCAGGGCAGCTTTCACTTGGGGCAGGGGGGCCCCCAGGGGGCGATCAAGGTTGTTGGGGGCTCCAGGAAGCGTTCTCAGAGCATTTTTTAGATCGACTTCGTTATTGGCAGATCTAATAGAGTCTGCAGCACCTTGAAGTGCTTTGAGTTGACCGACTTCGTTGCCGCTCTGCTGATTGAGCAGCCGGTTACCAGCAGTAATTTGAAGGGGAATTAACAACAAAAAGCCGATGGCCGCAAAGCCTGCCAAGCGCCGGATAAGCCTAATGTTTGCTCCAAACGGACTGAATTCTTCGTCGAGATAGTTGGCGAAGAGCATTAGCACTACACCAATCAATGGCAGGCTGGAGCTACCAAGCAAGGCTGAAATTACTCGAACTTGCCAGCGGGAATCGAGAATTTCTAGGGGCAACATGGCCGCCAGTAGAATGGCCAAAAAAACAATGAACAGGGCGATGGCCGCCCATTGGAGGATGTCGGCGAAATATTCGGTGCGGATTTTGGTGGCCAAAGGGGGGAAGAGCGTTCAAATCGATCAGAGTTTAGGCATCATCAATCAAAATGTCACCCCTGAGACGGTGTTTTGTTAGGCTTTAGGTTTGCGCTTTTTTAGCACCTCGTCAGCGCTGAAATCACACTCCAGCCTAGGTAACTTCTGATAATCATTTTCCCAGCTATCGGCCAGAGTTGCCTCCAAATCGAAAGCCGGCTGCCAGGCCAACTCCCTTCGCACCCTGTGGGTGTCGGTGAGAAAATGGGAAAGACGCAGCGGAAAAGCCTTGCGCGCCTTGCCATCTAGCCCCTCGATGGCGAAAGGAAGCAGTTCGACGGTTGAGGGGTCCTTGCCGCAGGCCCTTGCGGCGGCCGTCACCAGCCCCGCAAACGTGACGCCCTGATTCCCACTGCAGTTGTAGATGCGGTTACAGGCTGCCTCCACTTCGATGGAACGGGCCATGGCCATCGCCAGATCATTGACATGGCCCAACTGGGTGATCGTGGAGCCATCACCAGGAATGGGAACGGGCTGGCCGTGGGTGAGGCGGTCGAAGAACCAGCGCTCAATGGGGTTGTAGTTGCCGGCACCCACGATGTAAGTGGGACGAAAACTTGTGAATGCAATCCCTTGCTGCCTCAGCCAGGCTTCGGTTTCCGCCTTGCCAGCATGGCGGCTGGAGGGGTCCAGGGGAGCGTCTTCGTCGAGGGGCCAGAGGTCGCTGTTGGCATAGACGCCGGCCGAACTCACATAGACAAAGCGATGGGCGGGCGGCCCGGTGCGCTCGATCACCCGGCGCGTGTCGGCGCACTCCCGGCCGGAGCTGTCCACGATCACATCAAACCGACGTCCCTGGAGCTGGGCCAAGGCTTCGTCGTCGTTGCGATCGCCCGTCAAGGACTCGATATTTTCTGGCAGTGGGTTCTTGCCCCGGGTAAAGAGGGTGAGGTCGTGGCCGGCCCCCAGCAGGTGGGCCACCAGCGGGCGTCCCACGAAACGGGTGCCGCCCATCACCAAGATCTTCATGCTTGCTTCCCAAAGGGTTTCATGGTCAGGTCATTCAAGCTGGCAGCGGTTGACGCTGGCCCCCTACCCCCTGCAAAGCCCAAGGGGCCCATGATGGAAGCATCGCCGTGTCTAGCCATGGACGTCATCCCCGCCATTGACCTGCTGCAAGGCCAGTGCGTGCGGCTTCACCAGGGCGACTACGACAAGGTGACCTGTTTCCATGCCGATCCGGTGGCCCAGGCCCTTGAGTGGCAACGGCAGGGGGCTCGGAGACTTCATTTGGTGGATTTGGATGGTGCCCGCAGCGGTCAGAGCAGCAATGATCAGATTGTGAGGGCAATCACCTCTGCCCTGACCATTCCGGTGCAGCTAGGGGGTGGGGTCCGCAGCGCCGAGCGCGCTGAAGAATGGCTTGCTTGTGGGTTGGATAGGGTCATTCTGGGCACCATCGCCGTGGAGGAACCGGCCCTGGTGCGTCAGCTTGCCCAGCGGCATCCAGGCCGCATCGTGGTGGGCATCGATGCCCGCGATGGTCGTGTGGCTACCCGCGGCTGGCTGGAGGCAAGTACTGTCGAGGCCACAGCCCTGGCGGCCAGCTTTGCCGGAACCGGCGTGGCGGCCCTGATCACCACCGACATCGCCACTGACGGCACCTTGGCAGGTCCCAACTTGGCCTTTTTGCGCGCCATGGCCGAGGCGGCCAGCCTGCCGGTGATAGCTTCGGGTGGGATTGGATCTCTCACCGACCTGCTCAGCCTGCTCAGCCTTGAACATCTGGGGGTGCAGGGGGTTATCGTCGGTCGGGCGCTCTATGACGGCCGGGTGGAGTTGGCCGAGGCCCTCCAAGCCGTGGGCCCGGAGCGCTGGCAAGATGTTGAACCCTTGTCGCTGGCCTGAAGCGGCTTGACTGCGGCCAAAATCTCCCACCTGCCCTATAACTGAATTCCAAGTACCGTTTGCTTGCTGTGGTCGACGACTTCATCTCCACCGCGAGTTTGCCCATCGCCAACTCTAAGCCGACTTGCGATCCTCCCCTGCAAAGCGTTGAGGATGTCTATCGGCGTTGCCGGGATCTTGGTATGCGTCTGAGCCGCCAACGCCGCATGGTGTTGGATTTGCTCTGGGCAGAGAAGACCCATCTCAGTGCCCGCGATATCTTCGAGAAGCTCAACAATCTTGGTCGAAATATCGGACACACCTCGGTTTATCAGAATCTGGAGGCGCTTCAAAGCGCTGGGGTGATCGAATTTCTAGATCGTGCCAGCGGCCGCCTTTACGGCTATCGATCCGACCCCCACAGTCATCTTACTTGCCTTGATTCCGGTGCCATTCACGATCTTGATGTGCTCCTGCCTGAAGATCTTCTGCACCGCATTGAGGTTCACACCGGATACGTCATTGAGTCCTATACCTTGCACCTGTGCGGTCGGCAGACCGGAACCTGAATCCCTTGGCCACCACCACGACCACGCACCTACCCCAGCTATTGCTGCTGGCTGATCCTCTGCAACAGCAGGGAATTGCCGCGCTATTGCTAGCGGATCCCAGTCTGGGCCAGGTAGTTTTCAGTCCCGGCGATCTGAATGGGGCCCCCCAGCTCGTCATCTGGAGCCTGGTCGCGCCTCCGCCTGCCGCCAGTCTCGAACTTGAATTGCAGCGGCTCTTTGAACGCTGGCAACCGGTGCCAATTCTGTTGGTGCTGCCCGGAGGTCACGGTTATTCGGCCTTGCCCTTGCTGCAACTACCCGTGCAGGGCTTGTTGGAAGCCCCAACAGCTCCACTGCTGCGGGACGCCGTCGCCACTCTCTTGGCGGGTGGCCGGGTGCTGGAGATCGCCCCGGCGCAAGCGTCCGCTGTCAACAGCGCTGGACTCCCCCCAGCCCCAGCGGTGATGGGGCTGGGGCAATGGTTGTTGACTACAGGCCTCTGGCAAATCGAGACGGAACTGCGTCTTTGTGCCCAGTGCCTTGATCAGCCCTCCCCCTCACTGCTGGGCTTGCTTTTGCTGCAGGGCCGGATGCGGGAGCTGCGGGCGGCCCGCCAACTGCTGCTTTGGCTGTGGGGTCCGCTCAGCCTGGCTTGGAGTGGGTCATTGGCCGATTCTTTTGCCGCTCCTGCGGTGCTGCCGCAGGGGGGTGTCTCTGGGCAAAATCTTGGCGTCCCAGGCCTGATACCCGCCTTCGCCGAGCGCGAAGGCATTGCCATCACCCTGCGCCAGCGCAGTGCCGACGGCCTCTGGGAGGCCTTGCGAGAACGGCTGCGCCATGAATCCGCCGCCGGGCCAGCGAATGCCAGCGGCGGCCTGCTGGCCCTGGATGGTTTGCTTGACCAGCGGCGCAGTGATCTGTTGCTTTCCCTTCTTGAGCAATTTGACCAGTTGCGCAGCCAGTTGCAGGACCAGGGCTTCACTGCCGACAGGTTGTTGGAGCAGTGGCGGGCCCTCCAGCCGATGGTGCGCCAGCAGGCCCTGCGGCGCATGGCTGGCGCCTATGTCCAATTGCCGCGCCTGGGGCTGATGCTTCCAGTCGCCGAAACCTTGGTGGACGGCAGTTCCCTGGCGGGCGACGATCCCGATCTGCCGGATCCGTTGATCATGCTTTCCAGTCTGGTGCAAGCTCGGCCGTTGTTGGTGGAGGGCCGTCTGCTGCCACCGGATGAACCCCAGGCCTTGCTTTATTTGGAGATGTTGCTGGCCAATTGGTTGGTGCGCAGCGCCGAACAAATCAGCGCCGAGGTGTTGGCAGCTTGCGCCGACTGGCCGGAACTGCGTCGTTATCTGTTACGACCTGAGTTGCTGGCCACCCGCAACCTTGAGCGCCTTCGCAACCAGCTCAATGCTCAACAACGCTGGCAGAGCTGGGTGGAACGGCCGGTTCAGCTCTATGAAAGCCGCCGGCCCCTCTATTGCCTCCAGGGCGGTGCCATTCGCATCGAACAGCTCACAGAACCGCGGGATCAAGAATTGAAGCGGTTGGGCTGGCTGCAGCAATGGGTCACCCTCTGCCTGGAAACCCGGGATGCCCTGGCGCCCCAGGTGCAAAGCCTGATGCGAGGGTTAGGCGATCTGTTGGTGGTGTTCCTGACCAAGGTGGTCGGACGGGCGATCGGTTTGGTGGGCCGGGGAGTCGCCCAGGGAATGGGGCGTAGTTTCGGTCGTGGGTCCTGATAGCCGCACCTGACGGCACAATGGGTCCATTCGCATGGTCCCTCTTTGACCCAGCCGATCCATGCCCGCCGTTTTTGGAGCTGGCTGTTGGCCGGTCTGCTCTGGTGGATGGGTGGCATCGCCCTCCTTGGCCTGGGGGCGGCGCCGGCCCAGGCAAGCCTCGACAACGACCGTTACGACGGCAATATTTTTGCCCTTTATGCGGGCAATGGGTCGTTGGTACCGCCCCAGACCACCCTGGCGGAGGGTCTGGCGAGAAAAGAGGTGGTTGTGATGGTTTTTTATCTCGATGACAACAGCGCCAGCAAACGCTTTGCTCCTGTGGTTTCCGAGTTGCAACGCCTTTGGGGAAATCGCATCGCCCTGCTGCCCCTGGTCACCGATCCCCTGCAAAACCGTCCTGTTGAAGGCCCAAGCGATCCGGCCCTTTATTGGAGCGGTGCCATTCCCCAGGTGGTGGTTCTCGACAAGCAGGGAGAGGTGGTGTTCGATCACACGGGCCCCGTCGATCTCTCGGCCTTGAACACGGTGGTGAGCAACGCAACCGGTATTCCCCTGGCACCTGGCAACGGCGGCGGTTCCATCGTTAGTTTCAACGAACTCAACAGCGAAATCCGCCCCGAGGCCCGATGACCGCCGCCGGATCCAGCCCGGCTACCCGCCTGGAGAAGGATAGTCTGGGCCAGGTCACCGTTCCCTCCGAGCATTACTGGGGAGCCCAGACCCAACGTTCCCTGCGGCTTTTCCCCTTCGGTCAGGCCATGCCCTTGGCCATCGTCCATGCTTTGGGCCTGCTCAAAGCGGCCTGCGCTGAGGCCAATGCCGCCATGGGTGTTCTCGATCCCTCTTTGGCCGAGCTCATCTCGGCCGTTGCCCAAGAGGTGGCCTGCGGGGCCCTTGATGGCGAGTTTCCTCTGCGGGTCTGGCAAACGGGTTCCGGCACCCAGACCAATATGAACGTCAATGAGGTAATCGCTAACCGCGCCATCGAGCGCTGCGGCGGCGTGCTTGGCAGCAAGACCCCGGTCCATCCCAATGACCACGTCAACCTCAGCCAGTCAAGTAACGACACCTTCCCCACGGCCATGCATATCGCCGTGGCCCTTCAGTTGCACCAGGTACTTTTGCCGAACCTCGCCAACCTGATCGCCAGCCTGGAGGCCAGGGCTAGAGAGTTTGCCCCGTTGCTCAAGATTGGCCGCACCCACCTCCAAGACGCTGTCCCCCTTAGCCTCGGCCAGGAATTTGGCGGTTATGTCGCCCAGCTGAGCTTGGCCCGCGACACCCTGCTGTCAAGCCTGCCCCAGTTGCACCAACTGGCGATCGGTGGAACGGCTGTCGGCACTGGTCTTAATGCCCCGCCGGGATTTGCGGAGGCCGTGGCCGAGCGGCTAGCCAAACGGCTGGGTCTGCCTTTCAGCTCGGCCCCTAACAAGTTCCAGGCTCTGGCGGGCCATGAACCCCTCGCGGCCGTCCATGGAGCCCTGACGGTGCTGGCGGGCAGTCTGATGAAAATAGCCAATGACATCCGTTGGCTGGCCAGTGGCCCTCGCTGTGGCCTGGGCGAACTGGTGCTGCCAGAGAATGAGCCAGGTTCAAGCATCATGCCCGGCAAGGTCAATCCCACCCAATGTGAAAGCCTGACGATGGTGGCAGTTCAGGTGATGGGCAACAACACCGCAGTGCAAATGGCGGCCAGCCAGGGCCATTTCGAGCTGAATGTTTTCAAGCCCCTGATCGCCTGGAATCTGCTCGAAAGCATTGAACTCCTGGCCGGGGCCTGCGCAGGTTTCCGCGAGCATTGCATTGAGGGCTTGAGGGCCAATGAATTGCGGCTGCAAGAGTTGCTGGGCAATAGCCTCATGCTGGTGACGGCCCTTACCCCGGCCATTGGTTACGACCGAGCCTGCGCCATTGCTCGCCATGCCCATCACCACAACCTCAGCCTGCGGGAGGCGGCGCTGGGGCTGGGCGAGATCAGCGCTGCTGAGTTCGATCAGTTGGTGCGGCCGGAGACGATGCTTTAAGCAAATATTCGAGGGCGAGGCGGGCCCCGGGGGCATCTTGGCCCCCTCGCTGCAGAATTACCACTCCGTCCACCACCTTGCGTACCCCATATGAGCCCCTGATTTCTTGGAACCGCTTCAGGCTGGACTCCAAGGTGTCCCGGTCTTCGTTGAAGGCAACCTCATAACGCTGCAGGCGACCTAAGTCGGCAGCAATCCAGTCCACTGACTGCAGCTGACCCTGGCGATCCCGGTAGGTCACCGATTGTGGAAAGCGCACCAACACCGGCCTGCGGGCCAGGGGGTGCACCAGGTGGGTGGTGGCGGCGGTGGGGCTCTGGGGAGGAATCAGGGCCAGGGCGGAGCGGGCGGCCTGGGCGTGCTGCCATTGCTCGAGACCGGACCGGTACACCCAGGGGTTAACGCTGTCCGGCACCATAAATGAGAGGGATCGATGGGGGTTGCTGGTGAGGCAAAACAGCAGCGACAGCAGCACCGATCCAGTCCAGAAACCCCGCAGCCACCTGGAGCTGAACGCCCCTCCATGGCACTGCCACCAGAACACAGCTCCGGCGAACAGACCCGGGACCACCAAAAAGGTGTAGCGGATGGTGATGGAGAGGGGATTGTTGCTGCCTTGGGCCAGCAGCAGCCCCAATAGGGGCAGACCCATCAGCACCCAACTGTCGGCGGCGATCAGCGGTACGAACAGCAGGGGCAGGCCCTGGCCCAGCAAGTAGCGCAGGGTCTGATCCGGCGGATCCAGCAGCTCGTGCAGTAACAGAGCGGGCTTGCCCAGGGCCTGACGCAGCACCTCAAGGCTGGAAGCGCGCTGGCTGCCAGGTACGTACTGGCCGAAGTTCTCCAACATGAAGCGCCGGGCGTTGTCGTCGCTGAACAGGGGCATCAGCTGGTTGGTCACAAGCAACACCCAACCGCCGCCCCAGCCGATCAACAGCAGGGCCAGGGGCCAGCGCCGCGGCTCGCGCAGCGCCAACCAAACCCCGATTCCCACCAAAACTACGCCAGTGTCCTCCCGCACCAGCGGCATTAACAGGGCCGATATCAAGACCAGCAGCCAGCGGCGGCGTTCCAGTCCCAGCAGCAACAAAAACACCAGCAGGGGCAACTGGCAGAGGTCGGTGAAATTGCCCCAGGTGGGACCGATGACCGCATTGGCACCGTAGAAGCTGAAGGCGATGCGGGCGGCCAACGCCGGGGCCAGTCGCTGGGCCGCCAGTTGGTGCAGCGCCAGACCGGCTGCAGTTACCAGTCCCACCTGCACCAGGGGCAGGGCCACCGGGCCTAACAGACCAACCAGGGGAATCCAGATCGCTAGCAGGGGCGTGAAGTGTTGGCCGAGCCGGTGGTAGCCGACCTGGGGAGCAAGGCCGCCATTAACGACGACATCCGAGAGCTGGGAGGAAAGGGTGCTTTCGAACGGGTGGCCGGCCAGTCCGTTCCAAAGCGCCTGCACAAAGATGCCTTGGTCGTAGGAGGCGGTGAGACTGGCGATGCGCCACAGCTGTATCACCAGTCCGATCAGGCCGAAGGCAAGGGCTGCGGCCCAGACTGATCGTTGCGGTCGGCGGCTGGGGGGCGACGGCGGTGGGGCGGAGAAGTTACTCAGGGTGCGTAGAGGCCGGAGCCGACAATCAGGATTTCTCCATCGGGCAATTGCACCCGGCGGACGTAGGTGGTTTTGCGTTCAGGCAAGCTGGATGCGTCGGGCCGGGGCCAAAGATACTCCACCCAACCCGAGCCCTGCCCCATGGCCAGATTGATGTAATCCCTCACCATTGCTTTACCATTTTTGTCCTTGAGGTGAAGGATGTTGCGGCCTTCGACTTCGGCAAAGGCGGGGTTAAGGACTTCAACCCCATCAGGTGTGTCCACAAACACATAGGTGTCATGAAAAAAATATGGTCCACGACGATCCCTCAAGGTCTCGAACGCCGAGCGGCCTTGGCGCTGTAGCAGGCGTGCCGCCGCGTCCACCTGCTGCACGATGAAGGCCTTCTCGATCTGGGGTTCGTAGAGACCTGACAACACCAGATAGCGCTGGCCGGATGGCGCGGTTACGGCCATCAAATAGGTGGATTTCCAGATCGGTCGGCGGTCGGAGCGATTTGGTTTACGCCATTGGTAGTGGACCCACCCCCTTGCCTCCGGGCTGTTGGCCACTTCCAGAAACTGGCGACCAAATAGCTTGCCGCCGAGGTCTTGGAAGCCGAGAAAGCTGAGGCCTTCGCTCGCGGGATCGGGAGGGTAGACGACACTGTTGCCATCAGTCGCCAGGACAAAAACATAGCGATCGCCCTGGAACCAGCGACTTCCTTTAACCCGGAAGCTGGGGAATGCGTCACGGCCATGCAGCCTGACTTCATGGGCGGCCGCTTCGACAAGGGCCACCACATCGCGGGTGTCCTTCTGGGTGTAGAGCTCAGCGGCGCTGGGGGCGGGAGCCTGGGTCACTTCAGCCGCCATGGTGGGGGCCCCAACCATGCTGTAGCCCAGCAAGAGAACCAGGCTCATGGTTGGTGTCCAGGGCCCTGGCTTGCGCCTCAGGAGTGCTAATCGGCCGGAGCCCATTACCGAAATGACTT
>CANGZM010000012.1 GCA_947458155.1 Synechococcaceae cyanobacterium | reverse complement strand
TGCAAGCGCTTCCTATATCGCCGTGCCGGCTGCTATGCGCATGACCGTGCCTGAAGCCAATCCGAGTCTTTATATCTCAACCGCCCTAGGACTCACCTTTCCATTCAATGTTGTGGTGGGGATTCCCCTTTATCTCAGCCTTGTTCAGCGCTTCATCCCAGCCCGCTAAATTTAGTTTTTACCTCTTCAATTAATTGAAAATGCAACGCATTGATCTTTTTGTCAGCGAACGGGAAGTGGACCGGGTCTGCCTTGCCCTCCGCCAGGCAGGTGCCCCAGGCTGGTCCGTCATGCGACACGTCACCGGCTCGGGCGAGGGGGGGGAGATCTCTGAGGCCATGGATTTCAGTGGGTTGGGGGCCAATGCCCACATCGTCGTGTTCTGCGAGGCCAGCCAGCTGGAGCCCCTGCGCCAGCAGATACACCCGATCATGAGGCGTTTCGGCGGCGTGGGCTTCGTTTCAAGTGCCGAACGTTTTTGAACGATGTGCGCTGGTAAACCCTTTGGGCGCAAGCATTTCTTTGCGATTGACAGGCATTTCATAAGCTAAGCTTATTAGAGGTCCTGGGAACCTTGATGGGGCCTCAGTACCAAATTGCTTGACGCGGGGCAAGGTGGCGGAGCAGGGTTGCACACGAACATTCCACCCTTTCCTCCAGGAGCAGGTAATGGCAAACGAAACCATGGGCATTGCCCTCGGCATGATTGAAACCCGAGGTCTGGTGCCGGCCATTGAAGCCGCTGATGCCATGACCAAGGCCGCCGAAGTGCGCCTGATCGGTCGTGAATTCGTCGGTGGTGGCTACGTCACCGTGTTGGTTCGAGGCGAAACCGGTGCCGTGAATGCCGCTGTCCGAGCCGGTGCCGATGCCTGTGAGCGTGTGGGTGATGGCCTGGTGGCCGCCCATATCATCGCCCGCCCCCACCGCGAAGTTGAGCCTGCTCTTAACAGCAGCTTCGGCCTCGGTTCCAAGGACTGAGTGGCTAGGCGCCTGAGGCGCTGACCATCCTTTCCATCCACACGAACCAACCGGAGACACCCATGAGCAAGAAGTACGACGCTGGGGTCAAGGAGTACCGCGACACCTACTGGACTCCCGACTACATTCCCCTCGACTCCGACCTGCTGGCCTGCTTCAAATGCACCGGCCAGGAAGGCGTTCCCCGCGAAGAAGTGGCTGCCGCTGTGGCTGCCGAATCTTCCACCGGCACCTGGTCGACTGTTTGGTCTGAGCTTCTAACTGATCTCGACTTCTACAAAGGCCGTTGCTATCGCATCGAAGACGTTCCTGGCGACAAGGAATCCTTCTATGCCTTCATCGCCTATCCCCTCGACCTGTTCGAAGAAGGTTCAATCACCAACGTTCTCACCTCTTTGGTGGGCAATGTGTTCGGCTTCAAGGCTCTGCGCCACTTGCGCCTGGAGGACATTCGCTTCCCCCTCGCCTTCATCAAGACCTGCATGGGTCCCCCGAACGGCATCGTCGTTGAACGGGACCGTATGAACAAGTACGGCCGTCCCCTGTTGGGCTGCACCATCAAGCCCAAGCTTGGTCTCTCCGGCAAGAACTACGGCCGGGTTGTGTACGAATGCCTGCGCGGCGGTCTTGATTTCACCAAGGACGACGAAAACATCAATTCCCAGCCTTTCCAGCGCTGGCAGAACCGTTTCGAATTCGTCGCCGAAGCCGTTCGTTCTGCTCAGGAAGAAACTGGCGAGAAGAAGGGGCACTACCTCAACTGTACCGCCGCGACTCCTGAAGAGATGTATGAGCGCGCCGAGTTCGCTAAGGAACTGGGCCAGCCCATCATCATGCATGACTACATCACTGGTGGTTTTACTGCTAACACCGGTCTGGCGAAGTGGTGCCGCAAAAACGGCATGCTGCTCCACATTCACCGTGCCATGCACGCGGTGATCGACCGCCATCCCAAACACGGCATCCACTTCCGTGTGCTGGCGAAGTGTCTGCGCCTCTCCGGTGGTGACCAGTTGCACACCGGTACCGTGGTCGGAAAACTGGAAGGTGATCGTCAGACCACCCTCGGTTACATCGACCAGCTGCGTGAATCCTTCGTCCCTGAGGATCGCACCCGCGGTAACTTCTTCGATCAGGACTGGGGTTCCATGGGCGGCGTCTTCGCCGTTGCCTCTGGTGGTATCCACGTTTGGCACATGCCCGCCCTCGTCGCCATCTTTGGCGATGATTCGGTGCTGCAATTCGGTGGTGGCACCCACGGCCACCCCTGGGGTTCGGCGGCTGGCGCCGCTGCCAACCGGGTGGCTCTCGAAGCCTGCGTCAAGGCCCGCAACGCCGGACGTGAGATCGAGAAGGAAGGCCGCGACATCCTGACCGAGGCCGCCAAGCACAGCCCTGAGCTGGCGATTGCCCTGGAAACCTGGAAGGAAATCAAGTTCGAGTTCGACACCGTCGACAAACTCGACGTTTAGAAGTCCTCCATGAACCGGTGGTAGGGCGGTGTTGATGCACCAATCCCTGCCCCGGAAACACTCGTTTGGTGATTGGATCCCTGATCCGTAACCAACAATTTCAAGGATTTTGCGCTTCCGCGCCGACCCCATCCCTCCCCCAAGGAACCCCATGCCCTTCACGAGCACCGTGGGTGACTATCAAACAGTCGCCACCCTGGAGACGTTCGGCTTTCTGCCGCCGCTCACCCAGGACGAGATCTACGATCAAATCGCCTACATCATTGCCCAGGGTTGGAGCCCCCTGATTGAGCACGTTCACCCCAGTCGCTCCATGGCCACTTATTGGTCTTATTGGAAACTTCCTTTCTTTGGAGAGAAGGATCTTGGCGTGATTGTCAATGAGCTCGAGGCTTGCCATCGCGCTTACCCTGACCATCACGTTCGCCTGGTTGGCTACGACGCCTATACCCAAAGCCAGGGGTCTTGCTTCGTTGTCTTCGAAGGCCGCTGATTGCGTCTTTGATGCCTAATCACATTTTGATGTGATTTGTCTAGCAGCCAAGCCCTATTCCGGCTGATATCCCTATGGGGATCAGCCGGATCTTCCCAGGCAGGCTGTTTCAAGTTTTTGTTATTTCCTTCATTTTCCGGGCGGACATGGCCAGCACAACCAGTCGTGAAGCTGCTCTGGAGCGGCGCAAAGCGCTTACCAACGGCGGCAAGAAAGCCGAAGGTCGCTTCAATTCGGCCCCGGTTCGGGTCCGAACAGCTGCCGATGCCCGTGCCACCCGCACGGAGCCCGATCCTGCTGCTCCTGCCACCCCTCCGCCTGCCAGCCCTGCCCCGGTAGCCGTAGCCGCTGCACCCGCCAGGGCGAGGGCGGCCAGGTCCACCGCTTCGCGGCCGGCCCCTGAACTTTCCAGCCGGTCCGGCGAATCCCGCCGCAGTCCCACTCGGGCGATCCCCAATCCCAGCCGTGATTTGGTGCTCGCTCGCCGTGAGGCCCTCTCCCGCCGCGGCAAGCGCGCTGACAATTCCCGCGATCGCACCCGCAGCGAAGTCGCCCGCCAGCAGCCCGCCGCAGCGACTGTCGCGGCCGCGGCTCCCCCTGTGGAAGCAAAAGCTGCCGAACTCTCCCGTTCGTTGAGCAGCAGCGCCGCCCGCAGCCGCAGCCAGGTTGGGCGTAATGGCAACGCCGGTACCAATGCCGCCGCCAATGCCGCCGCAGACCGCCGCGCCACCGCCAAGCGCTCGGCCCAGTACAACCCCAGCCGGGCCCTGGTCCTGGCCCGGCGGGAATCCCTTTCGAAAAGGGGTAAAGCCGCCACTACTGCCACCAGCACCACTGCCGCCGCCGTGGCCCGCCAGGCCAACCCGGATCTTTCAAGTCGGGAACTGGCCCAGAAGGTGCGCGAACTCAAGAGCAAGGTTGGTTCGGCCGGCACGTCCCGCAATGGGGGCGGTTGTCGTCCCAGTGGCCCCAACCGCAACGGCGCCCGCTTGGCGGCCGCAGCCGATGCCAATTGGAAGGTGGGCTTGACCGAAACCAGCCAGGGCCAGACCGTCACCGGCACCCAGGCCAACCGTTCCCTTGCCACCACGGGTAACGAAGCCGGCACCTGCCGCGCGGTCACCGGTACTGAATACCTCGGAGCTGAGATTTTCAATACCTTTTGCCAGAGCGCTCCTTTGGGCACCCAGCCAGCCAAGGTGCGCGTCTCCGCCACCAGCCAAGGCAATCGCGTCACCGGCAACGAGGTCGGTCGCTCCGAGAAGGTCACGGGCGATGAACCGGGCACTTGCAAGCTGGTGACCGGTACTGAGTATGTCTCCGCCAACCAGGATGGCGCCTGGTGCGGAACTTCCACACCCGGACCCCGCAAGGTGGGCCAAGCTCTGAGCGCTGGTGGCCAAAAAGTCTCGGGAGTAATGGTGGGCCGCTCCGAGCTGGTGACTGGTAATGAGAGCGGTTCGGGCCGGCAGCTCTCGGGTGATCAATACGTCGGACAGCAAAACCAGCTGCCCGGCAGTGCCCCCAGCAAGGTCAGCCAGCTCCAGACCCTGCGGGGCACGGGGGTCACCGGTACATCCGTCGGCCGCAGCGAAAGGGTCACCGGTGACGAACCGGGTTCTTGCCGCCTGGTCACCGGCGACGAATACGTCGGCAACCAGCAATATCAAGCCTTTTGCGGCATCACCGCTCCTGCGGAAGCGGCCAAGGTCGGCTTCAGCATCACCAACCGTAATCAGGTCGTCAGTGGCACCCGTACCGGCCGCTCCGAGTTGGTGACCGGCGACGAACCAGGCACCTGCAAGGCCGTCACCGGCACCCCCTACGCCGGTCTTGAGCAGGCCGGTGGCTGGTGCTCCACCGAGCAAGTCGACAACGTGCGCCGTCGTACGCCTATGCGCATGGGCACGGTCATGACCGGGATCCAACCGGGCATCGGCGGGGTCATGACCGGTGCCGAACGGGGAGCCTGTGAAGTGATCTCCGGCACCCAGTACATCGGCTCTGACCAGACCCGGGCGGTCTGTGGAGCCGCCCAGGAAAGTGATGCGGACTTTCCCCAGACCCTTGCTGCGGAGCCCTGGCAGGAATTCAGCGTCCAATCCCCGGCCCGGCTCGCCCAGGCGGAGCGCGATACCAGCGGCTGTGTCACCGGCAGCACCTACGAGTTTGGCGGACGCATCACGGGCCCCTTTGACATGGCCAATGACAAGGTGACCGGCACCGAGCAGTTCCGCTTCGATCGCCGCGGCCCTTCAGCCCCCCGTAATGCCCTCCCTGCCGGAGCAGGAGCGGTCCGGGGTGCCGCAGCTTCCCTTCCTGCCGCAGCAGGAGCGGCCCGGGGTGCCGCAGCTTCTCTGGCTGCTGCCCCTGCAGCCCCTGCCGCTGCCCCTGCAGCTGCTCAATTGGCCAAGGTTGATCCCTCCGGTCGCCAGACCTCCCGAGTCACGGGTGCAGGCCAGTCTTCGGGCCTCTCCATCAGCGGCGATGACTGGAATCGGGGTAAGCATGTGACCGGCACCGAAGGGGCCTCCGCTCGCCGCCGCAATCCCACCCGTCCAGGTCCGATCGCAGCGATGCCTGCCTTCCAGCCCAAACGCAATGAGGAACTTCCCGAGCCCGTCAGTCGTATCACCGGGGCCAGTGGCAACACCCTGGCTGGTTCCCTGATCACCGTTTCTGGCGGCGCCCGGGGCTGATCGCGATGCCCCCCCGCCGTCCCGCTTCCACCACGATCCGGGTTCTAGCTCCGACGGCACCACGGCGCCGTGCCAACCCAGCTGGCGCTGCCGCCGATCAGGTTCAATCCCTGAGCGAGTCCCCAAGCGCCCCTGCCGCCGCTGGCATAGCCATTCCGCCCGCGCAAGCCCCCACCACTGCCCCTTTACCCACCGCAGCACCAGCACCCAGTAACGGCCAACTGCTTAAGCCGTCGGCTGGCCCTATCCCCATTGCTGGTTCAGCGCCGCTGGCTGCCAGCCGTTCCGGTGGACTCCATCCCCTCAGTGATGGCGCCCGCAATGCTGCTCTCCATGCCTACGACGCCAGGGTGAAAGCGGCGTTCGATCGCATCGTGCCTGTGCTGCAGAAGCTTTCCGCCCTTCAGCACGAAAGCGACTTCATCAACCAGGCCCAAGCTGTGGCCCAGGCAGAACTCGGTTATCAGCTGCCCCTGCCGATCCTGGAGCGGGCCTGGGTCACCCAGCTGGACATGCGCACCCTGTTTGCCTGGTGCGTTTTTGAAACCTACGAGCAAACCAGCGCTGCTTTTTACGAACAGGATCCCCTTGGGGCCTGTCCTGGCAGTCCCGCTGCCGAAGCCTTCGACACCTTTCTGCTTTCTTGTGGTTTCCATTTGCTGGATGTCACCCCCTGCGCCGATGGAAGGCTGGCCCATGCCATTGCTTTCGCCCTGCGCCTGCCCTACAGCTCGGTGCGGCGGCGGCCCCATGCCGGTGCTTTGTTTGATGTCGAAAATACGGTGAATCGCTGGGTTAAGACCGAGCACAGACGTTACCGGGAGGGTCGTCCCAATCCGGCCCATGAGGACACCCGCTACTTGAAGGTTGTTCTTTATCACTTCAGTTCCCGCGATCCAGCCCATGAGGGCTGTGCGGCCCATGGCAGTGACGACGCCGCAGCGGCAGCTTGCGGTTTGCAGTGTCTTAGCGATTTTCAGGAGGCTGTTGAGAACAGCTTCTGTTGCGGCGCCTCCGTTGATCTGCTCTTACTCGGCATCGACACCGATACCGATGCCCTCAGGGTCCATGTGCCTGGCCTTGATGGCACGACCCGCCTTGATCGTTGGCTGGATGCGGAGGCGGTTTATCAGGCCACCCGTGACCTCAGCGCCCAACAGGCTTGGCAGCGAGTTGAAGCCATTGTCCAGGAGGCGGCTGCCTCCACCCCCGACCCGGGCATGGTCAAACTGATTACCCGTCTGTTGGCCAATAACTTCTCCCAGATAGATTACGTCCGTCAATACCATCAAGATTGTCATTACGCCGATGCGGGCCATGCTGAGAGATTCATTGGCGTGGGCATTGGCTTCAAGGAAATACACCTGCGCAATCTCACCTACTTCGCCCACATGGATACGGTTGAAGAAGGTGCTCCTGACCTCGATGTGGGTGTGAAAATTTTCCGGGGACTGAATGTTTCCCGGGGACTTCCCGTTCCGGTTGTTGTGCGCTTCGATTATCACGGTACGGTTCCCGGGGCCAGGGATCGGGCGATTCGCAATGCCGAACGGGTGCAGGCAGCCATTGAAGAACGCTATCGTGATCTTTATTCGCAGGGTTTATTGCATGCCCTGCTCACTGTTCGCGATCAGGACCGCCATGTGCCAGCGGAAGCAGTAGGCTCAACCATCAGCTTCACCACCGTAGGAGGACATTAAGATGTTGATATGTAAAGTTGTTAAGCCTCTCGTTTCTACCAATCGCATTCCTGATTTTGAACACAAACATCTTCAGGTTGTTCTTGATGGCAGTACCCAGAAGGTTGCCGTGGATGCGGTTGGCTGTGTGCCAGGCGATTGGGTCATCTGCGTCGGCAGCTCTGCGGCCCGTGAGGCCGCTGGCAGCAAGTCCTATCCCAGCGATCTGACCATCGTCGGCATCATTGACCATTGGGATCCGGAGGCTGCCAAGGTCTTGGCCAGCAATGCCGCCCCGGCGTCAGCAGCAGCGACCGCCAACGGGGGTAAGGCCTGATGGAAATCATGCAGGTGGCCGGTTCCTTGGTTTGCACCCATCGGGTCGACGGGCTGAGCCACATGAATCTGCGAATCCTGCGCACCCCCAAGGGCAAGCTCAGCGTGGCGGTGGATCCCGTTGGTGCCGCCGATGGAAACTGGGTTTTTACCGCCAGTGGCAGTGCCGCCCGTTTTGCCTGCCCCGATCCCGCCATCCTGACCGACCTGACCGTCGCCGGGATCATCGATTTCTGGGAACCCGATGGGTAAGTGTTGCCCCCTCCTTTGATCCCCCCTGGGCTCTTTCTCGGTTCTTCCCTTTTTCTCTTCCTTCTTGCCATGGCCAACAGCACCCCACGATCCGGCCGCAGCCCTGCCCGGCGACGGGTTGCCAGTAGCCCCGCCCGCGCTGCGGCCAAGCCCGCCCCGCCGGTGGAAACTCCGGTGGCCAAAGACGAACCGGTGACCCTGCCCCTTGCCTACGACCTGCCACCCCCAGGTCCGGAGGCCCCCGCCGAACCCGCTGGAGTAACGCCTACCGATCCGCAGCTCTTGCCCGGTCAGGACAAGTCCGCTGCAGTCATGGCCTATGGGGTCACCGTGGAGGTCCAACCCCTTAAAGACCTAACAGTTGCGGACGAAGCTGCCGCTTCCCGTGCCTTGCCCGCGGCCACCAGCGGGCCTTCGCCAACGAACCGCAGCGCCCCCTCACGGGCGACCCGATCGGTTCCTTCACGCTCCAGCCGATCCCGCAGTTCCGCCTTGGCTGCCACCGCAGCCAAGGCGGCTTCGGTAGCTGCCCCTGCCAACGGCTCAGGCCAGCCGGCGCAGGCTGGCGCTCTCAAGGCTGGCAGCCCGCCTGCCGCTGGTGGGTCTTCCCTCAGCGGCGGCACCCCGACCCGTTCCCCGTTTTCCCTTATCCCTTTTCCTATGGCCTCCTCAGTGCAGGGCATTGCCCTCGGCATGATTGAAACCCGCGGTCTCGTGCCGGCGATCGAGGCGGCTGACGCCATGACCAAGTCAGCAGAAGTCACCCTGGTGGCCCGTGAATTCGTTGGTGGTGGCTACGTCACCGTCATGGTTCGCGGTGAAACCGGTGCCGTGAACGCCGCAGTGCGGGCGGGAGCAGACGCCTGCGAGCGGGTCGGGGATGGTCTCGTGGCGGCCCACATCATTGCCCGCCCCCACTCTGAAGTCGAGCCGGCACTGATCGCCAGCGAAGGTCCCCGTCGCCTCTGAGCTCCATGGTCTCTGTTCATCCGCGCGTCTCGGGTTACCTGGGCCGCGCCCTGAGTCTGGAACTTTCCGCAGTCCAGCAGTACATGACCCAGGCTTGCCTGGCTGAACAATGGGGCGACCTAGAGGCCGCCGGCCGTTTTCGTCGCGAAACGGTGGAGGAGTTGCAACATGCCGAACGCATTGTGCAACGCATGTTGCAACTTGGACTTGCCCCTGGGGCCTCCCAGCTCAAGCCCATCAGCCACGCCCCCGATCTGGAGGGATTGCTGCGCCTTGATGCGGTGCTTGAGGTCGATCTGATTGAGCATTACGCCGAAGCCGTGCGGTTCTGCGAAGCCATCGCCGACTCCGACAACCGTGCTTTTTTTGCAGCCCTTTGGCAGGAGGAATCCGCCCATGGCCAGGAATTGCAGGAATGGTTGGCCACCTTCGTCACTGCTGAGGCCCTGGCCGAGCCCCAGCACGCCAGCTTTTGACGAGGATCTGACCCAGAGCGTTGGGCTCTCCTTACTGACTAGATTCCAGCGCCAGCCCCCTTGCCGTCGGACCCAGTCGAGTGCCGTTTCCTTTGCCTGAAGCCCTGCCCCTATCGATTCAGACCGCTTGGTTGATCCCGCTGTACGGGTTCAGCGGCATGCTCCTGTCCCTTCCCTGGGCCACCGGCTGGATCAAACGTGAAGGACCCAGGCCTGCTGCCTATCTGAATTTGTTGCTTTCAGTGGTTGCCCTGGTGCACGGCAGCTTGGTGATCAGGGAGGTGCTGCGGACTGGGCCCCGCCAGCTGGAATGGCCCTGGTTCCAGATCGCCGACCTGAACCTGAGGATTGGATTCGACCTTTCCTTCACCAATCTGGCCGCCCTGGAAATGGTGACCACGATGAGTGTCCTCTGCCAGGTGTTTGCCCTTGGCTATATGGACAAGGAATGGTCCCTGGCTCGTTTTTATGCCTTGGTGGGTTTCTTTGAAGGGGCGATGGCGGGGGTGGTGATGAGTAGCAATCTTTTTATGAGCTATTTTCTGCTGGAAATGCTCACCCTTTCTACCTATTTATTGGTTGGTTTTTGGTATGCCCAGCCCCTGGTTGTCACAGCTGCCCGCGATGCCTTTCTCACCAAACGGGTGGGAGATGTGCTGCTGTTGATGGCTGTGGTCGCCCTATCTGCCTGGGCGGGCTCACTCGAATTTAACGATCTTTATGCCTGGGCTGCCCGCACCCAGGCCAGCGGTGCACTCACCCCCCTGGCGGTCAACCTGCTCGGATTGGGGTTGATCGCCGGTCCAATGGGTAAGTGTGCCCAGTTTCCGATGCACCTCTGGCTGGATGAGGCCATGGAGGGTCCTAACCCCGCTTCGATCCTGCGCAATTCTGTGGTGGTCACCTGCGGAGCCCTGGTGCTGATCAAGGTCATGCCCCTGCTGACGCTTTCGCCCCTGGCACTGGATGGCTTGTTGGTTGTAGGCACCATCAGCGCTGTGGGTGGCGCCCTAGTAGCCATTGCCCAAGTGGATCTGAAACGGGCCTTTTCCTATGGCACCAGTTCAATCCTTGGCTTGGTCTTTATTGCCATCGCGCTGCAACAGCCCCTGGTCGCCTTGCTGTTTCTGCTGGCCCACGGCCTTGCCAAGGCCCTGCTGTTCATGAGTGTGGGCAGTGTCATTTCCACCACCAATTGTCAGGACATCACCGAGCTTGGCGGACTGGGCAGCCGCATGCCCGCCACCACGGGGGCCTACCTGGTGGCGGCGGCCGGCCTGACCGGAATCTTGCCCCTAGGCAGTTTCTGGTCCTACGGGCTGATGGTGGATCGGTTGATGCAGCAGGCCCCGATCTTCGCCGCCGTTGTGCTGCTGGTCCATGGCCTGACGGCCTTCAACCTGGTGCGCGTCTTCCGCCAGGTTTTTCTGGATGTCCCCCACGCCAAGACCAAGCGCACTCCTGAGGTCAACTGGTTGATGGCCTTTCCCATGGTCAGCCTGATGGTGATCGTGATGCTCACCCCGTTGATCATGGCCCGACTCGATCCCTCTCCAGGCGTTGTGCCTGTCTCCCTGACCAGTGCCTTGCTTGTGGTGAGCACGGGCCTGGTGGGTCTGGCGACCGGTGCTTTGGTGCGGCTCGATCGCTTCTGGTCCCGATCGATGTTGCGGCCCCTGCGAACCCTGCAGGATTTGTTGGCCTTTGATTTCTATACCGATCGAATTTATAGAGCTACCATTGTTGCCTGGGTTTCCAGTTTAGCCCAACTCACAAATACCTTCGATCGGGTCGTCGTCAATGGCCTGGTCCGTCGAGTAGGCGGCCTTTCCCTTGCTAGTGCCGAGGGTTTGAAGCTGGGGGTGAGCGGCCAGTTACAGAGTTATGTATTGACCGTGATTGTGGCAATTGTATTACTTTTTGCCAGCCTTGCCTGGCTCAAGGGATAGGAGAAAATCATGCTTAGTGCCTTGCTCTTGATCCCTTTCCTCGGCAGTTTCCTGCTGCTGCTATGGCCAGGACAGCCACCTCCAGGACGCATGCGTTCGATTGCTTTGCTGGTGCTGGTCGCCCAGCTGCTCTGGAATCTGGTGGTGCTCATGACCTTCAACCCCGCACTCCCTGATCTTCAGTTGGTCGAGACCCTGCCTTGGCTACCCGGTCTTGGCCTGGAGTATCGCCTGGGAATCGATGGTCTATCACTGCCGCTTTTGTTGATCAACAGCGCCTTGAGCCTGGTCACCGCTGTTTGCACTAGGGATATCAATGAGCGACCTCGACTATATTTCGCGCTGCTTTTGATTATCAGCGGCGCCGTCAATGGTGCCTTTATGGCCGGCAATCTGCTGTTGTTCTTGCTTTTTTATGAGCTTGAGCTCATACCCCTTTGGTTGTTGATCTCCATCTGGGGCGGCGTCGATAGGGCCGCAGCCGCCACCAAATTTTTGTTATTTACGGCGGTTTCTGGGATGTTGATCCTGGGGGCCTTTTTGGGGCTGGCCCTGTTGACGGGGGTGGCTGATTTCAGTATCACCCCGGTCTACAGTGATCGCTTGGCTATGGGTAGTCAATTACTACTACTTGGTGCCCTGCTGATTGGTTTTGGCATCAAGATCCCTCTGTTTCCTTTCCATAGCTGGCTCCCCGATGCCCACACCCAGGCCTCCAGTCCGGTTTCGGTGCTTCTGGCTGGGGTGCTGCTCAAGTTAGGTACCTACGGGTTGTTGCGCTTTTGCCTGGGATTGTTTCCCGAGGCCTGGGCCCTGGCGGCCCCCTGGCTGGCGATTTGGGCAGGGGTTTCGGTGTTGTATGGCTCCTTGGCGGCCATTGCCCAGCGGGATATGAAGCGCATGGTGGCCTACAGCTCGGTGGGGCACATGGGCTATATCCTGTTGGCGGCGGCTGCCGCCACACCCGTCAGCCTCGCCGGTGCCGTCTTCCAGATGGTCAGCCATGGCCTGATTTCGGCCCTGTTGTTTCTGCTGGTTGGCATCGTCTATCGCAAGACCGGCACCCGGGATCTCGAAGTGTTGCGGGGACTCCTCAATCCTGAGAGGGGATTGCCCCTCACAGGCAGCTTGATGACGCTGGGGGTCATGGCCAGCGCTGGCATGCCAGGCATGGCTGGTTTCATCTCCGAATTCCTGGTCTTTCGGGGCAGCATCGATCTTTTCCCCCTGGCTACCTTGCTCTGCATGGTGGGTTCCGGTTTGACGGCTGTGTACTTTCTGCTGTTGGTCAACCGGGCCTTCTTTGGGCGCCTGGCGATTACCCCTCCCAGCCTGGCTGAGGTTGATGGTCGTCTGGATATCCGTCTGGCGGCAGTCGCCCCCCGAGAAACGATTCCGGCCCTTGCCCTTGCTTTGGCTGTTGTCGCCCTTGGTCTGCTGCCATCGGGGCTGGGCAGCCTCAGCCAAAGCACCAGCATCGCCATGGCCCGCTTGCCCAAACTGGTGGCCCTGCTCAGCGCCGGGGGGTTGGGCTGATGCCAGTCATTTCCGAGCTGCTGACCCACCGCGGCGGTATGCCCAGTTCCCTGGAGCTGCAGCAACAGTTATTGAATGGCTCACCCCTGCTGAGCGAAAGCGAAGAAAACCGCATCGAGGTGGTGGATGTTTTGCATAGCTACGGAGAAGTGTTGGATGCTTATAGCCGAAATTTGATTTATCAAGCGGAGGCGCAGTTTCTTAATCCATTTCCAATCTTTCGGTTTTTGGATGGTGATTTAAGTTTTGGCAAGATCTGGCGTCATCTTTGCCATGATCGCATCAATTTTGAGTATGCCGAATATTGTATGAAGACGATGCTATGGCATGGAACTGGTGGTCTCGATGCCTACCTCGACAGCGAGGCCTTTCTGCGCGACTGTGCCGCCATCATTGCCCGCAAGACCAAGGGCGATCCCCTACTTGCTATCCTCCATCCCCTCTTTCCCAACTTTCTGCCGGAAGCCATTCGAGCCGCTGCCACCACCCATGCCCTGGGCCAATTCTGGCGGGTGATGAGTGATCTTTTTATCGACTTGGCCCAGGCCGAAGCCCAGGGTTTGATTACCACGATTCGCGACCTGGTCGATTTTATACGTCAGGGCTTGGTGGCCGCCGCTGGCCAGCCCATCAGCTATGGCGTCACGGTGGCAGGAGAGCAGTTCTGGGTGCTGCCCCCTGAGGCCGGCCTCACCTTTCTTGCCGATGTGGCGGTCCCCTATGTCGAAGCTGTTTTTCTACGTGGTACTCCCTTTCTAGGCACGGTTTCCTTCAACGCCCAGGCCCAGCAGATTTCGCCGGATCAGGGGCAATTCAGCTACGGCGCCCTCTATGCAGACCCCTTACCCACTATGGGAGCCGGCATCCCCCCGAGTCTTTTGATGCAGGACATGTATCGCCATCTGCCGCAAAGGCTGCATGCGCTATACCTCAAGCGCACCCGGGGCGAAGGGGATGAGAGGGTCAAAATTTGCATGAGCTTTCAGAAAGCCATGTTCTGCGTGACCAATGCGGCCATCGAGGGCACCTTCCCCCACAGCCTGGCCAGCACCGATCCCGCCGAGCAGGTCGCCAACCGGGCCTATGCCCGGGCCTGGTCGGAGCGCCTCGCCGTGGCCCGCACCGACTGCCTCGACCCCTGATCTAGGTTCATCCCATGAACCAGCCCTGGACCCAGCGGCCCCGCCCCGACCGGCTTGAGCGCCGCATCGAATTCGATGATTACGAGAGCACCCGAAGCTTTTTGGAGCGGCTCAATGCCCTGGCCGAACAAGAGGGCCGCTTTCCGGACATCAGCTTCGGCCGCACCTACGTGAACCTCACCCTGCGGCCGGAGGACGAGCAGCCGGTTGGAGGGGGCGATGCGGCCTTTGCGGCGGCGATCGATGCCCTCCTCTGAAGCGGGCCCCGGCCCCCCGATCCAGCCGGGCAGCGCGGATCAAGGCAGCACGGCAGCAGGTGCCGGGGAAGGCTGTGCATCGGAGGCCACCGTCGATCTGCGGGGTGCCTACGAGGCGGCCGGAATCCAGGCGGTGCTGGATCAGCTCGACCGGGAGTTGGTGGGTCTGCGGCCCGTGAAGGCAAGGATCCGCGAGATCGCCGCCCTGCTGGTGGTGAACCGGGCCCGACGGGAGATGGGACTGGAAACGGGGCCGCCGAGTCTGCACATGTCGTTCACCGGTAGGCCGGGCACCGGCAAGACCACGGTGGCTGAGCGGATGTCGAAAATCCTGCATGGCCTCGGCTATGTGCGCAAGGGCCATGTGGTCACCGCCACCCGCGATGACTTGGTGGGTCAGTACATCGGCCATACCGCCCCCAAGACCCGGGAGATGCTGAAGAAGGCGATGGGTGGGGTGCTGTTCATCGATGAGGCTTATTATCTGTACAGGCCCGAGAATGAGCGGGACTACGGTGCCGAGGCGATCGAAATCCTCCTGCAGGTGATGGAGAATAATCGTGATGATCTGGTGGTGATCTTCGCGGGCTACAAGGAGAGAATGGATGTGTTTTATCAATCCAATCCCGGTCTCTCTTCGCGGGTAGCGAATCACATCGATTTCCCAGACTACAGCGCCATTGAGTTGTTGGCGATCGCCAAACTGATTCTCGCCAATGAAAACTACCGCTTCAGTGAGGAGGCCAACGAAGTTTTTTCCGATTACATCGTGCGGCGCATTCAGCTTCCCTTTTTCGCCAATGCCCGCTCGATTCGCAATGCCATCGACCGGGCCAGGATGCGCCAGGCCAACAGGCTGTTCACGCGCATGGGCACCTGCCTCACCAAGCTCGACCTGATGACGATCGAAGCCGAGGACATCACGGCAAGCAGGGTGTTTCAGGGAGAGGTGGAGGGGCTCGATCCGAGCGAGCCGCTGATCAAAGATTAAGACCTGGGATCCTGGGCCAGGAACGCGAGCGCAAACATGAATGAAAGCCCCAATTCACCTTGAAACCAATATCTATGGATAAAACATCTCCAAACCAGACCGACCGCTGGTTCTTCGGCAAGCTGAATTTATTGATGCTGCCAGAGATATCCCTCTGGCATGCATTAGGAGCCATATCTGCGCACACAACAAATGGGCCATAGATTCTGTCTTGAAACCTCATAAGTTGCAAGAATGATTGCACTCTAGTACGAAACATCGGCTTCCTCGGTGCCGCGCAGTGAGAGCTGCACTCGGACAGGACGACTTGAATTCCATTGACAAGGGTATTGCGTAAGACTTCGTGATACGCATAGGTTCTCCTACCTCAGGCTTTGCCGGTAGAAAGACAATCACGAATAACGATAAGTTCATTGCAAAACAGAAAGTTGCGTTGGTGGTTTGTCTCGCAGAATTGGATTGAATCCCTCCTTCTCTTTGCACCACATGTCTGAATCTACCATGACGACCCATGCCAGCTTGCATTCGAGGTAATCCCAATCCCCCCAATGTTTGGCGACGCGAATAACAGAACAGATGACTAGCGGATCCCAATATGACTTGAGGTTTCGTTATTAGCCAATTTACGCACCGTTTAGGCCGATCTGGATAGGTAGGCTAAGTCGAAACGCCGATTGAATAGGTACGCGAAGGCGCCAAGCTAGTTGGAGCGTACCTGCGGAACTCGAACGCCTTGTGAGTACCGCTGATCGAGCTCTTCAGGCTTTCCAGAACCGTGTTGACCCACGCGAACTGCGTCAGGTCCCGCTGCTCGAGTTGGCCCATCATGATCCACGAGTGCGAGCATCCCACGTCGATGACGCCGGCAAAGCAGGACTACCCGACGCTGCGGACATCACACAGGCTCGGCTCAGTTCGCTTCGCTCAGTCGGCCACCGCCTCTCGAGTGAAGCCTCTGGGGGAGGCTAGCTAAGCGGAGACCCGGCCTCGTTCAGCAACACCGCCTCCGCGAACGGTACTTTGTTGGGAGAGCCTCGGCTGCAAGGGCCAGGCGGCTCGCCGCCCCAGGTACGAGTCGTCGATCAGCACATCGCCGTGCAGCGGTTCGGCGGCGGCTTCTCGCGCCATGGCATGCATGGGCTTCTGATGGATGAGCCAGGCGGTGCAGTGATTGATGCCCAGGTGACGCTTGAGCGCCAGGGCCGACAGCACCGTCTTGGTCCGGCTGATCAGGTAGATCGCCAGGAACCAGGTTTGCAGCGGCAGCTTCGTGCTGTCCAGGATGGTGCCGGCGGACAGCGAGGTCTGATGTCGGCACGCTTTGCACTGGTGCAGCGAGCGTCCCTGCTGGAGGACGAACTGGTGATTCGACGACAAGCACCGCGGGCAGCAATAGCCGTCCGTCAGCGCGCTGTCGCGAGATGGGCTGAGCACCGCGATTCGGAGCCGAAGCGGTCCAAGAACGCGTTTCGAGGCGGCAACCTGGGCTGGTCGTGGATTCGATTCATCGGCATGGCTGGCTTCAGCAACATCAAAAGGTGACGATTAGGGAGATGAAGTCTCATGGCGTGAGACCAATCAGCTTGTGACCGAATCAAATCGACGAGAAAGAGCGTGGTCTTTGGCAGCGAGTTTCTGGTCAGTGATTCAACATGAAGTTCTACCCGCCCACAAATATGATGACAAGCTGAGAACTGAGCTGACTCGAGTTGTAGTCGTGGTACCCTAATGCTTGCCAAGCACTCATTATGCGATCACGGATCAGACTTGCTTATTCTGATTTCTGGCCTAACTTTGATCGTGAGACAGATTTCTTCACCAAGATTATCCGGCGACATTACGATATTGAATGGAGCGACAATCCAGATTTCTTGATCTATTCAGTCTTCGGTTTTCAATATCTCAAGCACAAATGTGTTAGGATATTCTACACCGGCGAGAATGTGAAGCCGGACTTCAGAGATTGTGATTACGCATTCTCCTTCGAATACGGCGGTGCACCCCAAAACTTTAGATTGCCGTATTACATCCGAAGGTCATGTGGTACCAGTTTCCTGGCACCCTACCCAGACGCAGAAAGAGAGCTCTCAAGCAAGAAGAGATTCTGTACATTTGTTTATTCGGACCCAACTGGTCGCCGTCGAAATGCCTTCATGACAAAGCTGTCGAAATACAAGCGTGTCGACTCTGGAGGTGGTCATCTCAACAATGTGGGTGGCAGAGTCGCCGATAAGTTTGGATTTCTTCGGGAAGGCAAGTTTAACATTGCTTTCGAGCACACAAGTCGCGCAGGTTATACAACTGAGAAGATTACCGACGCATACATGGCGCGCACGGCACCGATATACTGGGGAAATCCACTAATAAGCAAAGAATTTAACAGTCGAAGCTTTGTTAATGTTCACGCATCGAAACATGACGACGATGTAATCGACTGGATCATTGCATTGGATCAAAACGACGATCTTTACCTGGAAATGTTGCGCACAGCTGCGCAGCCAGGTGAAGATAGTTTCGTCTATGACGAGGACGAGGTCCTGAAGCAATTCGACAGAATCTTCTCTACTCAGATCATTCCCGTGGCACGCCGCCGCCAGTGGCTCTCTGAGTGGGATCGGCACTTACGGCCCTTTGGGCGACGCATTACCACCCGCATAGTGAATGAGTATCGTCGGGGAATGTTCCCGAAATGGCAGAACTGGGAATGACCTGAAAACACGACACATAGGTGCAGTTGTTTTGAACTAAATAATGCAAGATGGCCTTCTTCGGAGTCGCCATCTATGTTCAACTCTTATGAATCGCTTCGCTAAACTTACTTGGCCGATTAGATGATGAATGAACTTCTGCTAATGGCTGAGATAAAAGGCTAATCATTGCCATGGATCCATCACCGCCTTTTCCTCGAATCGATCTGCAGCAGATCGCGCACCTGCTGCACTTGGCGGGCCAGGCCAGGATCGCTGTTGAGTTTGCGCTCCACCTGTTCAACAGCATACATTACAGTTGAATGATCCTTGCCGCCAAAGGCCTCACCAATACGGGGCAGGGAGAGATTTGTCGTCTGCCGCATCAGGAACATCCCCACCTGGCGGGCCTGGCTGACGGCCCGTTTACGGCTAGGGCTCAGCATCTCTTCAATGCCGACGGCAAAGACTTCTGAAACCTTGTCAAGCACCTGTTGGGGTGTGACCTCAACGTCATTGCCCACCGGATCGAGCATGGGCGCCACCGACTCCACCGTCATCGGCATGCCTGTGATCGAGGCGAAGGCCACCGCCCGGGTGAGGGCCCCCTCCAACTCGCGGATGTTGGAGGTGAAGCGGCCAGCAATGTATTGGATCAGATCCCGGGGCAAGGCCATCTGCTCCACTTCGGCCTTCTTGTGCAGAATCGCCATGCGGGTCTCCAGATCGGGAGCCTGAATATCGGCAATCAGCCCCATAGAGAAACGGGAAATGAGGCGTTCCTGCAGGCGGGGGATTTGGCTGGGGGGACGGTCACTGGCAATGACCAGCTGGCGCCCTGCTTCATGCAGGGCGTTAAAGGTGTGGAAGAATTCTTCCTGGGTATACTCTTTCCCTTCAATGAACTGGATATCATCGACCAGAATCAGGTCGGCGGCCCGATAGCGGTCGCGAAAGGCCTGCATGCCATCTTTACGAATCGCCTGAATCAGGTCATTGGTGAAGGTCTCCGTTGAGACATAGAACACCCGTGCCAAGGGGTCGATCTCGTGGCGGTAGTGGCCAATCGCCTGCATCAGGTGGGTTTTGCCCAGACCCACGCCACCGCAGATGAACAACGGATTGAATTCACGCCCCGGTGACTCCGCCACCGCCAAGGCTGCGGCATGGGCCATGCGGCTGTTGGGTCCGACCACAAAGCGGCTGAAGCGATAGCGAGGATTAAGCCCCGCTGGAGGCCGTTCCGCTGGCGGCGCACCCTTGGGCGTCCGAGCGTCATCCCGGGCTGGGGAACGACTTTCCCCCTCGCTGGCAATCGGGACCTGGCCCTGATTGCCCTGGGCTGCTTGGGAGGCTTGGGGCTGCTCCGGGGCACTAACTACCTCGATTGCCACCGGTTTACCGCTCAGTTCGGTGCCGAGGGCCTGGATCTGGGTGAGGTAGTGCTTGCGCAGCCAGCCGCAGGCAAAGGCCGTGGGCGCTTCCAGCCTCAGCTTGCCCTCACTGAATCCAAGAGCCCGGGCCGGCCGGATCCAGGTTTCAAAGGTGGGTTTACTGAGGTTGGCCTGCAGGGCCTGCTGGATCTGGTGCCACAGCTCATCCCCCTGCTGCACCGCCTGCTCACCGCAATGGAAGCGAATATACGCAGGTCCCCTGGAAGCGTTGGTCTTTAATGGACAGACAGCTACCTAGCATCGGTTGTCCATGGCCGGCCCCCGTTTCCTGGCAACTACGGCCTCCCTGCTGGCCGTAGTTGCGGCTCTGGTGGGCTGTTCTGGTGCTCTGCCCTTGCCAGGTAGCGCCCCTCGCCGAGAGCTGGTGCGCCTCAGCGACGCCCCCTCCCCGGCGCCGCTCCAACCCAGCGGCAACCCGATTGTTGGGGCCGTCGAGAAAGCCGGGCCTGCGGTCGTTCGCATCGACACTGTCAAGCGCACCATCAGTCCCGTGGGTGGCCCCTTCGGCCGGGGACCGGGGATTCGCCAACAACAGGGCCAGGGCTCGGGTTTCATCACCCGCTCGGACGGAGTATTGCTAACCAATGCCCACGTGGTGGACGGCGCTAACGAGGTAACTGTAAGCCTCACAGATGGGCGCAGTTTTACTGGTAAAGTGATTGGTTCCGATCCCCTTACCGATGTGGCGGTGGTCAAGGTGGTCGCCACCCGGCTGCCCGTAGCGCCGCTGGGGGATTCCGACAAGGTGCGCCCCGGCGAAACGGCCATTGCCATTGGCAACCCCCTTGGGCTGGACAACACCGTTACCGCTGGCATCATCAGCGCCATCCAACGCACCAACGCCGTCGGCGAAGGTCAGCGGGTGCCCTATCTGCAGACCGATGCGGCAGTGAATCCCGGCAACAGCGGCGGTCCCCTCATTAATGACCGGGGCCAAGTGATCGGCATTAACACCGCCATCCGCCAGGCGCCTGGGGCGGGATTGAGTTTCGCCATCCCGATCAATACCGCCCGCCAGATAGCCGCCCAGATCCTGGAGCGGGGCTATGCGAGCCACCCTTATATCGGCGTGCGGCTCCAGGCCCTGACCCCCCAGCTGGCCCGGGAGATCAATGCCACCACCAGCGAATGCCGCGTACCGGAGGTCAACGGGGTGTTGGTGGTGGATGTGATGAATGGCAGCCCTGCGGCGACAGGGGGCCTCAGGCCCTGCGACCTGATTGAGAAGGTGGATGGCCAGGCGGTGAACAACTCCTCGGAGGTGCAAATGGCCATTGACCGGGCCCGCATCGGTCAGCCCCTGGCGATTGGCATCCGCCGCGAAAATGGCCAGCAGGTCCTAACCTTGCGACCCGCCGAACTGCCCCGCAAGGGGTGAGACGTTCCAGGGGCCTTTCTGGGTCTGCTCGTGCTGGGCAGGCCCTTGTTGGGCAGATCCGTGCTGGGCAGACCCAGAATCGGCAGGACCGTGGCAAGGAATGGTTGGTTGTGATGGGGCGTTGGCCTGCCCCAGGCCGCTGCAAGAGCCGTCTGGCGGTGGCACTGGGGTCGCGGCGGGCGGCTGCCATCCAGAGGGCCCTCAGCGGCCATGGCCTGGCCGAGGCCCGCCGCGCGGCCGCCCTCAGACCCGGCCTGGCCTTGGTCCTGGCGGTGAGCGGCCTGGGGCCCAAGGGCAGCCGCCGTTGGGCGCGGGGTCTGGGGGCCGATTGGGTGGGGCTCCAGGGGGAAGGCCGCCTGGGTTGGCGCTTGCAGCGCCAACTGGGGTTGGCGCGCCGCCATGGGGCCCAGCGAGTGGTGCTGATCGGCAGCGACCTGCCGGAGTTGGCGGCGGCGGATCTGGCGGCCGCCTTCAACGCCCTGGCCCGCTGCGATCTCGTGCTGGGCCCCGCCGCTGATGGCGGTTACTGGTTGATCGGCCTGGCGGGCAACTGGCCTCGCCTTTTTGCCGGTGGCCCACGGGCCATTGCCTGGGGCGGTGACCAGGTGTTGGCCCAGACCCTGGCCGTCGCCGACCAACTGGGTTTGGTGGTGACCCTGCTGCCGATTCGCCACGACCTGGATCGACCTGAGGACTTGAGGCGGTGGCGATGAGATCCGGCCCAGCCTGGGGTCGATGACGGGCCCGCCCCTGGCCGTCGTCATCCCCGCCCGCCAGGAGGCATTGCGGTTGCCGGGCCTGTTGGCCCAACTGGCCCAGGCGCCGCAATTGGTGGGGGAGGTGGTGGTGGTCGACGCTGGCAGCGACGACGCCACGGCCCTTGTAGCCAGCTTGGCGGGGGCGAGGGTGCTGCGCAGCGGTGCCAACCGGGGCCAGCAGCTGGCCCTGGGGGTGGCGGCCAGCTCGGCCCCCTGGCTGCTGCTGCTCCATGCCGATGCCCGCCTGCCGGCGGGCTGGGCCCCGGCCCTGGTGGCAGCCTTGGCCGCCGGCGATCGGCAGGCCTGGGCCTTTCGGCTGGCGATCGACGGGGGCGATCCGGCCCTGCGGTTGGTGGAAGCGGCTGTGTGGCTGCGCAGCCTTTGCTGGCAGTTGCCCTACGGCGACCAGGGCCTGTTGCTCAGCCGCCGGCAGCTGGTGGTCGTGGGGGGGATCCGGCCCTTGCCCTTGATGGAAGACCTGGACTTGGTGCAGCGCCTGCGGCGGCAGGTGCCGATTCGGCTGCTGCCCCTGGCTCTGCGGGTCGATGGTCGGCGCTGGCGCCGGCTGGGGGTGTGGCGCACATGCTGGAGCAACTGGCGTTTGCGGCGGGCCTGGCGCCAGGGGGTGCCCGCCCCGATCCTGGCGGAGATCTATCGCGGCGGCCCGTAGTGTTAAGGGGAGTACCAGAAGGCGCAGCGACGCTCCAGGGGCTCCAGTTCCCAGCCCTGGGCGGTATAGAAGCCCACCACACCGGGGTCGGCGAACAGGCAAACCTGCCCCACACCGCGGCGCCGTAATTCAACGAGGATGTAATCCATCATTTGCTTGCCCAAGCCGCTGCCCTGGTAGTGGGGATGGACAGCCACATCCCAGACCGTGGCTGCGACCACGCCATCGCCGGTGCAGCGGGCAAACCCCACCAGCCGCGGCAACCGGCCCTCATGGCGCCACAACCCCACCGTCAGCAGACTGTGGCGCAGGGCCCGCCGCACCCGGCGCAGGGGCCTGCGGCTCCAACCAACGGCCTCACACAACCATTCGAGTTCCTGCAGGTCGATCTCCCTTTCGAGGCTGAGCACCAGGGTGACGGGGGAGTTGGTCACCGGACAGAGGCGGTATTGGTGGCCGTAGAGCTGGGTGTAAAGCTCTGCGGAACCGGCAGCTTCCGGAGGATTCAAGGGGAAATGGGCAGGCGCTGGGCCTGGACTTTGAGGGCCGAAACCATTGTTTTGATACAAGATACGCCCTGACTCACGGTTGGCTGGCTGGCCCCTTTTTGATGGCAGCAGACCTCCCCTGGCCCCATGCGCGCCAACGCGCCCGATGCCCCCCTTGTGGTGGCGGTCCATGGCTGGATGCTGTCGGGTCGCCTCTGGGATCCCCTGCGGACCTGCCTTCCCCCCCCCTGGAGCCTTTGGTGCCCAGACCTGCCCGGCTTTGGGGAGTGCCCCCGCCCCAGGCAGCTGCAGCCCAGTCTGGCCAGCTACGGGCGTTGGCTGGCAGACGCCGCCAGGCGCCAGGCCCGGGGTCGAGCGATTGTGCTGATGGGCCATTCCCTGGGGGGCAGTGTGGCCCTGCATGCGGCGCCCCTGCTGGGATCGCAGCTGGCGGCCATGGTGCAGATCGGTTCTGGGGGCGGCGTCTATCAACCGCGTCCCTTCGCCCGGCTGCGGCGCGGTGGTGCGGTGTTGCTGCAGCTGCGGCCCAGCTGGCTGGGGCCCTGGGCGGCGGAATCACCCTGGCGGGGCCCCCTGATGGCGGAAACCCGGGCCGCCCGGGGGCTGTTGGCCACCAGTACCCGTCGCGAGGCGGTGCGGCAGCTGCCCATGCTCACCGCAGCGCTGACAGTGCCAAGCCTGTGGATTGTCGGTGAGCGGGATCGGGTGATGGAGCCCCGCTATGTGCGCCACCTGGCCAGCTTTGCCCCCGATCACCAGCTGGAGCTGATCGCCAAGGGCGGCCATTTGCCCATGTGCCAGCAGCCCGAACTACTGGCCGAAGTGTTGCTGGGCTGGTTCGCTGCGATCGGCTTGAAGGCAGGACCCGGGCTGGAACCCTTGGCTTTGGCGGGGGCTGCGCGAGGGGCTTAAAGGGCCGCCAACCCTTTTTCCTGCAGGTCAGCCAGCTGGGCATAAAGGCCGCCAGCGCGGCGTAGTTCAAGGTGGTTGCCCTGTTCGATCAGGCGTCCTTGGCGCAGCACCAAGATGCGATCCGCCGCTTCCACCGTGGCCAGCCGGTGGGCGATGACGATGGCGGTGCGA
>CANGZM010000011.1 GCA_947458155.1 Synechococcaceae cyanobacterium | reverse complement strand
TTCAGCATCAGCTGGCAGGTGCACACCATTAGCAAAGGAAATTGGTAAGCAATCGCCCAAAAATCCCAAGGCGGCACCCAGATTCGCACTGGGGATAAAGGATTTGCAATCCTCTGCCTTACCACTTGGCCATGCCGCCGCCGAGGAGCAAACTCCCTGCAGCGGATCGTATCAGCCATGGCATGCCCCACCGACTCCTGGTCCTAAGCAATGTCCATGGGGAAGACCTGATCGCCCTGCAGGTGATGCGGGCCCTCAATGACGCTGCGATTATGCGATTGGTGGGCAGCCAGTTGCAGGAGCAGCAGGAGGAGTGGCAGCTGGAGCACCGCCGCTTCTTCTCCGAGGCCACCATGACCTAAATCCCCCAACCTGAGAAACTGTTGGACCTCACCGATGCTGTTCCGTCAGAGTAGGCGTCAATAACAATCAGCCGAAGCGCACCAGCTCATTAATCGATCTACACGAATCTCCTCAGTCGCTGAGTTGAACATTCAGCGACAAGGGTTTATAGTAAGTAGATGGAGCTGAGCAATCAGCATGCAAGCAGTCATTCCACGACTGATCCTGTTCACCCTCCAGAAAGGGTCCCAGGGCCTCCTGAGTTACACCACTCGAAGGGGCGCTATCAAATAGATTGTCCAGGGTGCGAATGTGAATGCCCCGATCCTGGAGGTCTTGGAGGCGGTTGATGACGCTCCGTTGATCCCTACCCAGGCGATCCAATTTCGCCACCACCAGTTCGTCACCCTCAGCCAGAGCATTGAGCGCAGCTTGGAGTTGAGGGCGGTCCTTCTCTGTAGTCCTGGTGCAGATGGTCCCCTGAAAGATCACCGCACATCCTGTTGCTTTTAGAGCAGCGACTTTGGCATCGGTGTTCTGATGGGTGGTTGAGCAGCGTGCACAACCAACGCTTCGGGCGGTCACTCTTCCAAGAAGGGGTGTTGCGGTAACGCTACCACCCTACAACTGTTTCTGGAACGGTAAAACGCCTGTTTCGCTGGTCTGTGGTAATTATCTGGTTTCCGTTCGGTTTTTGGAACGCTGACGGGCAGGATTTACGCTTTGACATTCAACGAAGAGGTATCTATTCCGAGACCCGATTATTTGGTTCAAAGCGATAAAAGCAGCAGATCAACATCAAACACCATTCCAAGGCATCTAGTGACAATCAAGGCGACGCCAACAACCTCGCAGAAGATACTTGTTTTGAATTAGTCCCGACAAGTATCCTTAGGACTTTGCTCGCCTGGAGTGACCCGTAATCAGATAAATGAGCGGCATCACGGTACAGGAGGTTGCCAGTCCCATCCGTATAGTCACATCTAGACTTGGAGCATAAAAGATCAAACAAGTCAAGTATGTATAGATTTGAGTTCTCTCTGCTGAGCGCCTTGAGCATTTCCGAGAATTTTGCCCTTGCAATCTTGTGACGCCCTTTTTCGTAAAAAACACAGTTAGATGCGCCCTTTATTCCAAGCGGGTCAATACAGGTTGATGGTTCAGGGTATTTTCTTGTAAGCGGTGTCATATCTTGAATGACAACCCTGACGCCTTTCGTTTTCATTTGGTGAATGATGGATTCAAGTTCTTTTCTCGCTTCCGCAAGGCGATCACCCAAGGAGGATGGTTTGCCATTGATTAGGATTTCATTTTCTCCCTGATCCAATCCGCTTAGTTCATTATTGTGCTCAGTTGCAAACGTTGAAACATCGCTGATCATCAATAGTACATCACCAGCGGACAAATCCTTAATTAATTTTGGAATCACAGTTCCGTTGTAGAATTCACAAGACTCTTTCCATCCACTATTTTGGGTTTTTAGTGTCTTTACAATTTGGCATCCCCACCCAGATGTTAAATAAACCCTGTAACCATCAGCGCTCAGGGATTCATACATCCTGATTTGGGCGACACTGAAGGAATTCCCGATTACAAGAATCTTTTTGCTCTTTTGCCTGCCCGTCCCTTGGTCATATTTCAAATGACAGTCTTCCAACAGGAGATCTCTCCCTGAGTCTTTCTTGCCAGTAAACGCGCATTTCTCCGTGCTCCATCCTGAGGTTGCGTAATGTGTTCTTGCGGTGCTCCCTAGTCCGCCCAACTGTTCGGTGACTCGTTTGTCGCCAATAAAAAAATAAGATCCAATTTGTGATTTACCAAAAGTTCTTACCAGGGCGGCGGTGCCGATTAATGGCAATAATAAACTAAATGTCAATAAACTACTCTTGCTTTGTCTCCAGCGATTGCTATGTCGTATTGGTGACTCAATCCATTGATAAGACCCTATTGCCATCAAAACCATCAGTCCGACCTGAAACGGCACTGACCACCAGTGAATCCCAATAGTCCAGCGACTGATTGAAAGGACTGTCCAGTGCCACAAGTAAAGCGAATAAGAAATCAGACCGACATATGCAATCTTCTTAAGTGTGAAAAACCTATAGGCAGCAGTGCCTTGCTTCAAGCAGGCAATCAGAATCGCTGAAAGCACCACAATTCCAATCGTCGCTGGAACTGCCGCCGATACTGGAAGGAACATCACACCAACCATCACCATCACTACCAACAGCGGTGGCACCTGCTCTAGTGCTTGCTCAATCCTTGCCCGTTTCTGAAAGCCGATAAAAATCAGACATCCTGCTGCCATCTCCCAAAATCTGGGAGGCGTCAGGAAGTAAGCGGCAGGTTGATTGACCTGATACAGGTAAATGAATCCGATCAGTGAAGCAATCGTCATTGCTCCGACCCAGAAGAAAAGGTTTCTTGCTCCTTTTGCCGTCTGCTGCCCGAATCCCGAAAACCAGATCAGGAATGGGAACAAAATGTAAAACTGCTCCTCCACGCCAAGTGACCAGGTGTGTGTGAAGGGATTCAGTTCTGTTGATTCGGCAAAGTAGTTAGTGGAAGCTCGATAGAGACTTATGTTTGAAATCCCAAATAGTGACCTCCACCCAAGACCCAGAGCAACTCCAGGTTCTGGATTGAAAAGTGAAATCAAAACGCTCGTGATCAGAACAAAGACCACCAGCGTAGGCACAAGACGCTTTATTCGCCGCTCGTAAAACCCAGTCAGGAAATCAAGGAAATTCTTGGATTTTCTGTCCGCCAACGATGATGTAATCACATACCCAGAGATTACAAAGAAAATATCAACACCCATATATCCGCTTGGCAGCAAATCCTTATTGAAGTGGTTGATGATGACAGCAACCACCGCAAACGCCCTTAGACCATCAATCTCTGGACGGTATTTACTTTTTGCTTGAGTAGGTTTATGTCGTGCCTGAGGCGGATTTATTGCTGCCGACATACCGCTTCGGGGGAGTGGTAGGACTATACCTTGACCGCCTCCGTCATCGGGTTGCAACTGCCACAAGTCATCCCCTGGGTGCTGATCCATAACCGTGGGCAGAAGCACAACCATTACGCCTCTAGGACCACTGACCGCTCCTCGTTCAGATCCGCTCAAGGGTTTGCCTGAACCGCTCGGCACTGTTGGGGGTGACAAAGAGGTGCCTACGGAGCAGGGTTCTTGCCACAAGTAAGGCGTTGTGCGCCTGTGCCACAAAGGGGGACGCAGCAGGGTCTTGGAGGTGCTCTGAGGGCGGTTTGTGGGGGGTGTGGGACCCAGCGGCGGCGGAAGGTGAGGGTGGCTCGAAAGCAACCTGATGCGAAAGGTGAGAAGGTGAATCCTGGGAACCGCTGAGGGCACCCAAGTCAGACCCCTCTTCACCTTCCGCTCACCTTCCGCCAGAGCAGTTTCAGAATCAAAGAGAGGCGCTTAGAAAAGCCCCACAAATTGTGTCAAGAGGGGTCAAATGACCCTGGAGGCACCAGATAAGGTGGATTTGGAACTCGCCACAAAAAGGCGGCACCCAGATTCGAACTGGGGATAAAGGATTTGCAATCCTCTGCCTTACCACTTGGCCATGCCGCCGCCGGGGAGCAAACTCCCTGCAGCGGATCGTATCAGCCATGGCATGCCCCACCGACTCCTGGTCCTGAGCAACGGCCATGGGGAAGACCTGATCGCTCTGCAGGTTATGCGGGCTCTCAAGGCCCGCCAGCCCGGCCTGCAACTGCTGGTGATGCCCTTGGTGGGCGTGGGCTCTGCCTTTGACGCCGCCGAGTGCGAGGGATTGCTGGAGCGCTACGGCCCCCGCCGCCCCCTGCCCAGCGGCGGCTTCAGCAACCAGAGCGTCTCCGGCCTGCTGCGGGACCTGGGGGCCGGCCTGGCCCAGCTGAGCTGGCGCCAATGGCGCCTGGTGCGTCGCTGGGGCCGGGGAGGGCAGCCAGTGTTGGCGGTCGGCGACCTGCTGCCCCTGCTGCTGGCCTGGGCCGGAGGCGGCCCCTACGGCTTTGTCGGCACCCCAAAAAGTGATTACACCTGGCGCTCGCCTCCCCCGGCCGGTTGGGGGTCCAGCCCCCTGGCCGACCTCTACCACCGCAGCAAGGGCAGCGAATGGGATCCCTGGGAATGGGCCCTGATGGGCCGGCCCCGTTGCCGCCTGGTGGCCGTGCGCGATGCGCTCACGGCCCGGGGCCTGCGGGGCCACCGGGTGCGGGCCACCTCCCCAGGCAACCCAATGATGGATGGTTTCAGCGCCTTCCCCCCGTGGCCCGCTTGGCTGCACGGCCAGCGGCGGCTGTTGCTGTTGCCGGGTAGTAGGGCGCCAGAAGCCCTGCACAACTTGGAGCGGCTGCTGGGGGCCCTCCCCCATGGCCCCAGTGGGGATCTGCCGGCCGCCTTGGTGGGGCAATCCCTCACGGTTTTGGTGGCCCTGGGATCCTTCCCCAGCCCCCAGCAGTTGGCACCGCTGCTGGAGGGCGCGGGCTTCCGGCCCCAGACGGTGCCGGCAGGCAGCGGCGCCGCCAGCGCCTGGGGGCGGGGGTCGGTGCGGCTGCTTTTGGGCCCCCGGCAATTCGACCGTTGGGCACCCCTGGCCGAAGTGGGCCTGGCCACCGCCGGCACGGCCACGGAGCAACTGGTGGGGCTTGGGGTACCGGCCCTATCGCTGCCGGGCCCCGGTCCCCAGTTCAAGGCGGCTTTTGCTCGGCGCCAGAGCCGGCTCCTGGGGGGTGCTGTCGAACCCTGCCACTCCAGCGGCGAACTCGCCCAGAAACTGGCCGCCCTGCTCAATAATGGTGTGCGCCGTCAGCAGCTCGGGGCGATCGGGCGGCAGCGCATGGGTCCTTGTGGCGGCAGCGTCCGCCTGGCCGAGTTGGTGCAGGCCCATTTGCTCAGCCCCACGGGCCCGGGGGGCAGGGGATGATGGCAGCGGTCAGGAGATGATGGAAGCGGGGCCGATCTCAGCCCAACCCTTTGCCTGAGCCAACCCCCATGGTCGCCATCCCCGATCGCCACTACAACGCCGCCTGCGGCAGGTTGGCCAGCCAACTGGGCATCAGCCAGTCAGCGGCCCGCCGCAAGGTGGACATCAAGGCCTCCCAGGACGGCATCAAAGACCTGGCCGCCCGCATTGCCCTGGCCGAATCGATGCTGGCCGAAGCCCTGGCCGCCGGTGTGGACAACGGCAGCCTGTTCACCGACCAGCTGGGCGCCGTCGGTAACGACGAAAACTTCATGACCGAAGACTGAAGGCGGCGCAACACCAGAGCCGGCGGCGGAGCCCCCATTAAGTGACGCCGTCGGTGCTCAAATCCCCCCTGAACCCTTGCCCTCAGGCCTGGTTCCGCTTGGGGGGCCTGCCCTTGGGGGTAGCCCTCAGGGGCAGGCCGCTGGGCCGCCGCCGCTTCAGTGCTCGAACACCGAGCCGAAATGTTGGCGGTCGAGATCGGCGAAGACGGGCAAGCAGGCAAAACAGCGCTCGGCCAGCTCCCAGCGCTCCTCCCGGCGCAACATTTTTTCGAGGCGATCGCGGGCGCCGATCAGCCAGCGCACATCACCGGCGGCATAGGCGAGTTGGACCTCCGTCAACTCTTCGACCCGGCCCCAATCCGAACTCTGGGCCCTTTTGTCCAGCTCCACACCCACCAGCTCATTCACCACATCCTTGAGCCCATGGCGGGGGCTGTAGGTACGGGCCAGCCTGCTGGCCACCTTGGTGCAGAAGAACGGCGCCACGGTGATGCCCAGCCCCTCGGCCAGGGCCGCCAGGTCGAAACGGGCGAAATGGAACACCTTCTCGACAGCCGGATTTTCCAGCAGCAGCTTGAGCCTGGGCGCAGCCTGCTGGCCCCGGGAGATGCGGATGCAACAGGTGTTGTCGTGCTCATCACATAGCTGCACCAGGCAGAGCCGGTCCCGGCCGTGCACCAGTCCCATGGCTTCGGTATCTACCGCCAGGGCCCTGGCCCCGCCATAGAGGGCCAGCCAAGCGTCGTCCAGATCACCATCGAAGACGGCAAAGCGGGCCGGGGGCGGTTGGGCCGCAGCCGGGGCGGTTGGGGCCTGGGTCATCGCCATGGTGTCGAGGGCCTCCATGCTCCCCCAGGCCACGGCAGGGCAGCGTCGCAGCAGGGACTCAAGTGTTACAGAATGCCTGCTTTGCGGCCGTTGCCTCCATGCCCATTCCGGGCTCCACCTTGTTGCTGACCCTGCTGCTGGCCGTTGGCCTGGTGTTCTTTCTGCGCGCCGCCAGCAAGGACCGCACCACGGTGGTGGAGGTCCATTCCCCCCGCCCACCCCTGGAAGTGTTGCAAGGGCTGACCCAGTGGCTGCTGGAGCGGGGTTGGAGTGCCGAGGCCAGTGATCCCGACCGGCGCTGGTTGAGCTTTCGCGGCCAGGTGCGGGCCAGTCGCCCCCTGGCGGTGCTGCTGTCTGTGCTGGCAGGCATCGGCGCCGGCTGTCTGGGCCTGGTACTGCGCCAGCTCCAGCCTGCCCTGGGCTGGTGGAGCCTGGGCCTGGCGGCCCTTGGCCCCTTGGCCGGTCTGGTGTACTGGCGCCGGGCGACCCGCAATGAAAATCTGGAGCTGCGTCTCATTAGCGACGACAGCGCCGCAGGCAGCAGTCTCAAACTACGGGCCCACCGCGACGAGTTGATCGCCATGGAAGCCGAACTGGGCCCCCGTCTTGGGTTGGCCAGCGACGGTGCCCTGCTCCGTTCTCCGATCTGACCCCCCCATGACCCTCTCCATCCGGCGCCTGGTCGCCACCGGCCTGCTGCTCAGCTCGATCCTGCCCCTGGTGGCCAGGGCCCAGCAGCAACCCCTGGTGCTACGTACCGTCCAACCCAACCAAGCCGGCAGTCAAGCCCTGCCCTATCACCCGCTCACCGGTGTGCGCAGCCCGATGCGCAAGGACTGGGTCGGCATGCGGGCGGTCAGTCGCGACACCCCCATCCTGGTATTGGCCGGCCATGCCGACTCCCAGGGCATTTCCGGTTCCGGCACCAGCGGCGAAGCGGTGGCTCTCTACCGCCAACCGCCGATGTACCCCGGCATCACCGACGAGCACTACTGGAACCTGGTGGTGGCCCACGCCATCGCCACCCTGGGCCAGCAGCGGGGCTTGCGGATTCAGTTCTATAAACCGCCGGTGCGCACCATCGTCAACGGCGACGATCCCGGCACCAATTGGAGTTACGGTCGCCAGTTCGCCGCAGCCGGGGGTTATGCCCTGGAGATCCACTTCGACGCCTACGGACCTGATGGGGTGGGCTCGGGTCTGATCCCGCCCCTGCATCGGCCCTTCAGCCGCATCGACGAATCCCTGGCCCAGGAATTCGGGGCCTACCCGATGAATTTCCGCGACATGCTGGGCGGCCCCAAACGGGGCATCGGCCTGCTGGAAATCGGCAAGCTCGAAGGCAACCTGGAGGCCTCCCTGCGGGACCCACGCACCCGTCAGCGAACGGTGCAATTAATCGCCTGGCGGGTGGTCAATGCCATCGAGGCCGGCATGGGTCGCGGTGGCTCTCCGCTGGCCCGCCGCTGGCCGCCGCTCAACCCACCGCCTGATGCGGTAGGCACAGGGCGTCCAGTCCGGGATCTTCAAGCCAATTCTGTGGGCGAGTAAACACCTCGGTCAGTAGCGCTTCCCGGCTGCCCGGGGCCGGGGTGTAGCCATATTCCCAGCGCACTAGCGGCGGTAGTGACATCAGGATTGATTCGGTGCGGCCATTGGTCTGGAGGCCGAAGATTGTGCCCCGATCAAAGACCAGATTGAATTCGACGTAACGGCCGCGGCGATAGAGCTGAAACTGCCTTTCGGTCTCGCCGTAGGCCAGGTTGTTACGCCGTTCGACGATCGGCCCATAACTGGGTAAGAAGGCCTGGCCGCAGGCGGAAGCTAGGCGAAACAGCTTCTCCCAGTCCTGCTCGATCGGGCCGCTGGCCGCCGCCACGGCCGCCGCCGCTGCCTCGGGTTCTGATCCCTTATAGAGCACGCCGCCGGGATCTTGATAGTCGTAAAAAATACCGCCGACACCGCGGGTTTCCTGGCGGTGGCGCAGATAAAAATATTCGTCGCACCAGGGTTTGAATACCTTGTAGTAACGGGGATCAACGCTGTCACAGGCCCCCTTAAGGGTGCGATGGAAATGGCGGGCATCCTCCAGGAAGGGGTAATAGGGGGTCAGGTCGGCGCCACCACCGAACCACCACACCGGTCCGGCCTCGAAGTAGCGGTAATTGAGATGCACCGTCGGCACCCAGGGATTGCGGGGGTGCAGCACCATTGAGGTGCCGACCGCAAACCAACGGTGCCCTTCGGCCTCAGGGCGCTGGTTGAGGATCGAAGGCGGCAGTTGGGCCCCCTCCACTTCCGAAAAATTGACGCCCCCCTGCTCGAAGACTCGGCCCTCCTTCATGACGCGGGAGCGGCCACCGCCGCCCTCCGGCCGCTGCCAACTCTCCTCCTGAAACTGGCCCTCACCATCGAGCGCCTGGAGCCCTTGACAGATCGAATCCTGCAGCCCCATCAACAGGGTTCTGGCCCGGCTGCGGGAGTCGACGGGAGGCATCTCCATGGGAAAGGCGGCCTGGGGCCAAAACCGTTGGCGACCCTATTCCAATACTCCGGTAGTACTCCGGGAGCCTCTGGCACCCCAGCCCTGGTGCCCAGCGGCCCCAGCCCCGGCGCCCAGAGGCTCCCGGCCCCTGGGCTCTTCGCTCACCCATCCGCTTAGTATCGGCATTGAAGCAGACCCTGACAACCCGGATGGCCAGTGACGACCAGGCCCTGCGGCAGGCGCTTCAAACTGTTTGTGATGCCGGCAGCGGCCGCCCCCTCAACGAGCTTGGCTGGATCCCGGGGCTGCGCCGTCAGGGCAACCGGGCCATCCTCACCCTGGCCTTGCCCCAATTCGCCGCCGCCCAGCGCGACCGGCTGGCTTCGGAGGCCCGCACGGCCCTGACCAGCCTCCCTGACATCGACGATGTCCAGATCGAAGTAGCCCAACCCGCTTCCTCCGGACCGATCGGCGGCGCCGGCCATGGCCAGAGCCAGGGGCCCGAGCGTCAGCCGATCCCCGGGGTGGCCAAGGTAATCGCCGTCAGCAGCGGCAAGGGGGGCGTCGGCAAGAGCACGGTGGCCGTGAATCTGGCCTGCGCCCTTGTTCACTCCGGGCTCAGGGTCGGCCTGCTGGACGCCGACATCTATGGCCCCAATGCCCCGACGATGCTGGGCGTCGCCGGCCGCACCCCGGAGGTTCGGGGTGAAGGGGCTGACCAATGCCTCACGCCGATCGCTACCTGCGGGTTGGTGATGGTGTCCATGGGGCTGCTGATCGCCGACGACCAGCCGGTGATCTGGCGGGGACCGATGCTCAACGGCATCATCCGCCAGTTTCTCTACCAAGTCGACTGGGGAGTCTTGGATGTGCTGGTGGTGGACCTGCCACCGGGCACCGGCGACGCCCAGCTTTCCCTGGCCCAGGCCGTGCCAATGGCGGGTGTGCTGATTGTCACCACCCCCCAGCAGGTTTCGCTCCAGGATGCCCGGCGTGGCCTGGCCATGTTCCAGCAGATGGGCATCCCCGTGCTGGGGGTGGTGGAAAACATGAGCGCCTTCATCCCCCCCGACCAGCCGGAGCGCAGCTATGCCCTCTTCGGCAGCGGTGGCGGTGCCTGCCTAGCCGCCGAGGCGGAGGTGCCCTTGCTGGCCCAGCTGCCCATGGAAATGCCCGTGATGCAAGGGGGCGACCAGGGGCGGCCGGCGGTGCTGAGTGCCCCCACTTCGGTCACGGCCCAGGCTTTCCAATCCCTGGCTAGCCGGGTCAGCGGCCTGGCCGCCCTGGCTCCCAAGCCCGCCTGATCGCGATGGTCGCCCTCGGCAACGCCCGGGCCCAAGCCCTGCGCCGCAACCGCCGCCAAAGGCAAGGGAGCTCCGTCGACTGGATTCTCTGGGGGGTGCCCCTCTGGCTCACCGTGGTGGCCGGCATCCTGATCGCCAGCACCCAGCGCCAGGCTGATTACGCCGACTGGTACCAGCACTGGATCACGGCCGCCGTCAGCATGGCCTTGGGCCTGCTGGTGGCCCGCATTCCCCTGGAACAGCTACGCATCCTGCTCTGGCCGATCTATGGCCTCACCATTCTTTCGTTGCTGGCCGTGCGCTTTATGGGCACATCAGCCCTTGGGGCCCAGCGCTGGATCAGCATCGCCGGCTTCCACGTGCAACCCTCCGAATTCGCCAAGCTCGGGGCCATCCTGCTGCTGGCTGGGCTGTTGTCGCGCCATCCGGTGGAACGGCCCGTCGATCTGGTCCGTCCGCTCGGCCTGATCGGTGTGCCCTGGTTCCTGGTTTTCATCCAACCCGATCTGGGCACCTCCCTGGTGTTTGGAGCCATCGTGTTGGCGATGCTCTTTTGGGCCGGCTTGCCATTGCCCTGGCTGGTCTTGCTGTTGTCCCCCCTGCTGTCGGCGATCCTGGCGGGCACCTTCCCCTGGGCCCTGCTTGCCTGGATTCCGCTGATGGGCTGGTTGGCCTGGCGCAGCCTCCCCTGGAAACGGGTGGGGCTGGCGGTGGTCAGCGGCGTGCAGGTGCTCTTCGCCGTGATCACCCCCCAGCTCTGGATGCACGGCCTCAAGGAGTACCAACGCGATCGGCTGGTGCTGTTCCTGGATCCCTCCAAAGATCCCCTCGGCGGCGGCTATCACCTGCTGCAGAGCAAGGTGGGCATCGGCTCGGGGGGCCTCTGGGGCACCGGCCTGATGCACGGCCTGCTCACCAAACTGCGCTTCATTCCCGAGCAGCACACCGATTTCATCTTCAGTGCCGTGGGCGAAGAAATGGGCTTCCTGGGCTCCGTCCTGATGGTCGCCGCCTACGCCCTGCTCTGCTGGCGCCTGATCCAGATTGCCGTCCACGCCCGTACCGATGTCGAGTCGCTGGTGGTGGTGGGGGTCGGTGCGATGCTGATGTTTCAGATGGTGGTCAACATCTTCATGACCATTGGTTTGGGCCCAGTGACAGGTATTCCCCTGCCCTGGGTCAGCTACGGACGCTCGGCGATGCTCGTCAACTTCGTCTCCCTCGGCTTATGCGCCTCCGTCGGCCGCCGTAGCCACGCCAGCCAACGCTGGTGGTGAGTCTCGCCTCTCTCCATCAACACCTGGCCGAAGGGGCGCCAGCGGGTCGCGGAGATGAGGACAGCGTTCGCCGTCAATGGTGGGCCGCCCTGGCCACCCTGCAGGACGATCTGCTGGACCCGGTCTTGAGCCAACGGGGCGTCTGGTTGGCGATGCCCCTGCCGGCGCTTTACTCCCCCAACCTGCTGAGACACCTCAAAGGTTGGGTTTGGGCTCCGGCGCAGCTCGCCCAGGTGCTGCCCCGCGGCGGTCCACCCCAGTTGCAACGGGGGGCGAGCCCGGCGGACCTTGATCCCGCCAGGCCGACGGGCAGCTGCCGCCGTCTGCCCCTGCGAGAGGGCGATGGCACAGACCCCCTGCTGGTGGTGATCACCCAGGATCTGCAGGTGGCGATGGCCCTGGAAGGGTCCCCGGAAGCCCGCCGCCTGTTGGTGCGCTTTGACGCCGAGGCCGTCACCCTGATCCTCCATGGCCTGGATCAGCGTTTACAGGAGGACGACCCCGGCGAAGCGGCCCGGCTGCGGGCGGCCCTGCAGTCCCTCGGACCCCTGAGAAACAACCCCCAGCTGGCCCTGCGCTTCTGGCCCCTGCTGGCGGGACGGCTGGCCAGCATGGCCCCCAGCGTCACCCTGCAGCCGATCATCCACCCGCCCCGACGGCAGGCCAACGGCAAGGATCAGGTGGATGGCGAGCTGGCCCTGCTGGAGGCCCTCACCCACGAAGTCAGGACCCCCCTGGCCACGATCCGCACCCTGATTCGCTCCATGCTGCGGCGCAAGGACTTGCCCACGGTGGTGCGCCAACGGCTGGAGCAGATCGACGGGGAATGCAGCGAACAGATCGACCGCTTCGGGCTGATTTTTCTGGCCGCCGAACTCCAGCGCCAACCCGGCAGCGGCAGTCCCTTGCCGGCCAGCGAGCTGGCCCGCACCGATCTGAGCGCCCTGCTGCACCAGCTGGAAGACCTGTGGAGCCGTCAATTAGCCCGACGGGGCCTGCAACTCGTGCTGGCCATCAGCGACGATCTGCCGCCGGTGCTCAGCGACCCCAGCCGGCTGGAAACGATGCTTGGCGGCCTTATGGATCGTTTCAGCCGCACCCTCAGAACTGGCAGCCGGGTGCTGGTGCGGCTGCGGCCCGCTGGCTCGCGCCTGAAACTGCAGCTCAGCAGTGATGACAACGAGCCCAGGGATGGCCTGCCTGTTGCCGCTGCGGCGGAACCGGTGGGACCCGTATTGAGCTGGAACCCCTCCACGGGGGGGTTGCAACTGAGTCAACAGGCCACCCGCCGCCTCTTCCACCGTTTGGGCGGGCGGCTGACCGAACGGGGCGCCAGCTCCCTGACCGTGTTCTTCCCCCTGGCGGATCGCCAAGGCTGAGCCCGCCGGGTCCGTTTGTTGACGGGTGTGAAGACTGGGAGCAAGGCAGCGGTTCTGGCAAAAACACGGTGCTAGTTTCCCGTGCAAACGGACTGCGAGCCATGCCAGCGACGGCCCTCAACGGTCAACTCCCCAAGTTCATCGGCAGCACGGGTGGCTTGCTGAACTCGGCCGAAACCGAAGAGAAATATGCAATCACCTGGACCAGCGATGCGGCCCAGGTGTTTGAACTACCTACCGGCGGCGCGGCGGAGATGAACGCCGGCGAGAACATCATGTACTTCGCCCGCAAAGAGCAGTGCCTGGCCCTCGGCACCCAGCTGCGCACCAAGTTCAAGCCCCGCATTGAGGATTACAAGATCTACCGGATTTACCCCGGTGGTGACACAGAATTTCTGCATCCCAAGGACGGAGTCTTCCCAGAAAAAGTCAACGAAGGCCGGCCCATGGTTGGCCACAATGCCCGTCGGATTGGCGAAAACCCCAACCCCGCCGGACTCAAATTCAGCGGCAAGGAGCCCTATCAAGTCTGATTTCGGCCAGCCCTTGGCCCTATAACTGCGGGGCCGATTGCCCCGTTTTTTTTTGCCCGCCTGCGCCCCGATGTCGGGTTCCCAACCCAGTCCAGACCTTGACGCCCTCAGGGTCCTTGCCAAGCAGGGATCCACCTACATACCGCTTTGGAAACGCTGGCCCGCCGATCTGGAAACGCCTCTCACCACCTGGTTGAAGGTGGCCGAGGACAGTCGCCAGGGAGTCCTGCTGGAGTCGGTCGAAGGCGGTGAGCGGCTTGGCCGCTGGAGCTTTGTGGTCTGCGACCCCCTCTGGACCCTCACCTGGCGGGGAGAGCGGGGCGAACGCCGCTGGCGCGATGGGGGCCAGGAGCTGCTGGAGGGCAATCCCTTCAGCTGGCTGCGCGAACAGCTGGCAGACCTCAAGCCAGCCCCGGTCCCGGGGCTGCCCCCGGTGGGCCAGTTGTTTGGCATGTGGGGTTATGAGCTGATCCGCTGGATCGAGCCCACCGTGCCGGTGCACCCCACGGCGGCCGGGGATCCACCAGATGGCTGCTGGATGTTGGCGGACAGCATGTTGGTGTTCGACCAGGTCAAACGCCAGATCACGGCCGTGGCCTACGCCGATCTCAGCCACAACGCCGACCCCCAACGGTCCTGGCAACAGGCTGCCGAGCGCATTGCCCGCCTCGAAGCCCGCATGCATGGCCCCCTGCCCGCCCACGCCATTCCCCTCGACTGGCGGGAGGAGCACGGACTGGATCCGACAACCACGCTGGCGACCCGCAGCAATTACAGCCAGCCGAGCTTTGAGGCGGCGGTCCAGACGGGCCGGGAACACATCGCCGCCGGCGACGTATTCCAGCTGGTGCTGAGCCAGCGGCTGGAAACCAGGGTGCGTCGAGATCCCTTCGACCTCTACCGCAGCCTGCGGATGGTGAATCCCTCTCCTTACATGGCCTTCTTTAACTTCGGGGACTGGTATCTGATTGGCTCCAGCCCCGAGGTGATGGTGCAGGCCGAACCTCTGGCAGGCGAGGTGGTGCGGGCCTCCCTGCGGCCGATCGCCGGCACCCGCCCCCGGGGGGCCAACCCCGCCGAGGATGACAGCCTGGAGCAAGAATTGCTCGCCGATCCCAAGGAACGGGCCGAACACGTCATGCTGGTGGATCTGGGCCGCAACGACCTGGGTCGGGTCTGTGAACCGGGATCGGTGCGGGTCGAAGAGCTGATGGTTATCGAGCGTTACTCCCACGTCATGCACATCGTCAGCCAGGTGGAGGGCCTGTTGGCCAAGGGCTACGACATCTGGGATTTACTGATGGCTTGCTTTCCGGCCGGTACCGTCAGCGGCGCCCCCAAAATTCGGGCCATGCAATTGATTCATGACCTCGAACCCCAGGCCCGTGGCCCCTACTCCGGGGTATACGGGGCCGTGGACCTTGGTGGTGCCCTCAATACGGCCATCACCATCCGAACCATGGTGGTTCTGCCCGCTGGCAACGGGGATTGGCGGGTGCTGGTCCAGGCCGGAGCGGGCATTGTGGCCGACTCCGATCCGGCCAGCGAGTTCGAGGAAACCCTTAACAAGGCCCGCGGCATGCTCAAGGCCATCGCTTGCCTGGACCGCCCCAGTGAGGCAGCAGCGTGAGCGGCCCCCTCCTGCTCAAGGGCTTCGAGGTGGAGATGTACACCGGTTGGCCGGACGGCACGGTAGTTGGTTGTGCCGCCGAGGCCGCCGGGTCCCTGCCGGGATTCGTCACGGAACCCGACAATCGCAACCTGGAGTACACCACGGTCCCGGAAGCCAACTACGGGCGCCAACTCCAACTGCTCTTGGAGCCGAGAAGTCAACTGCGCCAATGGCTCCAGCCTCGCGGCCTAACCATTTTGCCCGGCAGCACTCTGAGCCTGGGAGACAGCGGTCAGTTCGTGCGATCCGACCCCAGCAACGACTATCACGCCACCATCGAGCGGACCTATGGCACCCGGGTGGTGACTGCCAGCGTGCACATCAACCTGGGCCTGGACAACACCCATCAGATTTTCTCGGCGTTGCGGCTGATGCGCTGCGAGGGCGCCCTGCTGCTGGCCCTCAGTTGCAGTTCCCCCTTCCTGGATGGTGCGGTGACGGGAGCCCAGTCCCAACGCTGGTTGCAGTTTCCGCTGACGCCGCCCCAGGTGCCCTTGTTTCAAAGCCACGCCCACTATGTGGAATGGATGGGGGAGCAACTGGCCGCAGGGGCCATGCACAACGTCCGCCATCTCTGGACCTCGGTGCGACCCAATGGCGATAACCGTCCCCATGATCTCAACCGGGTCGAGATCCGCATCTGTGACCTGATCAGCGATGCCAGCGTGCTCTGCGCCATCACCGCCTGGGCCGAGCTGAGGGTGCTGCAGTTGCTCCAGGACGAAGACCGGCTTGATCCCCTGCGGGCCAGCCGATTCACGGCTCCGGAGCTGGCCCTATTGGCCGATGCCAACGATCGGGCCGTCGCCCGAGACGGACTGGACGCGGTGCTGCGCCACTGGCGCGACGGCCGATCGATCAGGGCCAGGGATTGGATCGAAACCGAACGGGTCGCGATGGCCCCCCTGGCCGCCAACTTGCAGCTTGACAGCGTGCTCGCCCCCTTGACGGCCGTGCTGCGGGACGGCAATGAGGCCAGCCGCTGGCTGGCGCGGCAGCGTCAGGGGGAGAGCATCCGCGCCATCATTAGCAGCGAAGCCAGGGCCATGGAAAAGCGGGACATCGCTCAGCTGGCCAGCGTCGCGACAGACCGAACACCCCTTTTGGGATGATCATGGCTCCCTCCTCCGCCTCGCCGACACCCATGAGGGAGTCAGCCGCTACGGGCCCATTGCCCCTTGCCATCGCTGCCCAACCAGAGGCGACGGGGGTGATTCGGGTGCTGGGTGAACGCCTCGAACTAGTCGAGGACCTCTGGCTCACCATCCTGCGCAGCGAATGCGGTCCCCAGCAGCTCGAAAGGCTGCTGCGTCTCAAGGAGCTCGTCGGCCCCCTGCATCCGGCGGAGACGGCAGCTGGGGACAGCGACACTCCCAGCAGTAAAAGTGAGCAAATTGTGGCGGTTATCCAGGCGATGGATCTGGCCGACGGCATCGCCGCGGCCCGCGCCTTCTCTCTGTATTTCCAACTGATCAACATCCTCGAACAGCACATCGAGGAAGACAGCTATCTAGAAAGCCTGCGTAGCGCCCCTGCCCCCGCCAGCAGCGATCCCTTCCTGCCGCCCCTGGCTGCCCAGAGTTCCCCGGCCACGTTTCGCCAACTGTTTGAGCGACTGCGGGCCCTAAACGTGCCTCCAGCCCAGCTGGAAAACCTGCTGCGGCAGCTCGACATCCGTCTGGTGTTCACGGCCCACCCCACCGAGATCGTGCGCCACACCGTGCGCTACAAGCAGCGGCGGGTGGCGGCCCTGATCCAGAAGCTGCAACTGGACAGCCCGCTGGGAGCCGATGAACAGCAACGACTGCGCTCGCAACTGGAGGAGGAGATCCGACTCTGGTGGCGCACTGACGAACTGCACCAGTTCAAGCCCTCCGTGCTTGACGAGGTGGATTATGCCCTGCACTACTTCCAGCAGGTGCTCTTCGATGCCATGCCGCAACTGCAGACCCGGCTGCGCATGGCCCTGGCCGCCAGTTATCCCGATGTGACACCGCCGCGCGAAAGCTTCTGCACCTTTGGTTCCTGGGTGGGGGCAGATCGCGATGGCAACCCCTCCGTGACACCGGAGATCACCTGGCGGGCAGCTTGCTATCAACGCCAGCTAATGCTGGAGCGCTACACCAAAGAGGTGTCCGAACTGCGCGATCAACTAAGTATCTCCATGCAGTGGAGCCAGGTGGGACCCGCGTTGCTGGAGTCCCTGGAGATGGACCGACTTCGCTTTCCTGAAATCTACGAAGAACGGGCTGCCCGTTATCGCCTTGAGCCCTACCGGCTCAAGCTCAGCTACATGCTTGAACGTCTCGAACTCAGCCAGGAGCGCAACCGCCAGCTATCTCGCAGTGGCTGGGAATTTCCGGGCGATGGCCACAGCGGTGTCAGCACGGCCCTTGGCAGCATTGCCCCCGCCAATTCCTGGTCCCAAGAACTCCATTACGGCTCGGAGGACGACTTTCGGGCCGACCTTGAACTGATACGCGACAGTCTCCATGTCACGGGACTGCACTGTGAAGCCCTCGAAGATCTGCTCAGCCAGGTCCATATCTTTGCCTTCAGCCTGGCCAGTCTGGATATCCGCCAGGAAAGCACCCGTCACAGCGATGCAATTGACGAACTGACCCGCTATCTGCAGCTACCCAAGCCCTACGGCGAGATGGGAGAAGACGAGCGGGTGACCTGGCTGCTGGCCGAACTGCAGACCCGGCGCCCCCTGATCCCTCCAGCGGCCCGCTGGAGCGACGGCACGGCCGAAACGATGGCGGTGTTCCGGATGTTGCAGCGTTTGCAACAGGAATTCGGCAGCCGCATCTGCAGGACCTACGTGATTTCCATGAGTCACACGGTGTCCGATCTGCTGGAGGTGTTGCTGCTGGCCAAGGAGGCCGGTCTGGTGGATCCCCAGAGGCCCCGTTCCAGCCTGCTGGTGATTCCGCTCTTCGAAACCGTGGAGGACCTGCAGCGGGCCCCCGAAGTGATGGGGCGCCTGTTTCAAGAACCTTTTTACCGCAAATTGCTGGAAGATGAAGGCGGCCAGCGTCTGCAGGAGGTGATGCTGGGCTACTCCGACAGCAACAAGGACTCGGGCTTTCTCGCCAGCAACTGGGAAATCCACCGCGCCCAGATTGCCTTGCAACAGCTCTCCAACCAGCACGATGTGGCCCTGCGCCTCTTCCATGGCCGCGGTGGCTCGGTGGGACGCGGTGGCGGACCCGCCTACCAGGCCATCCTGGCCCAGCCCAGTGGCACCGTGCAGGGGCGGATCAAGATCACCGAACAGGGGGAGGTGCTGGCCTCCAAATACTCCTTGCCGGAGCTGGCCCTTTACAACCTGGAAACGGTGACCACGGCGGTCCTGCAAAACAGCATGATCACCACACCTTTGGATGCCACCCCGAACTGGAACGCCTTGATGGAGCGACTGGCCCAGCGCTCCCGCAACCATTATCGGGCCCTCGTCTACGACAACCCGGATCTGGTGGCCTTCTTCCAGCAGGTCACCCCGATCGAGGAAATCAGCAAACTGGAGATCTCCAGCCGGCCGGCACGGCGTAAGAGTGGTGCCCGCGACCTTTCCAGCCTGCGGGCCATTCCCTGGGTGTTCGGTTGGACCCAAAGCCGTTTCCTGCTGCCCAGTTGGTATGGGGTGGGCCATTCCCTGCAGGCCGAGTTGGATGCGGATCCCGAACAAATGGACCTGCTGCAGTTGCTCTATCAACGCTGGCCTTTCTTTCGCATGCTCATTTCCAAGGTGGAAATGACCCTTTCGAAGGTGGATCTCGACCTGGCCCAGCACTACGTGCGCAGCCTCGGCAGGGAGGAGAACCGGGAGGCCTTCGAGCTGATCTTTGCTGCTATTGCCAGCGAATTCACCCTCACCCGCGATCTGGTGTTGCGAATTAGTCACCACACCCGGCTGCTAGATGGCGATCCTGCTCTGCAGCTTTCGGTCGATCTGCGCAACCGCACCATCGTGCCCCTGGGCTTCCTGCAAGTGGCTCTGCTGCGCCGCCTGCGCAACCAGAACCGCCAACCCCCCATGAGTGAGGGCCAGGAGGCCGGCGGCGGCGCTGATCGCAACTACAGCCGCATCGAACTGCTGCGCGGTGCCCTGCTCACCATCAATGGCATCGCGGCTGGCATGCGCAACACGGGATGACGCCCGAATCCCTCTTGATTCCTTTCCGCACTAGCTCCCCATCCCTGCCGCGCCTGCCCCAGGGTTACGCCATCGTTTCCGTACCTGATCTAACCAGTGCGGATCTCAACTACCTGCTGGGCGCCTGCGGCGAACTCCCCCGTACAGCAACCATTTGGCAGCGGGTCCTGGAACGCAGCGCCTGGCATCTCGGTGTCCACAATGCCAACGGCCAGTGGGTGGGCTTCATCCGCGCCACCACGGACCAGGCGCTCAACGCCAACCTCTGGGACCTGCTGACCGATCCGGCCGAAACCCTGCGGGAAGAGGTCTTGCAGGCCCTGGTCCACACCGCCCTGTCCCGCTTGCGACGGGAGGTGGGTGGCTGCAGCATCTCCCTGGCGGCTCCGCCAGAAGCCCTGACGGCTTTGCGTAGCGCCGGTTTCGTCATTGACCCAGGTGGCATTCGCGCCATGGGCCTCAAGCTGGCCGAGGACCGGGGCTGAGGGGTAACTGAAATGAAAAGAAGAAAAAATCCTCCCCGTTCCGGCGGAGAGGACCAACAACGAGCATGGAGGGATTCGAACCCCCGACCCTCAGAACCGGAATCTGATGCTCTATCCAGCTGAGCTACATGCCCAAGACAGGCCTGGAAGCTACCAAAACACCCTTGGGGGGGTGCTGATGCTTTCATCGCCACCCCTGGAAGGGTGCGGCTGACCGATGAAAGTATTTTAACTGCTGGCCGCTTCCTCCCCATGCGGCTGCAACGTTTGGAACTGCGGGAGTTCCGCAACTTCGCGGCCCTGGAACTGGATCTGGTGGCCCCCCGGCTGCTGGTGATCGGGGCCAATGGTCAGGGCAAATCCAATCTGCTCGAAAGCGTCGAACTGCTCACCAGCCTGCGTTCGCACCGCAGCGCCAGTGATCGCGACCTGATCCGCGAGGGGGAATCCTGCAGCCGGCTGCGGGCCCTGACCGCGGCCGGCGACAGCCTCGAACTGCGCTTGCGCCGCAGCGGCGGGCGCCAGGCCCTGCGCAACGGCAAAACCCTGGAGCGGCAGATCGACCTGGTCGGTCCCCTGCGCTGCGTTGGTTTCAGCAGCCTTGATCTGGAGCTGGTGCGCGGTGAACCCTCCCTGCGGCGCCATTGGCTGGACCGGGTGGTGTTGCAACTCGAGCCTGTGTACGGCGCCTTGCTGAGCCGCTATGGCCGCCTGCTGCGGCAGCGCAGCCAGCTGCTCCGCCGCCGCTCCCCCCTGGCCCAGCAGCAGGCGCTGCTCGATGTCTTCGACGAGCAGATGGCCGTGGTGGGCACCCGCCTGCATCGCCGCCGGCAGCGGGCCCTGCGGCGCCTCGAACCCCTGGCGGTGCGGTGGCAGGGGCGGCTGGGGGGCGAGCAGGAACCCCTGACCTGCCACTACCGCAGCGGCACCCGCCTGGAGCCAGGGGCCATGGAGCTGGATGCCGAAGAACCATGGCGGCTGGCCCTGCTGCGCCAGCTTCAGGACCAACGCCCTGAGGAAGCCCGCCTGGGGCAGTGCCTCGTCGGGCCCCACCGCGATGAAATCGAACTGCTTTTGGGGGACAAGACTGCCCGCCGCCATGGTTCGGCCGGCCAGCAACGCACCTTGGTGTTGGCCCTGAAACTGGCGGAACTGGATTTGGTGCGGCAGGTGGTGGGCGCCCCACCCCTGCTGCTGCTGGATGATGTGCTTGCGGAGCTGGATCCGCAGCGCCAGAGGCTGCTGCTGGCGGCGGTGGGGGAAGACCACCAATGCCTGGTCAGTGCCACCCACCTGGAAGCCTTTGCCACTGGCTGGCGGGATACGGCCCAGGTGGTGCGCCTGCAGGCAGGCAGGGTCGAAACCGAGGCCTAGGGAAACCGCACCTGTTCAAGCTGCACCTTTGCCCTATGGTGAGCGAAGTCCGATTCGATTCGATGAACCAGGGCCTGTCCTGCCTCCACCCGAACCCGGGATGGAAGCCAGCCTTCTCCGCCTCTCCTGCCCCCCTCAGCAACATCACTGATGCGGTAGGCAAGCATTGCATTCTCGAGCTTTATGAATGCGACCCCTCGAAGCTCGACGACGAAGCTTTTCTCAGGAACGCCATCACGACAGCAGCGAAACGTGCTGGTGCCACTCTCCTGAATCTCATCACCCACCGGTTTGAACCGCAAGGAGTGACTGGTTTGGCCCTGTTGGCCGAATCCCACATTTCTATTCACACCTGGCCCGAATCGGGTTATGCAGCGGTGGATGTCTTTACTTGTGGCGACCACACCATGCCTGACAAGGCTTGCGATGTGCTTGCTAAGGAACTGGGATCTGGACGCCACAAACTCACCAGTTTCCGCAGGGAAACCCCCGGTAGCGTCGCCTTCAGTCAACGAGAACCTGAGTTGTCGTTGGTCTGAACGGTATTGACGCCGATAAATAGTTGAATCAAAGGCCAATGCCATTCATTCAACCTAATTACGGGGATTCCTTTCAAGGATCCTCGTATTTTTTATTGGAGCTCAGATCTCGATTGAGCTTGCCACTGACAAGACCCTCCAGGTCCAGCCCGACGGCGCTGAAGCCAAGCGCCACGAAAGCCTGCACCAGAGCCTGACGGAAGTCGTCAGCGACCAGACGCTGTAACGCCCCTGGCAGGCAAGCCAGGGCCAGTTCAATCCGGGCGGTTTCCCCCTGGCTGCGGACCCGCAGATCCCGGAAGCCCTGCTGCCGTAACCAGGCCTCCGCAGCGGCAACCCGCCGCAGGCGGGCGGCGGAGATCGGCTCGCCATAGGGAAAGCGGGAAGCCAGACAAGGTTGGGCTGGTTTGTCCCACCAGGGCAGCCCCAGGGCCCGCGACACCTGGCGCACCCCGGACTTATCCAGACCGACTTCGGCCAAGGGAGACAGCACGCCGTACTCCCGGGCCGCCCTCAGGCCGGGCCGGTGGTCGCCTAGATCATCCAGGTTGACGCCATCCAGCACCCGGGCCCCGCCAGCGGCGGCGGCGATGGGTGCCAGCAGGCTATGCAGCTCCCGTTTGCAGGCATAGCAACGGTCCTCTGGGTTGCTGGTGTAAGCCGGATCGGCCAGCTCGGCGGTGGGCTGTTCCTGGTGCCGGATCCCGAGCCAGAGCGCCTGGGCGCGGGCTTCCTCCAGCAGATGGGGTGCCAGTGCCGGCGATACGCCCGTAATCGCCAGGGCGCGATCGCCGAGGACTTCGGCGGCAAGGGCCGCCACTAAAGCGCTATCGACGCCGCCCGAGTAGGCCACCACCACCCTGCCCAGACCCACCAGCTGCTGGCGCAGGGCGGCCAAGGATCCCTCCAGGGGCGGAGGAAGCGATTCGAGCAGGGTGAAGGGTGAAGCTGGGACCATGGCCGCCATCCTGGCAAGGGGCAGGGGTCTGGGGTGCGGAAATCTCGGTAGCCTGGCCTTCGAACCGCACCTCGATGAACCCGCCTAACCCCCTTTCAGCGGCTTTACCGTCTTCAGGTCCCCTGTCTACCCCTGGCAAGGGCAGCACAACAGGCGCCCAAGCCGTGACCCGCATGCCCCAGCGGGGCACGGGCCGGGGCATCGGCATCCGCACGGCAGCAGGTAGCGATGAGCGCCAGCGGGGCCAGTTGCATATTTATGACGGCGATGGCAAGGGCAAAAGCCAGGCGGCCCTGGGGGTGGTGCTGCGCACCATCGGCCTGGGGATCTGCGAGCAGCAGCGAACCCGCGTTCTCCTGCTTCGCTTTCTCAAAGGTCCCGGTCGCTCCTACGACGAAGACGGCGCCATTGAAGCGCTGCAGCAAGGCTTTCCCCACCTGATCGACCAGGTGCGCACCGGTCGGGGGGACTTCTTTAATGCCGAGCAGGCCACCGCCTTCGATCGCCAGGAGGCCCAACGGGGCTGGGACATCGCCAAAGGCGCCATCGCCAGCAACCTCTATTCCGTGGTGGTGCTCGATGAACTCAATCCAGTGCTGGCCCTTGGCCTGCTGGACACGGCCGAGGTGGTACGCACCCTCGCCGCCAAACCCACCGGCATGGAGGTGATCTGCACGGGCAGGGGGGCACCGCCAGCCTTGGTGCAACTGGCCGATCTGCATTCGGAGATGCGGGCCCACCGGCGCCGGCTGCCCGCCGCTGATGCCTTCGGCGAGACCCTGGGGGCCGAGACCCTAGGGGCCGAGGCCTTGGGCCTGGATGGCATCGAGATCTACACCGGCGATGGCAAGGGCAAAAGCACCAGCGCCCTGGGCAAGGCCCTGCAGGCCATCGGCCGCGGCATCAGCCTGGACAAGAGCCATCGGGTGCTGATTCTGCAGTGGCTCAAAGGCGGCAGCGGCTACACCGAGGATGCGGCGATTGCCGCCTTGCGCGAAAGTTATCCCCACCTGGTGGACCACCTGCGCTCTGGCCGAGATGCCATTGTCTGGCGCGGCCAACAACAGCCGATTGATTATGTGGAAGCGGAGCGGGCCTGGGAAATCGCCCGCGCCGCCATCGCCAGTGGTCTCTACAAAACCGTCATTCTTGACGAACTGAATCCAACGGTGGATCTGGAGCTGCTGCCGGTGGAGCCGATTGTGCAGACCTTGCTGCGCAAACCAGCCGAAACCGAAGTCATCATCACCGGGCGCTGTAAAAGTCAACCCGCTTACTTCGATCTAGCCAGCGTCCACTCCGAGATGGTGTGCCACAAGCACTACGCCGAACGGGGCGTCGATCTCAAGCGGGGCGTGGATTACTGATCTTTCAGGGGCCTGTCACGGCCTGTCACGGCCCGGCTGATGCCCGTGAGGGTGCTGCTGCAGCTGCTGGTCGCATCAATCAGGCGGTGGCCACCTGGGTGGTGGGGCGCCAGAGGTGGGGGTGCCAGGGCATCGGCTCAGGCTTCGAGATGGTCCAGGTAACGCGTCGACAGTCGCCGGATTGAGGCATTGGCCCGCCGTTCCAGGCCACGGGCCGTGTCCCGGGTGATGCCCATCTGCCGCGCCGTGGCGCTCAGGCTCAAGGCTTCCCCCGCTGCGATCCCATAGCGCAGGCGCAGCAGCTCGGCTTCCTTTGCAGGGAGTTCATCGAGCAGCTGATGGATGTCTTCCTGCATCAGGGCGGTTTCCACCTGCTCCTGGGGCTTGCTCAAGTCGCAGGCCAGGCTGTCTAGCAGGCTCAATTCGGATTGGGAGTTCTGCTGCCCATCCAGGCTCAGGGGTTCCTGGGCCCGGAACAGCACCTCGCGGATATCCAGGGACTTGAGCCCTGTGGCGGCTGCCAACTCCTCCAGGTTGGGCTCGCGTCCCAGCTGCTGGCTCAGGGATTGCTGGGTCTGGCGCAGACGGTACAGCTGATCCACCATCGATGCGGGCAAGCGAATGGTGCGGCCCTTGGTCACCAGGGCACTGCTGATGCCGTCTCGGATCCACCAGGTGGCATAGGTGGAAAATCGGTAGCCCCGGCTGGGGTCAAACCGTTCCACTGCCCGGATCAGCCCGATGGTGCCCTCCTGGATCAGGTCTTCCAGCTCCCCAGGGGTGTGCTGGTAACGGCGTGCCATGCTAACTACAAGGCGGATGTTGGCGAGTACCATGCGACTGCGGGCCTGGTCGGCCTCCCGCAGGCAGCGCTGTAGCTGGCGCACCTCCATGCCGGCTTCTCGGGCCCAGGCGGCCAGGCTGGGGGCCACGCCGCCGGCTCTCAAGGTCATCTCCTGGGCTACGTCGGTGACTCGGCAGCCGCCTTGCACCAGCCTGGCCAGGCTGATTTCTTCCTCAGCGTTGAGCAACGCATTGCGGCCGATGGCAGCGCGCATGTGCTGGCTGAGTGCGTCGCAGTCGCCTTTGGGGCGGTTCTGTGGCGCAGGCATCGGGGTGTCGTCTGCAGTGAGGCAAGAAAAAGGTAATAACTATTTTGTGGAATTGGGTTATTTCTGAGCTGTTGACCAACCAGGAGCCGCAATCATAGCGATTAGAAAAGCTGATCAATGCCTGGAGATGCGTTGTGCATTCCAGACTTCCGCTGGCAATGGATCAGGCAGATTGCTGGTCATTCCTGGCTCGTTTGACCAGCCAATAGGCTGCGGCAATGCCTACCACAATCACCCCAAAACCGGCCATGAGTTGGGGTTTGCTTTCGGTGCCTGGTGGTAGCACAATCACTTTTCTGGCTACGGCCGTCATGGCCGTGAGCAGCACCAGTTCGATTTGTACAACCTGGTCGCGCAGATAGGCGGTCACGTTTTGCAGCACTTCCAGGGCGATAAAAATCATCAGGAGCCGATCAAGAAGCTGGATGAGTCCTCCCTCAAACCAATTCGTCTCGAATCGAGCGATTTTGATGCTGGATTCAACCACCAGTTCGATGACGGCAAAGCCGATCACGATAGCCAGCAAGAAAGCGAGAAGCTTTGCGAGTTGCCGCTCGTAGCTGTGAATACCAGCAAGAAAATCCTTGTCGCCAAGAAACTGCATTGTGGGTTGGGCGGAGCCAGAAAGAGAAACCACGAAAAGAGCCGTCGATGCAGGTATGCATCGGAGGCATCAGAAATGGAGCGACTTCCCTAACTCGGACTTCGTGAAAGTCCAGCAGGAGGTGCTCAGAAAAACAGGTTCAACCAGCTTAGAATTTATGATCGCGCAGAGCCTCTACCTGATAGATGTAGGTGATGATCGAGAAGTCCGTGTAATACTTGGCTTCAATCTCACGGGTGATCTTGTCTGCCAATTCGCGGGTGCCGGTGAGCACTTCGATCTTCACGTTGGAGAGGGTGTGCGACACACTTGGTTCGCCAGTGGAGCGCACGTTGCGACTCCCTTCCCCTCCAGCTGCATTGACGGTATAGCCGGTGGCCCCAGCCGCCTTGATGAGCTTGGTTAGTTTTTTGGAGAGGATTTCCTCCGCAACGATAACCAGCTTCCAGACTTGTTGACTCATGGTTTTTCCTCTAAAAAGTTTTTGTTGAGA
>CANGZM010000010.1 GCA_947458155.1 Synechococcaceae cyanobacterium | reverse complement strand
ATGCTGTAGCCCAGCAAGAGAACCAGGCTCATGGTTGGTGTCCAGGGCCCTGGCTTGCGCCTCAGGAGTGCTAATCGGCCGGAGCCCATTACCGAAATGACTTGTTTCGTAGGTCAGCATGCCATGGCTTATGCAGGAAGCGTTGGTCAAAGAAGCTTGGCGGCCAGTTCCGCCAAGGGCGAGCGTTCGCCTCGCATCAGCGAGACGTGGCCAGCGAGACTTTGTCCTTTGAAGCGTTCCACCAACCAGGTGAGGCCATTGCTTTCGGCATCTACATAGGGATTATCGATTTGGTAGGGATCGCCTGTGACTACGATTTTGGTGCCTTCTCCAACCCGGGTCACAATGGTTTTGATTTCATGGGGAGTAAGGTTCTGGGCCTCATCGACCACCATGTACTGACGGGGAATCGAACGACCGCGGATATAACTAATTGCCTCCACTTCAAGGAGGCCCATACCCTTGAGATCGGCCCAGCTGTTGCGGGGGTGGCGTTGATTGGACCGGGAGCTTGAGGGTTCGTCAGCGCCTAGCAGATAGTCGAGATTGTCGATAATTGGTTGCATCCAGGGGCCCATTTTCTCCTCAAGATCCCCAGGGAGATAACCCATATCTTTGCCTAGAGGAATCACCGGCCGCGTCACCAAGAGGCGGTCATAGAGGCGCTCATCGGCCACCTGGTTCAGTCCCGCTGCCAGGGCAAGCAAGGTTTTGCCGGTGCCGGCCATGCCCACCAAGGTGACGAGGGCCACATCGGGGTCCAGCAACAGGTCAAGGGCGAAGGTCTGTTCGCGGTTGCGGGCCTGGATGCGGCCGATCCGGGCCTTGCCGGCCCGCTGAAGGGGCAGCAGGGCCGCCGATTGGGCATGGTATCGGGCTAGCAACGTGTGGCTGGGCTGGTTGCGATCCAGCAGGGTCACCCCCTCGTTGGCCTGCAGGGGGCCGGCGTCGGACCCCAGATCGGCCAGGGCCAAGCCACCATTCCCCTTGACCCGGTCCATTTGGTCAGCGCTGGTCCAGATCTCGCAGCAGCCTGGATAGAGGTCGGCGATATCGACTTTGTCTGTGTTGTAGTCCTGGGCGATCAAGCCCACCGCATCGGCCTTGATGCGCAGGTTGGTGTCCTTGGTGACCAGGACCACCGGCGGTTGGCTGCCAACCACCTGATGCAGACGCTGTTCAAGGGCTACAGCCAGGATGTTGTTGTCGCCGCTGCCGCCTTTCAGCTCCGGGGGCAGTTGGCTAAGGGTTTCACTGCGGCAGAACACCACCTGAAGCGTGCCGCCGCTGGCCTCGTTGATGGGCACACCCTCTGCCAGGTTGCCCTTCTCGCGCAGCTCATCAAGCAACCGGGACACCTGGCGGGCGTTACGGCCTTTCTCCGAGGGGTCGCGCTTGAAGCGGTCGATTTCCTCGACCACTTCGATGGGCACGACGACGGCGTTGTCCTCGAAACGGGTCAGGGCCAGGGGGTCATGCAGCAGGACATTGGTATCGAGAACAAAGGTTTTGCGCATGCCAGTCGCCTTGCCGGTGCCATGGTGCGGAACCTAGGGCCGCAGCGGCATCTACGCTCCGCCAGATCCATTCTTTTCTTACCGCTTGCCACTGCTTTTCTCCCTGCTGCTGGTCGTTGCCCTGTTTTTTGGCCTCAGCCTTCTCTGGCTTGAGCTGCGTCATCGGTTGCGCCCTTCGTCCCCCCTGCAGTTGATCCCAGGGGCGTTCCAGGTCAAACGTCGTGCCCAGGGTCTCGAGGTGATCGGGGAGATCACCATCCGCAATCCCCACCCCCGAATGGAGGTCTTTGTGCCTGAGATCAGGGTGAACCCGGTGCTTCTGGGTCGGGGTGATCTGGCAGGCATCAGCTGCGAGAGCAAGGTGATCGCCGAGCACCCCGATGAGCAAACGCGCCCTGATGGTTACTGGGCCGCTTACATCGTCAAGGGCCGCAAGAGCACCCGGGCGCGGGTGCATGTCCGCGTCATCGGCCCGGCCGGGGTCGACCTGGAGGGGCTGGTTGATACGGCCTGGCTGGAAATTTTCTGGGTCAACTACGGACCGTTTGGACGCCTGCAGCGTCGTGACGCCATTTTGGTGCCGATCCAGAAGCCCGAACCCCTCGAACCGGCAACCGCTTCCTGGCGTTCCGGCGAGGACTGCCGCGTCTTGCCGGTTGGCACCCATCTGCTCGGTGTGCTGGATGACCCACGGGAGGTGTTGGAGCGCTACACAAATGGACTGCGCCGCAGCGGGGATGTGCTGACCATCGGCGAGACTCCCCTGGCCGTGATGCAAGGCCGCTATCACCACCCTCAAACGGTGCAACCATCCGCCCTGGCCAGGCTACTTTGCCGCGTGTTTCACCCCACCAGCAGCCTGGCGAGCGCCTGCGGATTGCAGTCCCTCATCGACATCGTCGGGCCGGCCCGGGTGCTGGTGGCTTGGTTGGCCGGTACGGCCCTCAAGGCGGTGGGCATCAAGGGGGTCTTCTATCGCCTGGCCGGCGACCAGGCTCGCTTGATCGACGACATCACCGGCACCACTCCCCCCTATGACCAAACCCTGGTCCTGGGTCCTGCCAATCCCGAACTGTTTTGCAACCGTATGGCGGCCGATCTCGGTGTGGCGGTCGCCGTCGTTGATGTCAACGACCTGGGACGGGTCAAGGTCCTGGCCTCAAGCCAAGGCTGCGATGAGGAGTTACTGCATCGGGCCCTGCGGCCCAATCCGGCCGGAAATGCCAATGAACGCACCCCTCTGGTCCTAGTGCGTCCGACCTGAAGGCCTGGGTCGGCCCCTGAGTCCTATCAGCCTAGAATCAAATTTACCGGCCTTTGCTTTCCCACGTCCCTGTGCCGTCTCCTGTGATTGCTGCTGCTATCGGGATTCAGCCGGACTTCCAGCAGGCCCTTGCCAGGTCAGAGCCTGATCGGTTGCCCGGATCCGAGCTTGACTGGAGTGTGGAGCCACTTCAGGGTTGGCACATACCCCTTTTAGACGATCCGGCCTTTCTGCCCCTGCAACCACTGCTGCAGCGAGCCCTGTTGCTGGGAGTGCCCGATCGCCTTATCGCCGCTGTCTCCTCTAGGCGCTGCCTGGCCCCCAGGGTTCACGTGGCCCTCTGCCGTGATCAGCCCGGCCGTCCCCTGCCTCTGGGCATCATCGTCACCCGCCGCCTGAATCGCAGCGGCAGCTCCTGGGAGGTCCAGCACCTCAGGCTGGCCCAGGATTCTCTCGGGGCACCTGGCTTGCCCACAGAGGCTGCCTTAACTGGTGCCTTGCTGCGCGAAGCCATCCTGCGGGGTCGGGGGGCTTGCAGCTGGATTGCCACTACCTCAAGCCTGGATACCCCCCGTTTAGCCGCCTTGAGACAGCAGGGGTTCCAGCCTCTGAGGCGGGATGCCCTCTGGTGCTGGCAGGCGAAGGGCCCGGCCCCCGCCCTAGGTCCAGGCCTTGAACTGTTGCCCCTTAATCGTGATACAGCCCCCCAGCTCTGGCACCTAGAACAGGCCGCCATTCCGGCCCAGCTTCGTCAAATCCTCGATCGCCGCAGTGAGGATCTGCTTGATCACAGTGGCACCCGGGGCTGGATGCTTGTAGACGCCATTCGTCGTGAGGCGGTGGCCGGGGTCCGTTGGCTGGCTGATCAGCCGGAGGGGGGACAACTAATTGAACTCTCGGTAATGCCAGGCCGCGAAGCTTTGCTTGGTCCGCCAACAGTCCTGTTGCTGCACCGCCTGAGTCGGCCCGGCCAACCCCTCTGGCTGCGGGTGGAGCTCTCCGATCGGCAGCGCAACCTCTGGCTTGAGCAGCTGGGTGCCACCGGCCACGGGGAGCAAGTCTTGATGGGGCGAAGTCTTTGGCGCCGCCAACCCTCCCCCCCCGCCCGGGAGGCGGCCCGTCGGCTGGAAGCGATGCTGGAACCGTTCCAACCCAGGCGCCGCACCTTGCCCACCCCCGTGGGCCCGCGCTGAATGGCGCAGATGGGAGCACCCCCACCGTGCTCGGCCCTGGCCCTTGATGTGGGCCACCGCCGCATCGGCCTGGCGGGTTGTGACCCCCTTGGCATCACGGTTACACCCCTGGCCCCTTTGCATCGTCAGGATTTCGAAGTCGATGCGCAAACCATCGCCACCCTGGCCCGTCAACGGCGGGTGCAGGTTCTAGTCGTTGGCCTTCCCCTTGATGCGGCCCAGCGGGCCACCCAGCAGGCCCGACATTGCCGTCGTTATGGGCTGAGGCTTGCCGGGGCCCTGGCTGCGGCGGGATTGGAACTTCCCCTGGTCTGGGTTAACGAGCACGCCAGCACGCGGATGGCGGCAGAACGGTACGGTCTTCACGGTGATCGCACCGGCCGTCTGGATAGTGCCAGTGCTGCCCTGCTCCTGGAACAATGGCTCAGGGAGGGGCCGTTGCCCCAACCTCTAGCCAACGCGGCGCCCCTGCGTTCGCCTTCAGCCCATCCCATCCATCCTGAGGGTCCCTCAGTCGTTCAGCCATGACCACCGACCAACCAGAGATGACGGGTGCGGGAGATGTGCCCACTGTTCTGGTGAGCGACTCCAATGGACGTCAGTTGCTCTGCTTTCTAGAAGAACTGATCCCCCTAGATGGCCATGACTACGCCCTCCTGACGCCCGTGGACACCCCGGTCTGCTTGTTTCGCCTGCGCGACGATGAGGAGCCCGAACTGATTGACACCCTTCAGGCCACCGAACCGGTTCTATCGGTCGCCGACGTGGTTCTGCAGGAGCACGACCTCACTTTGGTGCGTTCTGCCGTCAGTCTGACAGTGAATGGCGAACTGGATGAACCCGAACCGGAGGATCTCGATGAAGACGAAGAGGGAGATGACGAAACCGATACCTATGAACTCCTGGTGAGTTTCATGGTGGACGCTGAAGAGTACGGCCTGTACATCCCTCTCGATCCTTTCTTTGTAGTGGCCCGTCTTACCCTTGATGGTGCTGTGGTTGTGGAAGGGGAAGAATTCGATCGGGTTCAACCTCGTATTGAAGCCGAGCTGGATGAAAGGGAGAGCGACGATTGATGTTAGCCAAGCTCCTCACCCCTGGGTGGGCACCGGCCACCACGGTGGCCCATCTCTCCCTTGATGAGCTTGTGCATCGGGCCGGCCATTCGATCAGTGCGCTTGTGATTGATGTGGACCGCACTCTCTTGCCCCGTCGGCAGTCCGTGATACCAACCAGTGTCGAATCATGGCTGCGACAGGCCCAGGCAAAGTTGCCAATCCACTTGCTGAGCAACAATCCCAGTCGGCGCCGCATCGCCGCCGTGGCTGAACCGCTTGGCTTGCCTTACACGATCTCCGCCGCCAAGCCACGGCGGGGTGCCCTCAGGAGGGTCATACAAGATCTTGGATTACCCCCCGCCCAAGTGGCCCTGCTAGGTGATCGTCTCTTTACTGATGTGCTGGCGGGCAATCGCTTGGGTCTGTTCACAGTCTTGGTCAAACCGATTGACCCGTTGGGTCAACCCTGCCGCCACAACCAGGTCCAGAATCTGGAATTGCGCATGGCCCGCTGGTTGGGCAGCCCCAACCCCTCCTGATGGACTACGCCAGTGCGGCCCAACAGCGCCGCGTTATCAAAGTTGGTACAAGTCTCTTGCGTGGAGACAGTCAAAGGCCTACCGCTGCCGTCATTGCTGACCTGGCGGCCAGCTTGGCCCGCCGGCGCCATATGGGTGATGTCTTTGCCCTGGTCACCAGTGGCGCAGTTGGTCTGGGTTGCCAGGCCCTGGCCCTGGCACGTCGCCCCGGTGATGTGGTGGCGCTGCAGGCGGCGGCTGCGGTGGGCCAGGGCCATTTGATGGCTCTTTATCAAGATGCCTTTGCCGTGCGGGGGCTGACGGTGGCCCAGGTCCTGCTGACCCGGGGTGATTTGGCCTCCAGGGGGCGCTACAGAAGGGCTTGTCGCACCCTGGAGCAACTGCTGGCCTGGGCAGTGATTCCTATTATTAACGAAAACGATACCCTCGCAACCGATGAGCTGCGCTTCGGCGACAACGACACCCTCTCGGCGCTAGTGGCGGTAGCTGTCGGGGCTCAGGAGCTGGTGCTGTTGACCGATGTAGACCGTCTTTATTCCGGTGATCCCCGCCACGATCCCCAGGCACGGCCAATTTTGGAGGTGTGGGGCCCCGAGGAGATTGACCAGCTTCAAGGGGTGGCCGGGGATGGGGGCCGTTGGGGCACCGGGGGCATGGGGACCAAACTGACGGCCGCCCGGATCGCTACCGCCAGTGGCGTGAGGGTGCGCCTGGCCGATGGCCGTGATCCGACGGTGCTTGATGCCCTGTTGGCCGGTGACCCGGTGGGGACCCTGTTCCATCCCAGCTTGACTCCCCTTTCCGATCGCAAAGGTTGGCTTGCCCATGCCCTGCTGCCGGCCGGCAGCCTGCGGCTCGATGCAGGGGCGGAGCGCGCCCTGGTGGACAAGGGAGCCTCCCTACTGGCGGTTGGCATCAAGTCGGTGGAGGGGTCCTTCTCTCGCCAGCAGCCAGTGCGCTTGCTGGCCCCCGATGGGCGGGAGCTGGGCCGCGGTTTAAGCGAATTCAGTAGTGATGAACTGCGCCAGATTCTGGGGCTGAACAGTGAGGAGATTCGCGAACGGTTGGGGGAGATCAGCGAGGAGGTGGTGCACCGGGACCAGCTCGTCCTGAATCGGGTCGCCTCCGAGGCGATAGAGCCTGCCGATGCCAGGGACCCCGAGCCCTGAGGCCCCGGCGGCTTGCCCCCTGGTTACCGGGCCCCGGCTTTACGATCCGGCCCTGGCCGATTCAGGCGAATGCGTTTCAGCGATCTGCTTACCAGAATCAACCAGGTTGGGTTGGCCACGCCTCGCCATCTGGGTCCCGATCCCGAACTGTTGGTTGGTCAGTCCCTTGACCTGGCGGGACCTGGTCAGTTGGCGTTTCTGGAGGCGGGCCATGCCATGGCCTCGGCACTTGCCGCCACTAAAGCCTCTGCCGTGTTACTGCCCCTCGAGGCTGACCTGCAGCGCCAGGCCACCGAGCGGGGCCTGGCCTGGGTGGCCTTGGCCGACCCTCGCCTGGGGTTCGCCGAAGCCCTTGGGGCCCTTAATCCCCGTCCCCGTCCCCATGCTGGGGTGCACCCCAGCGCCATCATCGACCCTTCCGCTCGGCTGGGGGCTGGGGTGCATGTGGGTGCCCGGGTGGTCGTTGGCTCGGGCTGTCTCATCGGCCATGGCTGCACGCTCCACCCGGGCTGTGTCCTCTACGAAGATGTGCAACTAGGTGAGGATTGTGAGATCCATGCCAATGCGGTACTGCACCCCGGTAGCCGCCTCGGGCGCCGTTGTGTCATCCATTCCGCTGCGGTGATTGGTTCGGAGGGTTTTGGTTTTGTGCCCACCCCCAGCGGCTGGCGCAAGATGCCCCAGACCGGCCGGGTCGTGCTGGAAGACGCAGTGGAGGTGGGCTGCGGCTCCATGGTCGATCGGCCCGCCGTGGGGGAGACCCGCCTTGGGGAGGGCAGCAAGATCGACAACCTGGTGCACGTGGGCCATGGTGTCCAGCTGGGCCGGGGCTGTGCCCTGGCGGCCCAGGTGGGAATCGCCGGCGGTGCGGTTTTGGGCAACGGGGTGATTCTGGCGGGCCAGGTGGGGGTGGCCAATCGGGCCCGCATCGGTGATCGCGCCATCGCCTCCTCGAAATCCGGCATCCATGGGGAGGTAGCGGCGGGCGAAGTGGTCAGTGGCTATCCAGCGATCCCCAATCGTCTCTGGCTGCGCTGCTCGGCCGCCTTCAATCGCCTGCCTGAAATGGCCCGCACCCTGAGGCAGTTGCAGGCCCGCCTGGAGGTAGAGCCCAGGGAGGCTGATTGAGGGCGCTGGTCTCTGGTTGCCGCTAGGGAGTGGGTAGTCTCGGCCTGCCGAAAAGCCCCCCGCAGGCCCCGCCTGGGGCCGTCCACCACCTCGTTACCCCTTTGCTAGCCCCCCGATGACCAGCTATCGGATCACCCTGCTTCCCGGCGATGGGATCGGCCCGGAGATCACAGCGGTGGCCCGCCAGTTGTTGGAGGTTGTGGCCCGCCGCCATGGCTTCGGCTTGGTGTTTGAGGAACAACCGATCGGCGGCGCTGCCCTAGATGCCAGCGGTGAGCCCCTCCCGGCCAGCACTTTGGCGGCCTGTCTTGGCAGTGACGCCGTACTGCTCGCCGCAATCGGTTCACCCCGTTTCGACAGCTTGCCGCGTGAGCAGCGTCCGGAGAGCGGTTTGCTGGCCTTGCGTTCGGGCCTGGGGCTCTTCGCCAATTTGCGTCCCGTCAAGATCATTCCTGCCCTAATTAGCGCCAGCAGCCTGCGGCCGGAGGTAATCAGCGGCGTTGATCTGGTGGTGGTGCGCGAGCTGATTGGTGGCGTCTATTTCGGACTGCCGAAGGGCCGTATCGAGGCTGAGGGGCGGGTGCGGGCCTTCAACACGATGGCCTATTTCGATGACGAGATCGATCGCATCGCCAGGGTGGCCTTCGCCCTGGCGGCCCAACGGCGGGGCCGGGTCTGTTCCGTCGACAAGGCCAATGTGCTGGATGTCAGTCAGCTGTGGCGGGACCGGGTGGAGGTCATCCATGCGGAGTACCCCACCGTCGCTTTAAGCCATATGTATGTGGATAACGCCGCCATGCAACTGGTGCGGGACCCCCGCCAATTCGACGTGATCCTCACCAGCAATCTCTTCGGCGACATCCTCAGCGACGAAGCCGCCATGCTCACCGGCAGCATCGGTATGTTGCCCTCTGCCTCCCTGGGGTCCGAAGGTCCCGGTTTATTCGAGCCGGTGCATGGTTCGGCTCCCGATATCGCCGGCCAGGATCGAGCCAACCCGCTGGCCATGGTGCTTTCAGCCGCCATGATGTTGCGCCTGGGCCTCCAGCAGGGGGCGGCGGCAGACGACTTGGAAGCAGCGGTGGATCGGGTGCTGGCGGACGGCGCTCGCACCAGTGATCTGGCGTCTGATCCAACAAAGGCCTTGGGCTGTCGCGCCATGGGGGACCGGCTGCTGGAGGCCCTGGCAGCTAACAAGACCTGAGGAAATCGCCAGAGTGGGGCCGACGATCTGCGAAACTCGCTGTCATCTCTACCCCTGAGCGTCGATGTCGAAGCGTCATCCGGTCGTCGCCGTTACCGGGTCCTCCGGAGCCGGAACAAGCACCGTGAAACGGGCCTTCGAACACATCTTCACCCGCGAAGGCTTGCATCCTGCGGTCGTGGAAGGTGACAGCTACCACCGCTACGAGCGGGGCCCCATGAAGGAGGCCATGCAAAGGGCGTTGCAATCCGGTGAGAACTTCTCCCATTTCGGCCCCGAGGCCAACCTTTTTGACAAGCTCGAAGAGTTGTTTCGGGTCTATGGCGAAACCGGGGGTGGTCAGAAGCGCTACTACCTTCACTCCGTAGAGGAGGCTGGCGATCACAACGCCCGTCTTGGCACCAACCTGGAACCGGGCCAATTCACCCCTTGGGAACCGATTGCAGATCAGACCGACCTTCTTTTTTACGAAGGTCTGCACGGCGGAGTCGTAGGCGACGGCTATGACGTGGCCCGTTATGCCGATCTACTGGTGGGGGTCGTACCGATCGCTAACCTGGAGTGGATCCAGAAGATCCAGCGCGACAATGCCGAGCGTGGCTATTCGGCCGAAGCGATCGTCGACACCATTTTGCGGCGAATGCCCGACTACATCAACCACATCACTCCCCAATTCAGCCGTACCGACATCAATTTCCAGCGGGTGCCGACGGTGGATACTTCCAACCCTTTCATCTGCCGCAGCATTCCTACCCCCGATGAAAGTTTTGTGATCATCCACTTCCGTCGCGGAGCTCGCGAGAAATGGGGCATTGATTTCCAGTACCTGCTCCGCATGATCCACGACTCCTTCATGTCCAGCCCCACCAGCCTTGTTGTCAACGGCGGCAAGATGGGTTTTGCCATGGAGATCATCCTGACCCCGATCATCCATCGCATGCTTGAGGAAAAGAAGAGCGCTGCTTGATAGGCGCCAGAACGAACCTTTCGCACCTACACTTGCTACCAAGGTCGGGTGATCATCGGTCACCGTCCACCTATCGTCTCCTCCTCCGCCAATCCAGGCTCCGGTAACCCTGGTACTCCTCTGTCTCCCTCTTTCCTGATCGGCCCCGCTCGATCGTTGGATGGGAATCAGACGGCTGGTCGCCAGGCGGATCGAAATATTGAGGTGAGCGCGGTTCCCTGGGCCGTGACTCCCCTGCGACTGGATCGCATCAATAGTCGCGAACTGTTGAGCTCGGCTCGCCAGGTTTATCACGCCTTTCTCTCCACAGGTCCTACGGGGGTTGAGCCGGCCGGCGTCGTCATGGTGGGTGAAAGTCGCCAGGGCCGCGTGGTTTTTGATCTTCCGGTGCTGCTGCCTCAAGAACAGTTCGTGCCCATTGATTGGTTGCGGGGTCGGAGCCAACCCCGTCCCCGCTCTCCCCGGGGCGGCACGCCCCGTTGGACCAGCTAATCGCCATGGCCTCCCTCATGCCGCTGGCCCCTGCCCTGATCACTGCCCTGTTAGGGGCGGCAGTGGGAAGTTTTCTTAATGTGGTCACTTGGCGATTACCGCGCCAGGAATCCATCCTCTGGCCCTCCAGCCACTGCCCCCGCTGCGGCACCACCTTGGCCTGGTCGGACAACGTGCCGGTTCTCTCCTGGGTGCTGTTGCGGGGTCGCTGCCGGTATTGCAAGGCCCCCATTTCAAGTCGGTATCCGTTGGTGGAATCGGCCTGTGCCCTGTTGTGGCTGATCACCCTGCTGGCCCAACCAGCGGCCATGGGTCCGGCTCCGGATGCCTTATTGCTGTTGCTGGCCGGTTGGATCTTGGTGAGTTGGCTGATTCCGCTGGTGCTGATCGATCTAGACAGCCTCTGGTTGCCTGAACCCCTCTGTCGCTGGGGGCTTGTGACCGGCTTGGTCGTGACGGCCATCCTCGGTTTCCAACAAGGTCCGACGATCGGCCGCTCCTTGCTGTTCTCCCATCTTCAGGCGGCGGCTATGGGGCTCTTGGGTTTCGAGCTCTGCAGCTCCTTGGCCGCACGTGCCTTCGGCAAACCGGCATTGGGATTGGGGGACGCCAAGCTGGCGGCCCTAATGGGTGCCTGGTTGGGGCCGTTGGGGCTTGGATTGGCGGTGGCCCTGGCGGTGATTTCCGGTGGTCTGATCGGCCTGCTCGGGCGTCTAACGGGCCGGCTGCGGCGGGGCCAGGCCATGGCCTTCGGCCCATTCCTGGCCGCCGGCACCCTGGCGGTCTGGTGGGCTGGCTCCCGCTTCTGGCTCGATCTTCTGTTGCCGCGCCCTTGAAGCGGTAGCTCCAGGTTCTTTAATGGCTGATGGTTCCTTCCAGTCCTTGCCCCCCCGATGTCGCTGTTCGACTGGTTTGCTGATCGCCGCAAGAACGCTCCGGCGGTACGGCCTAACCAGGCTCCCGAAAGTGATGAGGGCGATGGCCTCTGGAGCAAATGTCCCGAATGCGGGGAGGTGGTCTATCGCAAGGACCTGATCGCCCATGCCAGCGTCTGCAAGGCGTGCGGCTACCACAACCGCATTGACAGTGCCGAGCGCATCCGGTTATTGGCCGATGAGGGCAGTTTCGAGCCTCTGGACGTTGAGATGTCCCCCACCGATCCCCTGGCCTTCAAGGATCGGCGCAGCTACGCCGATCGCCTGCGCGACGCCCAGGCGGCAACAGGGTTGCGAGATGCCGTGGTTACGGGCTTGTGCCGGCTGCAGGGATTGCCCCTGGCCCTGGGGGTGATGGATTTCCGCTTTATGGGCGGTTCGATGGGGTCTGTGGTGGGCGAAAAGCTCACACGGCTGGTGGAAGAGGCCACCGTTCGCCGCTACCCCTTGATGATTGTTTGTGCCTCCGGTGGCGCTCGCATGCAGGAAGGCATGCTCAGTCTCATGCAGATGGCGAAAATTTCCGGGGCTCTGCAGCACCACCGCCAGGCCAGGCTTCTCTATCTCCCCCTGCTCACCCATCCCACCACCGGTGGGGTGACTGCCAGCTTTGCGATGCTGGGCGACCTCATTTTGGCCGAACCCAAGGCCCTGATTGGTTTTGCCGGACGGCGTGTGATTGAACAGACCCTGAGGGAGAAGCTGCCCGAGGGATTCCAGACGGCCGAGTACCTGCAGGATCATGGTTTTGTCGATGCCATCGTGCCCCGCACCGAGCTGCGTTCCACCCTGGCTGTCCTGCTTGATTTGCACGGGGTGGTGCGCCAGCCCGTGCCTGTGGCCCTATGACACCTTCATTTTGGACAGGGTTGTGGGGGCTGGTTAGCCGGGGGGCTGTCTGGCTGTTGATAGGCCTGTTGTTGTTACCAGGGGCCTTGGTGCTCAGTCCGGCTGGGCCCGTCTGGGCGGGTCCGGTGGCCTGGCAAGAGCTGCCCGCCAGCGCCGAGGGCCGCCAATGGTGGGATTCGGGCAGCCTGCGTCTTTCCCGCCAGGGAAATTTGACTGTTTTGAGTCGCTTCCAGCCGGCGCCGCAGCCTGCCCCTGACGCCGCCGCCGCGCCCCCGGCAGGGGCGGCGGCCGAACCGACTGTTGGCAAAGATCCTGGCCCTCAATCGCCCCGACAAGCGCCTGGGACCCTTTACGTGATGGAGCTGGACTGCGATCAGGCCCTCTACCGCGATTTGGCCGTCAACGGCTTGCCCCGCTGGGGTTCCCCGTGGCAGCCGGCCGGGCCCGATGATCTGGTGCGGCGTCTCCTCAAAGAGGTCTGCGTCGCCGGGGCCAACCTGCGCCAGGCTCAGGAGCGGTCCCTTGGTTGAGCCCGTTGCCAAGGGGCCCCTGCGGGTAGCCGTTGCCGGGTTGGGATTTGGTTCAGCCGTCCATCTGCCGGCCCTGCGCAATTGCCCAGCTACCGAGCCTGTGGCCCTTTGGCACCCGCGCCAGGAGAGGCTTGACGGGATATGCCGTGCGGCGGAGCTACCTGGCTTTACGGATTTTGAGGCGATGTTGGCCGATCCCTCCCTAGATGCGGTGGTGATCGCCACACCGCCCGCCGCCCGTTTTGCCCTGGCCCAGGCGGCGCTGCAGGCCGGTAAACATTTGCTGCTCGAAAAGCCGGTGGCCCTCCACAGCGACCAGGTGTTGGCCTTGCAAAAGTTGGCCTTGCAACAGGGTTGTGCGGTGGCTGTGGATTTTGAATATCGGGCTGTGCCTTTGTTCCAGCAATTGGCGGCCCTGCTGGCCCAGGGGGCCCTTGGCGATCCATGGTTTGTCAAGCTCGACTGGCTAATGAGCAGTCGGGCCGACGCCAGCCGCCCTTGGAGCTGGTATTCCCAAGCTGCTGCCGGTGGGGGGGTGCTGGGGGCCCTGGGCACCCATGCTTTTGACATGCTGCATTGGCTCATCGGCCCGAGTCGCCGTCTCCAGGCCAGCCTTAGTACAGCGATCGGTGAGCGGCCCCTGGCAGGTGGTGGTCCCATGGCCACCGTCGATGCTGAGGACATCGCTCTGGTGCAGCTCCAATTGGAGGATGGTTGGGGCCGAAGGGTGCCTGCCCAGCTCAGCTTGGCCTCGGTGGCCCGTCACGGGCGTGGCTGCTGGCTTGAACTCCATGGCAGTGAGGCCACCTTTGTGCTGGGCTCTCCCAACCAGGCGGACTATGTCCATGGTTTTCGGCTCTGGCGAGGGCAGCCAGGGGAGCCGGGACTGACGGAATTAATGCCGGATCCGGCCCTGGCCTTCCCCCAAACCTGGAGTGATGGCCGCATAGCGCCTGTGCAGCGGTTGATCAGCTGGTGGGCTGCGGCAATAGGCGAGGGGCGTCCGATGGTGCCGGGCCTGGTGGAAGCGGCAACCAGCCAGCGTTGTTGCGACGCCTCCCGCGAAGCGGCGGCTGTGCAGGTGGTTCTTTAGTCGCGAAAACCAGATACTAGTATCAGCTATTTAACTCCTTCAATTCGATCTTCGATCTCCTGGTAAATGTCCTGGAGCTGAGCTATATTCTCTGCGCTGGTTTCCCAGTAGCCACGACCATTAACTTCCAAAAGTGTGCTGACAATTCTACGGAAGCTGTGGGGGTTCAAATCCATCAGCCGCTGGCGCATTTCGGGATCATTGATGAAAGTATCATTGGCTTCTTCATAAACGAAATTGTCCACGGCGCCACTTGTTGCGCTCCAGCCCAAAGTAAAATTGAGCCTTTTGGCTACTTCCCTAACTCCTTCATAACCAGAATTCAGCATGCCTTCGTACCACTTGGGGTTTAGAAGCTTTGTGCGGGAATCAAGCCGGATGGTCTCGCTCAAAGAACGCACTTGGGCGTTGGCAGTGGTGGTGTCAGCGATATAACTTGTCGGCGCCTTGCCATCATCCCGTAATCCAGCAATCAATTTGGTGGGATCGGAATCAAAGTAGTGGCTCACATCTGTGAGGGAGATTTCGGCTGAATCGAGGTTCTGGAAGGTGACATCGGCGGTTTTCATGGCCGACTCGAACACGTCACGTTTTTGATTCATCTCGCCAGGGTTGTCAGCATTGAATGCAAATGTTTTGCGGGAAAGATACATCTCTTGCAGTTCTCCTTCCTCTTCCCAAGTGCTATTTTCGACCGCCAAATTTACATTGGAGCTGTAGCTGCCGCTCGCATTGGAGAACACCCGCGTGGCAGCTTCGCGCAGGGAAATACCCTGTTCGGCAGCTTGGTCCTGACTGTGCTTGCGCACAAAATTCATTGTAAGGGGCTCATCAGCCTCAGCCGCCATTTTAACGCCTTGGTCGATCAGGGCCATCTGATTAATAAAAAGATCTCGGAAGACACCGCTACAATTCACCACCACATCGATACGGGGGCGCCCTAGTTCTTCCAAGGGAATCAGCTCAAGTTTGTTGACTCTACCCAGGGAATCGCTCATGGGCCGCACACCGATGAACCAGAGGATCTGGGCCAGGGATTCCCCATAGGTCTTGATATTGTCCGTACCCCATAGCACGCAGGCAATGGTTTCAGGCCAGGTGCCCTGTTCTGCCTTTTGCCGCTCGATCAACCTGTCTACAACCACCTTTGCCGAAGCAATTGCGGCCCTGGTCGGAATTGATTGGGGGTCTAGGGCGTGAATGTTTTTGCCACTGGGCAACACCCCTGGGTTGCGGATCGGATCGCCTCCAGGTCCGGGCAAAACGTATTCGCCATCGAGGGCCTTCAGCAGGCTCTCCATTTCCATATCCGCGCAAATCTGCTCAAGGCAAAAACGCAGATAGGTGAATTGTTTGTCCAATTCAAATGGGTTGACTTCGCCGAAGCCGGCGCTACGGCAGGCCGACAGCCAGGGACTGGGCAGCTTGAAACCAAAGCGCTCGAACAGGTCGAAGAACCAGCCGAAGTTACGCCGCAAGTTGACACGCCCATCTTGGCCGGTCACTTGGCGTACCATGGCCCCAACCGCTGCGCGGCAGGTTTCGGTGATGCTGCGGTTCAGTTCGACATCGGCCAAAATGCCATTGTCGTTGCCTTTGTAGATCTCCGCGATCGAGCGTCCCTTGGCTTCCGCTAATAGGCCCGGCAGCGAACGGAGCTCTTCCTCTTCGCGCTCTAGGGCAGCGATGCTCACTAAGGTGGCGATTGCTTCATCGGCGGTGGGGGGTTTGCCAATGGTGTGCAACCCGCAGGGCAATAGCCTGCTCTCGATTTCCATCAGCTGGCGGTAGACCGAGCCGACCACTCCATCCCGTTCGTCCTGGCTCAGTTCGGAGCCGTCGACTTCAGGCAGGTTGACATCTTTGTCGAGGTTGCATTGGCGGGCCGTTTCAATGATCGCGTTGACGATTTGGACGCCGCGAGAACTCTCCCGTAGCTGCTGGTAGGAACCGACCAGTTCACCCAATTCTTTGAGACCTTTGTATAGACCAGCATTTTCTGCGGGCGGAGTGAGATAGCTGATAGTTGCGGCGTAGCCCCGTCGTTTGGCGATGGTGGCTTCGGAAGGATTGTTGGCGGCGTAGTAATAAAGGTTGGGCAGGGAGCCGATCAGGGAGTCGGGATAGCAGGTTTCGCTCATGCCCATTTGCTTACCAGGCATGAATTCAAGGGAGCCGTGGGTGCCGAAATGGAGCACGGCGTCAGCTTGCCAAACTTTCTCCAAATAGGTGTAGTAAGCCGCAAAGCCATGGTGTGGACTAGCGCTGCGGGAGTAAAGCAGACGCATGGGATCCCCTTCGTAACCGAAGGTGGGTTGGACGCCGACAAAAACGTTGCCGAAGTGGCGTCCGTAGATCAAAAGGTTGGTACCGTCGGAGTTGAGATTGCCTGGGGGCTTGCCCCAGTTCTCTTCAAGCCGACTTGAATAGGGAGTGAGCCGCTCGTACTCGGCCACACTCATGCGATGGGCGATAGCTAGTTCCGGTGCTCCTGCCAGGGCTTCTGGATCCTGGAGCACCGTATCCATCAGGGCCTTGGGGCTGCGAGGCATGTCCTGGACGTCGTAGCCCTTGGCCTTCATTTCTTCAAGAACCCGGTAGATCGAACCAAAGACGTCTAGGTAAGCGGCGGTTCCAACGTTGCCCTTATCTGGAGGGAAGCTAAACACTGTGATCGCCAACTTTTTGACAGTGCGGGGTTTGATGCGCAGCGAGGCCCAGCGAATTGAGCGCTCGGCGATCGCTTCGACCCGATCTTGGAGGGTGTGGGCTTTGCCGGTGGCGTCATCGCGGCCCGAAAGCACGATTGGTTCGATGGCACCATCCAGCTCGGGAATGGCGATTTGCAGGGCGACTTGCACCGGATGTAATCCCAGGTCGCTCTCTTCCCACTCCTGAGTGGTCTGAAAGACCAGGGGCAGGGCCACCATGTACGGCCTGTTGAGCCGGCTGAGGGCTTCGATCGCCTTGGGGTGGTCCTGGCGGGCCGGCCCCCCCACCAGGGCAAAGCCCGTGAGGCTGACAACCCCATCAACTAATGGTGTTTCGGGATTGAGGGGGTCGTAAAAGAATGCGTTAACTGGCTTACTGAAATCCAGGCCACCGCAAAAAACCGGAATAACCGTGGCGCCTCGATATTCCAATTCTTGAATCACGGCCACGTAATGGGCTTCATCACCGGTAACGATGTGGCTGCGTTGCAACACCAGGCCAATGACAGGTCCACGCTTTGCCTTTTCACTGAGATCGCTGCGGCTGGTATTCCAGTTGAGGTATTCCTTGAGGTCCTCAAACATGCCTGGGGCCAGGGGATGCCAAAGACCCAGATCGGGAAACACAACCGGTTCGGCCACTTCTAATTGGGGACGTCCATCTTCCCCGCGGGGAAAGACATATTTATCGGCCAGCATCAACAGAAAATTGCGCAGATTGTCTGGGGTTCCCCCAAGCCAGTATTGGAAGCTGAGCATGAAGGATCGGGCATCCTGAGCCTTTTCCACTGGCAAATATTTTAAGACTGTGGGCAAGGTGTTCAGCAGCTTGAGCATCGCGTCCTGGAACCCGGCACTACCTCCCTTCTCCTTGCGTTTCTTCATGAACTGGGCAATGGCACTCTTGCTTTGGCCCAACTGGGCCATCGAAAAAGTGCCCAGCTTGTTGAGGCGCATCACCTCCGGCATAGAGGGAAACACCACTGCTGCCTTGAGGTGGTCGCGGTGGGGTGCAACGGCTTCAACCACCTTTTGAGCAAGATCTTCGATAAAAATCAAGGATGCAATGAAGACATCGGCTTCGGCGACATCTTTGCAAAATTGCTTATAATTCTCCGGATCCCGCAGCTCTTCAATCAGGTAGCCATTCAGTTCGACTGCCAGGCCGCTGTTCTGTTCGTTAATGCTGGTGGCGGCAGTGGTCAGGGCGTTTTGATACTGGGGCTCTAGCACCACATAAACAGCCCTCATCAGGGCCCGACCATCGCCATGTTCAGGGCTGACTCGGCGGTTGGCGGAGCGGACCTGGGTAAACATGCAGCCTTCGGTTGAGCAATGTTAAGCAGCCTACGGAGCCCATGGCTGCATTGCGAGGGTTTTGGACAAGGCTTTACGGGCAGGTGGGACCACCAAGGTCTGGCATCTACTGCCGGCCCGATCAGGGCAAGCGTTTTTTTGGTGGTCTCCCTGTTGCACCAAGGGATTGGCTTGGTGTCAAGGCTTCAGACTTAGCGCCCGGGTGGGAGCCCTGGGCCGGCTCCCATAGGCTTTGCTGCAGAGACCCGTTAGTGCTCATGCCTCCTCGTCCAATCCCCGTGGTGGTGGCCGGTGCCCTTGGCCGTATGGGGGCTGAGGTGGTCAAGGCTGTCAGCACTTCAGGGGATTGCGTCCTAGTAGGGGCGATCGATACCACTGCGGCCAAGGAGGGCGTTGATGTCGGCGAGGAATTGGGCTTAGGGCTCCTGGATGTGGCGGTCACTGCCGATTTCGAAGGCTGCCTTTGTCAGGCCAGCCAAGCCGTTCGGCAGCAAGGGCCCGAAGGGGCCGCCGTGCTCGTGGACTTCACGCACCCCAGCGTGGTCTTCGAGCACACGCGGGCCTCGATTGCCTATGGGGTGCATCCGGTGATTGGCACCACGGGCCTGGCTCCGCAACAGCTGGCCGATTTGGCGGAGTTTGCGGCAAAGGCTGGGATCGGTGGAGCCGTCATCCCCAATTTTTCGGTCGGCATGGTGCTCCTGCAGCAAGCCGCCGCAGCTGCCGCCCGTTTCTATGACTTCGCCGAACTCACCGAGCTGCACCACAACCGCAAGGCGGATGCCCCCAGCGGCACCTGTATCAAAACAGCCGAGTTAATGGAGGACCTGGGCAAGTCCTTCAACGCACCCCAGGTACAAGAGCATGAAACCTTGGTGGGCAGTCGGGGTGGCCTGCGTCCCAGTGGCCTGCGGCTGCATTCGCTGCGATTGCCTGGTTTGGTGGCCCATCAGGAGGTCCTGTTCGGAGCCCCTGGAGAAACCTATACCCTGCGTCACGACACGATCGACCGCAGCGCTTACATGCCTGGGGTACTCCTTTGTTTGCGTCGCGTGCGCTCCCTGCCAACGTTGGTTTATGGCCTCGAACGGCTGCTTTGATGCCTTGACCGCCGCCGGCGGACCCTGCCCCCGATGCTGATTCCCCTCAACCCAGACCAATTGAGCCGCCTGATTCCGGCGGTGGCTACTGGTCCCCAGTTCAACGCCTGCAGTCGCGAACCGCGGCAATTGCTGCAACGGGTGCTGATTTCCACCATCGGCGGTGTGATTTCTCTTTTGATCAGTCAGACCCTGTTGTTCTCCAGCTCCTTGGGTCCGGTGTTTCTGGTAATCGGTGTCGTCCTGGGTCTCTTTTTCCTCTGGGGGCCGATCCTGGAGGCGGGCCGGCGCAACGCTGTCCTGCGCCGTTATCCCTCTGCGGCTTTGTTTGAAGGGGAAATTGGGGATCTTTTCACCCGGGAGGTGGTGGAAGATCGGCGCGAGCAATCCGACCAGAGCGGCCGCCTGGAGATGGTCGAAAATCGCCGTACCTGGCTCTGCCTGGACCTGGAAGACGAGGATGGTTACCTGGGCAGGTTGCGCTTTCCGATGGAGAAGGCCCACCAAGCAATTCGCCGCGGCATGGTGGTGCGACTGGTGGTTTTGAGTGATCGCCGGGATTTTTCCAGGGTGGGGGCCTTGAGTGATGCCTGGTTGCCCCAGCCCAAGCTCTGGGTTGGCGAATACCCCTATTTGCTGAGGTCGGCTTTCGAGGACCTCTGCCTGCGCCGCCTGCGCTGAGCAAAGGGTTTCGCTGTTTCGCAACATTGTGTTACAGTCTTAGTAACACTTCGCAGGGAACCATCCCATGTCCTCCTCCGCAGCCCCAGTCATTCGCGGCGCCACTGTCACCACCGAAGACGGTGGCCGACTGAATGCTTTTGCCGCCGAGCCCCGCATGGAAGTCGTAGCCGTAGAAAACGGCTGGGGTTTCCACGAACGGGCTGAAAAGCTCAATGGCCGCATGGCTATGCTCGGTTTCATCGCCCTTTTAGCAACTGAATTTGCCCTAGGTGGCGAGGCTTTCACCCGTGGATTGCTGGGTTTGGGCTGATCCCCTTTAGGTGGATCCAACTCCACTAGTCTTGATATCCGCGCCTCCAGGGGCGCGGTTTTTTATGCGTTTTTTCTGAGTTTTGCCATGGGGGCCAGATTGTCAGCCAGGGTGAATGGCGCCGGACCAACAGGTGCCCTGGCTGCCCTGGCTTTAGCAGGCGCCGGCTGGCGCGTTCAGCTCTTCGATCCGCTTCCCAGGCAGCGACTTTTGGGGATCCAACGGGCCTATGCCTTCACCCATTCCAGCCGCCGCCTGCTGCAGCGGCTTGGCCTTTGGGAGGCCTTGGCGCCCGAACTAAGCGGTTTTTCCCAGCTCCATCTTGTCGATGGGGGTCTGGGCCGTTCGGTCGGCTTCCGTTCCACTGACCTCGGACCCCTGGCCGCTGCCGTTGGTTGGATCGGCAGCCATGGCCCGCTGATGACCCTGTTGCTTGAGCGCCTTGAGGCCAACCCTGCAGTTGCGGTGGTCTTGGGGGAAAGGTCATGCCCCCCAGCCCCCCCCGGACAGGGGGGGGTCTTCGATTTGGTGGTGGCAGCGGATGGGGCCGATTCCCCCACCCGCCGTCAACAGGGGATTGGCCAATGGCACCATTCCTATGCCCAGGCCTGTTTGACGGCCCAGGTGGGCCTGCGGGGGGCTGCGGCTGATCAAGCCTGGGAGATCCTGCGCCCTGAAGGACCTTTCGCCGTGCTGCCCATGGGAGCGGGTCGTCATCAATTGGTTTGGAGTGCACCGGCCTGGCGCTGCCGCAAGCTGGAGACTCTGGGCGATACGGCCTTTCTCGATGCCCTGGTTGGGCCCCTGCCGGAGCTTCTGCAGCCGGAGGTTCTCTTCGATCAGCCCCGTTGCTTTCCTGTCACCCTCCAACTGGCCAAGCGTCTGCAACGAGGCAACACCGTTCTGGTCGGAGACAGCGCCCATCGCTGCCATCCGGTGGGCGGGCAAGGCCTCAACCTGGGCTGGCGTGATGTTGAGACGTTGATGGACCTGGCCGAGAAGGTCAGCGCTGGTCGACTGGCCCCAGGCCGCCTTGGCGCCGCCTACGGCCGGCGCCGTTGGCCCGATGTACTGCTCACCCTTGCACTCACCGATCTACTTGTAAGGCTGTTCTCGAATCGTCAGCCCTTGCTGCTTCCCCTGCGGGCCCTGGCTTTGACCGGTCTGCGGCATTCTGCTGGGCTACGCAGACTAGCCCTTGTTCCCATGACCATGGGGCCTTTGTCCGCCCCGTTTCGCGCTTCCGTTCCTGATGCCGGCATCCCTGGGGGAGTACCGGCCTTCTCAGGCTCAGCGGAGCCATGGTGATCAGTAGTTCCCCCCAGCCGCCGCCGGCCCAAGGGTTGTTGCGTTTCTTGCGAAATCAACTGGGCCTCAGTGAGAGCGCGATTGCCATGGGAATCCGCCAGTCCGAGGTCGAGCAGGCGCCGCTGCCGGTGGTGCTTTGGCGCTTTGGGCTGATCAGCCTGGATCAATTTGAACAGGTCTTGGACTGGCAGGACCAGCAGACCTGAGCGGGGCCTCAATAGATAACCAGGGATTCCACAGCCACTCCGCCAGGAAGGCGTTGACGACCGCCCAGGTCGGCCAGTTCGACTACGAAAGCAAAGCCCACGATCTCGCCACCGGCTAAACGCACCAGCTGACCGCAGGCTTCGGCGGTGCCACCAGTGGCCAGCAGATCATCGACGATCAGGATCCGGGGGGAATCCTCAAAGCCATCGGCGTGGATTTCCAGACGATCGCTGCCATATTCCAGCTCGTAGTCCACCCCATGCACCTCGCCTGGCAATTTGCCGGGCTTGCGCACGGGTACGAACCCCAGGCCCAGGGCCGTGGCCAGGCTGGTGCCCACGATGAATCCCCTCGATTCAATCCCAACGATTAGGTCGGGTTTGAGTCGCTCGGTGATTTCGGCCAGTTGACGCACTGTTTCGCGCCAGCCGGCAGGGTCGCGCATTAGGGGCGTGAGATCCCGGAACAGGATGCCGGGCTTGGGAAAATCAGGGATATCGCGGATCCAGCGGCGCAGGTCGGGGCTGGCGGAGCTGCTGGTCATCTCAGGAGGACGGGGGGCAAGCCGGCGGTCGGCGGTGACGAACGGCCGTCGGCGCTGGCATCATCGCAGCCATGAGCCAGGCATTTACCCAATCCCTCCCTTCACGCCCCCTTTCCCGCCGGGGCATCGAGCGTCTTGACCTGATGCTGCTGTGCACCGAGGCCCTCGATTTCAATGGCGGGGAGGCGATGGTTTGGATGAGCCAGCAACTTGGCTACGGCGAACTCTTCCCCAATCGGGTGGAGTTGTGGAAGCGTCGCTGCCATAATCCTCTGCGCCGAGCCTGCCGACGTGGTTCCTTGGAAACCAAGGAGACCGATGCCCTGATTCAGATTCTCTGCACCATGGCCGATCGTCTATACCCCATGTTGCGGGGACTCCTCTCCACGGCTGAGTCTCCTGCAGTTATTGAGCAGCGCTGGCAGCTGTTTCAATCGCGTCTCTCCGACCTCCTGCGCGAGCGCATGAACCCCCGCCGCAGCAGCGTCAAGACCCTCCTTGATCCCGAAAGCGGCCATCGTCAACGGCGTGCCTTGATTCAAGCCCTGGCCCTTGGCGCTGGCCCCGGCGGCTTTGAGCGGCTGCGGGCCTGCCTGATCGATGGGGTGGCCTGATACCAACCTCTGATGAAACAGACCCTTGCCTACTCCCAGCAAAGCTGCGTCTTAAAACTGGAAGGCTTTCCAGATGTCTCCGCTGGCCATTCCCCTGACACTTTGGGGATCATCACGAACTGGACCCTGGATTGGGCTGGACGCCCCCAGTTGGAGGGTCGACTTGACCACTTGGTGGCGCTGATCAACGTGGTGTTGCCCTACGCCCGTTATCTGATGAGTGGGCTTGCCCGCCCCTTTGGAACGCCAACCCAGCCGGTCGAGATTGCCCCTGCGGGTCCCGGGCAGCATCTCTTGCTGCTGCGTAGTGGTCAGTCGGGTGTTGGCCCCCTGGAGGTGCACCTCGACGACGCCGAGCTGGCTGATCTGGTCCGGGTCCTGGACAGCCTGCGCCTCGATCCCCGTCTGCATCTGCAGCCACCCCTGCCCCAACCATTGGCTCAACCGCTGCGCCGCCGCGAACTGCGTCAGGCCGAACCCCTGGCTCAGCGCCTGGCCGCCCCGCTGGGCGGACTGGCGGCCCTCGTCCTCACGGCGGGACTCTCTTCCCTGGCTCCCCTGCCGGCGCCGGCTCCGCAGCGGCCGGCCAGCAACGCTGCCACGACCGCACCTGAACCCACTGGATTAACTCCAGACCGTTCCGCCCCCTCCCCTATGCCCGCCACCCCCCGACCAGTTTTCACTCCCACTCCTCCCACCCCTCCCTCGGCCCCTGCTGATCGCCCCTGAGGGGGACCTCCAGGTCTTTGGGGTGCTTGCTCCTACCCTGATTCAATCCTGGGAGCCGTAGCTGTGGTGATGAGCTGGTCCGAACTGCGCCGCCGCGTCACCCGGCTTGGGGCCAATCTTGATGTGGTCGTCCGCAGTGATCCCGAAGTCTGTGGCCTCAGCGGTGACCGTTTCCATCTTTCGCTGCATCACGGCGGCCAGGGCGATTGCACAGTCCACGACCTGTCTCTGATTGATTGCCCCAACGAGTTGGTGCTGATGGAATTTGAGCGTTGGATGCGAGGGGCCGGCCATCTGCTGGAGCCCTGAAGGCCTGCGTTCCTCCGCCCAGCCATGTCCCTACCCCGTAGCTCTCGCAACCTGCACCTACCCAATCCCACCTTGGGGAAGCCTGACCGCGGTTCGCGACCGGTCCGGCGTAGGCGTATCAGCCGCCTCCGTCAGGTGCTGATGGGGCTGCTGCTGGTGAGTGCAGGCATCGCCTTGCTCCTGGCCCTGCTGCGGTTGCCTTCCCAGCTGGATACGGTGCTGCTGGTGAGCACCGCCATCGCCAATCTCATCAAGGGATTGACCCTTATGGGCCTGGGCCTGCTGCAGTTGGCCGGGGTGCTGGCCGTCGCCCTGATCGCCCTGTTGGCGTTGCTGCTTTTGGGTGCAGGCCTGAGCCGCTGGCTGCGGGCCCTGGCCCCCAATTCTGCCTCCCAGGCTTCAGGGCCCAGGGGAAAGCGCCGGGGGCCTCCAACCCTTGAACCCCAGCCGCTACCGCCGGAGTTTGAGGGGGATCCCAGCTTGCAATGGTTACAGAGCTTGCGGGATGGTGGCAGCGGACCCCGCTTCAGGTGATGCCCCAAGCCGCCGCCCGCCCCTGATGGACCCCCTCATCGCCGCCCTGCTCAAACCGGCCGCCTACGACCACCCGGTGCAACGGGTCCAACTGTTGGAAACCCATATTTCTTGGATCTTATTGACCGGTTCTTTTGCCTACAAATTGCGCAAGCCGGTGCAACTCGGTTTCGTTGATTTCAGCACCGCCGCCCGGCGCCGCCAGGACTGCATCGAGGAAGTCAGGCTCAATCGCCGTCTGGCCCCTGACATCTACCTCGGCGTGCGTGATATCCATGGCCCGCCGGATCAGGCCCGATTCCATGGACCTGGTGCGGTGATTGAGGCGGCCGTACAGATGCGCCAATTCGACCAGGAGGCCCTGCTTCCCCTGGTGCTGCAGCGCCAGGGTTTGGACGATTCGGCCATCGATGCCCTGGCCCAGCGTCTGGCACTTTTCCATGACGCCGCCGCCGTGGCTCCGGCGGGGGGGACTTATGGCTCGGCGGCCATGGTGATTGCCCCGGCCCTCGCCAATCTGCAGGTGCTGGAGGAGTCCGCCGCCATGGCCGAACTCGATCCCTTGCGCCATTGGACCGAAACGACGGCTGAACAGCTCACACCGCTCTTCCAGAAACGTCTCGCCGCTGGCCTGGTGCGGGAGTGCCACGGTGATCTGCACCTTGGCAACATGGCCCTGCTGGCCGGTGAAATTGTTGTTTTCGATTGCCTCGAATTCAATGAAAGCCTGCGCTGGATCGATCCGATCAGCGATATGGCCTTTCTGGTCATGGACCTAGAGCAGGTCGCCCAGCCCCGCCTGGCCGCCCGTTTGCTTAATGGCTGGTTGGCCTGGGGTGGTGATTACGATGGGCTCCATCTTTGGCGTTGGTATCTCACCTATCGCGCCCTCGTGCGCGCCAAGGTGACTGCCTTGCGGCTTGCCCAGCTCCAACCCCCAGATTCCCCTGACAGTGGCCCAACCCTTCAGCTGCGGACCCAGCTGGCCGGTTACCTAGCCCTGGCCCGCCAATGCTGCAAACCAGCAGCACACCAGGTCGCCATCGCTGCAGGCACCATGCCCCAGGCCCTGCTCATCTGCCATGGCATCTCCGGCAGCGGCAAGAGCCACCTGGCCCGGCAGATCTGTGACAGGGCTGGTTGGATCCACCTGCGCTCCGATGTCGAGCGGCGCCGCTTATTTGGCCGGTGGGGGGTCCCGGGTGGTCCCCGCTGGTCCGGCGAGCCGGGGGCTGATGCTTACGACCCGGCCGTGAGCCAACACCTTTACGAACAACGGCTGCCTGCCTGCGCCGAGGCAATCCTGGTGGCCGGCTACAGCACTGTGGTCGATGCCACCTTCCTTAAGTCCAGTCAGCGGGCCGTGATGGTTGCCCTGGCCCGGCGTTGCGGCATTCCCCTGGTGATTCTGACTTGCTGCGTCAGCCCCTCCTTGGCCCGTCGTCGCTTGGCAGAACGCCAGCAGCAGGGTGGGGATGCCTCAGAAGCCAACGTTTCAGTCCTGGAGCACCAGCTCCAGGACCAGCAACCCCTTACTCCAGAAGAAGGTCCATTGGTGCTGAATGTGGATATGACAAACCCCTTGGATTTCGAGGGCTTCTGGTCGGAGCTACAAAGCTTGCTTGCTGATAGAAATTGCCAAGCACCACTTTAGAACCACTCATTGATGGCTTCTGCGGCGGTATTGATATTTTCGTCAGGAGTGCTGCGCTCAAAGTGAATGGTGATGTTGCGCTTTTGTTCACCGTCTGCGGCCCAGGCTTCAATCGGATAGAGCTGTTGGCCGTCGCGGAAAGGCACCTGAATGCGGAAGGTGCCATCGGCTGAGAGGGGCACCTCTTCGCCGCCAATGGATAGTCGGGCCTGGGGGTCAGTGGCGCCGTAGACGATCAGTTCGGCGTCAGCCACCAGCCAGAAGGAGCGGGGGCGGGCGGGAACGCCACCCCGTCCTGATTCCTGGCGTCCGGAGGCCCAAAGGCCCAGGCCT
>CANGZM010000009.1 GCA_947458155.1 Synechococcaceae cyanobacterium | reverse complement strand
GCGAGCTGACGCAAGCGGGAGTCCTCCAGCTGGGCAAGCCCCCCCCAATCGCCGATCCCAGCGGCCCTCAACACCGTGACTTCAGACCGAAACTGATGCGGCACAGCCCCAAATCCAGGCTCGCCGCCGTCCACCCTCATGGCACCAAGGTGATCGTCTCACGGGCCAGATCCCGCCGCGCTTCCGCCAGCACCTTGGGGGTTGAAAGGCCCTCAACGGCATTGTCAAAGCCCCGCAAACGAACGCGCACCACCCCATTGGGACTGACGCGGCCACTGGCCCTCAGATTGCGGGCCACCTGCTCGACCGTGGGGGCGAACGCTTCGGGGGCCAGATCGGCCGGGGCGGCGGCCACCACCAGATCACCGCCGTTGTCGAAAACAATCGGCACCTGCACCGCCCCCGGCACGCTCACCCGGGGCACATAGCTGACCGCAAAGGCCAGGCAAGAGATCGCCAACAGGGCCGTGAAGCTCGTGACGCCAACTAACCGAAAACGGAACCCCCAGCGGCGGATGAAGGCGGCCACCGTCAAGGCCGCCAAAACGCCAGTGGCGGCGCCCAGCCAAAGGCCGGCCTGAAAAGAGGTGGGATCGGCAGCCATGGGGACTGGGCAAACGGCACAGGCCCCTTATATTGCGGCCGACCCAGGCGGTGACAGTTCAAGGTGGATGACCTTGCTGCCTGAGCCTTCGCCATCCAAGGGCTTGCGTTCGCCCGGCCGCTTCCCCGCTCGGCTGTTGCTGGCCTTGGTTTTGGCCGTCAGTGCGGTGGCAGCTCTGGCGTTGCTGGCCTGGATCGCGTCCGATCGGCTGCTGGCCGGGCTCTATGGCCACTGGCGACCCTGGATCGAACGTCAGGTGGGCAACGTCATGGGGCACCCGCTGCAGCTGGGTTCCTATCAAAGCTTTGGCCCTGGGGGGCTGGAGGTGGGTCCCAGCCGTTTCCTGCCTGGCAAGGGCGATGACTCCACCATCACTGTGCGCGGCGTCAGGGCCCGGGTGCGGCCCCTGGCCAGCTGGCAACAGCAAAGCCTCCAGCTGGAGCTGGATTTCATCGGCGCCGAAGTCGACCTGCGCCGCAACCGCCTGGGGCAGATCTGGAAACTGGGAACCCTGGCGCCGGGCCGCCGGCCCCCCAAGCTCAACCTGACTTTCCGGTTGCTGGAGCCGGCGAAGGTGCGGCTTTGGGGCTTCTCCCAGCCCAACCGGGGGCCCTTGCAGGCCCAGGTCAGGGGTCAGGCCAACCTCAACCTGCCGGCCAGTCGCATCGACGTGCGCGCCCGGCTGGAGTGGCCCCAAGATCCCGGCGCCCTGCTGCTTTTGGGCCGGGGCCAATGGGGCCAGGGCCAGCGTTGGCAGGGGGATTTCACGGCCCGGGGCTTGGCCCTCCCCCCCCTCACCCCGTTGTTGCCCCTGCCGCCCTCCTCGCGACTGGCGGGATACGCCGATGGCCAGGTGCGGCTGAGCCTGCAGCAGGGGGTGGCCGGCTGTAGCGGCTTCCTGAAGGCCCAAGCTGTCCGCTGGCGAGCCAGCCCCAACGCCCCGGACCTGACCCTGGCGCCCCTGCCCCTGCGCTGCAATGACAAGCAGCTGGAGCTGGCCTCCAGTCGCTGGCGTTATCAGACCTGGGCAGGAACGATCGCCGGGCGGCTGACCCGCCAGCGACGCCTCGATCTGCTGGTGCAGGCCGAACCGCCCAAGCGTCTCGGCCTCGGCCCCTCGCCCCTGCTCGCCAGGCTGGGGGGCCAATTGGGCAAGGACGGACTCCTGGGGGCCAACGTGCAGGCTCGGCGCGGCGCATCCCGTCTCGATCTCAGCGGCTCGATCGGCAGGGTGCTGAATCTGCAGGGCCCCTGGCAGGTGATTGCCAGCGACCTGCCGCCGCTGGCCCGCCTGCCCGTCTGGCTGCGGCAACAGCCCCTGGCGGGGCGGCTGCAGCTGGGGGGACGGCTGGCGGCCCCCGCCCTCAGCCTGGCGTCCGAACTGGCCGGCCAGCATCCCCTGCTGGGGGCCTGGAGCGCGGCGGTGGCCTGGCGGGATGGCCTGCTGCGGCTGGAACGGCTGCGGGCCGAGGGACTGGAGGCCAGCGCCCAGCTGCCCCTGGACCTCAAGCCAGGCCGGGGGCTGGTGATGGGCGATCTGACCAGCCAGCTAGACCTGCGCCATTACCCCTTGGGCCGCCTCAGCCCCCTGGTGGGCACCCGCCTGCAGGGCCATCTCGATGCCCAAGGCCCCGTGACGGGCCCCCTCAACCTGCTGGCGGCCGATCTGCGACTCCGGCTGCAGCAACCAGGCGCCGGCCCCGTGGCCCTGAGGGAAACCTGGAGCGGCCGTTTCCAGGGACTGGTTGGCAGCGGCAGCCAGAAAGCTCGCTCCGGCGGCCAGCTGCAGCTGGTGGCCGCGGCCCCGGCCCCCCCCGGGCGGATTGACACCTGGCTGGATGCCAAATGGCATCCCGTGCGGATCCAGCTGGATCGGGGCGGCGGGCAGCTCAGCTTGAAGGGGCGACCCAGCCACTACGACTGGCAGGCCAAGGGCCTCACCCTCCAGGGTCTGGCCCTGACCCTGGCCCCGAATCAGCCGCTGCGAAACCTGCAGGGGCAACTGGGGGGCCGTGGCGTGCTCGAACTGCAACCGCTCTCAGTTACCGGGACAGTACAGATCGAGCGGCCCGGCTTCCTCGGCCTGGCTGCCCGTCAGCTGCGGACCAGCTTTGCTTACAACCGCAACCGCTACAAGCTGCGGGCCGATCTCGTGCCCCTTACCGCCGGGCGCCTGCGGGTCGACCTGAAGGGCCGGCCCAATGGACCGCTCCAGTCCCATTGGGTGGCCCGGGGTCTGGATGCGGGGCTGCTGCGCCAGATGGCGATCACCTGGGATCTGGCGCGGGGCCCCATCCCCAAGTCCATGTCCATCGGCCAGGCCAGCGATCTGGGCAGCCTGGTGTGGGACGTCCTGGGCCCCAGCATCGATCAGCAATTGGAGGCCCTGGCACGGGCCGAGGCCCTGGCAAACCAGCGCCAGGCCGACCTGCGGCGCCTGAGTCGCCAGGAGCTGCTGGCCCGACTGCAAACCAGCCTGGACGCCGACCTGCGCCTCAGCGGTCCGGACCCGGGCCGCCTGCGGGCCCAACTGGAGGCGAGGGGGCACCTTTGGCTGGGCCAGCGCGACCGTGACTACGCCCTGGGCAGCGAGCCATTGACCTTCCGTCTCGACGGTCCCCTGCGGGGCGGCGAAGGTCATTTCGAGCTGGCGGGTTTGACCCTGGGCCTGCTGGGCCTGCTGGCCCCGGTGCCCCGGGGTCTGAGCGGCGGCCTGGGCCTCAAGGGCACCTACCGACTGGGAGGGGCCAATCCCGAACTGGTGGTGGACCTGGCCCTGGATCAGGCCCGGATTGGTCCCCAACCAATCGCCCTGGAGCGGGGCCGGATTCAGCTGCGGCAAGCCGTTATCCAGCTGGACCTGGCCCTGCGGGCCCAGGGCGCCCAAAGCAATGTCGCCCTCGTGGGTCAGATCCCCCTGAACCCCAACCAGAGCGGGCTGGAACTCCGGCTCACCAGCCGGGGTGACGGCTTGACCTTCCTCTCCGCCTTGGCCGGCTCTGCCCTTGAATGGCAGCAGGGCAGCGCCGACCTGCGGCTGCTGGTGCGCGGCAGCCTCAACGAGCCGATTGCCAACGGTTTTGTCAGGCTGCGCCGGGGCCAGTGCCGCTTCCTTGGCCAGAAACTTGAAAAGGTCGAAGCGACTGTCCTTTTCGACTTCAAACAACTTGAGCTGCAACAGCTCACTGCCCAGGTGGGTCGCAACGGGCTGATCCAGGGCGAGGGAAAGCTGGGCTTGATCCGTCCCCTCGACGGCCCCCCAAGCCTGATGGTGAAGCTGCGCCAGGTGCCTTTCTCGATGAACCGGCTGCAGGCCATGGGCCAGGGGCAGCTAAGCCTGGGCGGCAGCCTGCGGTCGCCGGAGCTGGGCGGTGAGGTGACCGTGAGCCGGGGGACCCTCAACGTCCAGCCGGCGGGTATCAGCAAAGGCCCTGGCGGTGCCACCACCACCGTGCAGCGCCTGATCGAAGAGGACTGGAAATTCGACAAGCCCTTGGTGTTGCTCGGCCCCGACGTGGCCTCGGCCACGGCCAACTCCCTGGCCGAAACCGTGCCCAACTTCCCCTACCTGGCCTTCAACAACCTGAGGCTGCGCTTTGGACCCGACCTGAGGGTGGTCCTGCCCAGGGTGGCGAGCTTTAACACCGGCGGCTCCCTGCGCATCAGCGGCCGCCTGGACCCCAGCTTGCGGGCCACCGGCGTGGTCCGGCTGCTGAGTGGCCGGCTGAATCTGTTCACCACCAGCTTCAGCCTCGATCCCCAGGCCCCCAACGTGGCGGTGTTCACGCCCTCCCTCGGGCTGGTGCCCTATCTGGACATCGCCATGCGCACCCGCATCTCCGACAGCCTGGGGTTGATCGCGCCCAACGGCTTCAATCAAACCTCGCGGGACGCCTTCGTGGCGGGAGCCCCGACAACCACCCTCACCCCTGGCGGGGCTTCGCTGCGCCAGCTCAATCTCATTTTGGTAACGGTGAGCGTCAGCGGTCCTGCCGATCGCCTGGGGGAAAACATCAAGATGCGCAGCACTCCCCCCCTGCCCCAGGAACGGCTGGTGGCCCTGGTGGGGGGCAACTCCCTGGCGGGGCTTGGATCGGGCGGGGCGGGCACGGCCCTGGCGACGGTGCTGGGGCAGTCGCTGCTGTCACCGCTGCTCTCCTCCTTGAGTGATGCCATGGGGCAGCGGGTCAGCCTGGCCCTTTATCCCACCTATGTCAGTCCGGAAATCTCCTTCGACTCCAATCAGACCTCCAGACGGCTGCCTCCCCAGTTGGTACTAGGGGCTGAAGTCGGCTATGACCTAAGCGACCGGGTCAATCTTTCGCTGCTGGCGGCCCCCAACCGTACGGACATACCGCCGCAGATGACCCTGAATTACAAGGCCTCCGAGCTGATCAACATTGAGGCTTCGGTGGACAGCCAAGGCTCCTGGGGCTCCCAGCTGCGGCTGTTTCTGCGCTTCTGAGCCCAATGGCGGCGGTCGCCCCCGTACGGTCGGCTGCACCAGTCCCACCGGGCCGTGGCACCCGGCACCCCCCTTGGCGCACCCTCCTGCGACGGACCGGCATGACGCCGCCCCAGCCGCCCCCGCCCGGGAAGTGATCGGCGTGGACCTGGGCGGCACCGCCATCAAGCTGGGCCGGTTTGATCAGCAAGGCCAGTTGCTGGCGGCCCTGGAGGTGCCCACACCCCAGCCAGCGGTGCCTGGAGCCACCTGCATGGCGATCGTCGAGGCCGTGGCCCAGCTCGATCCTGATGGTCGCGCCGACCGGGTCGGCATCGGCCTGCCGGGCCCCACCGACCGCCAGGGGCGGGTGGCACGGATCGCGATCAACCTGGAGGGCTGGCGCGAGGTGCCCCTGGCCGAATGGCTGGAACCCCAACTGCAGCGCCCCGTGACCCTGGCCAACGACGCCAATTGCGCCCTCGTGGGTGAGGCCTGGCAGGGGGCGGCCCAAGGCCATGGCGATGTGCTGCTGCTCACCCTGGGGACAGGGGTCGGGGGGGCCGTGCTGCTGGCGGGCCGCCTGTTTCTGGGCCACCGCGGCGCCGCCGCCGAACCGGGACTGATCTGCGTCAATCCCGAGGGTCCGCGTTGCCGCAGCGGCAACCGGGGCTCTCTAGAGCAGTACTGCAGCATTGGCGGCCTGGGCCGGCTGAGCCCGCTGCCGCCCCAAGAACTAGAACGCCGGGCGGCGGCGGGTGATGCCGAGGCCCTGGCCGTATGGGCGGCCTACGGGCGCTGGCTGGGGATTGGCATCAGCTCCTTGCTGTATGTGCTGACGCCGGAGCTGGTGCTGATCGGCGGTGGCCTCAGCGGGGCGAGCGAGCACTTCCTGCCGGCCGTTTGGCAGCAAGTGGAACAACGGGTGCTGGCGGTCAGCCGCGAGGGGCTGGCCATCCGCCGCTGCGCCCTGGGCAATGGGGCCGGCCGGTTGGGGGCCGCCCGCCTGGCCCTGCAGCGCCTGGGCTGAGCTGGGGGCTGCCGGCCGGCCAGGGCTGAAACCAAGCGGCTTGATTCGGGTCAGGAGCCATCGCTTGGGATGATGGCCCCATGCTCACCTCCTCCTCGATCGACGCAGCCGCCTCCTCGCCACCCGATCCAAGCCCGGAGCTGCTGGCACGGGCCGCGGCCGTTAGGCATGCCGCCATGGACCTGGGCCGCAAGGCCGACAGCGAACGGCAGCAAGCCCTGGCGGCCATGGCCGACGCGCTGCAGCGCCACAGCGAAACCATTCTGGCCGCCAATAGGGCCGACCTGGAACGGGCCGCGGCCGAGGGCCTGGCGCCAACGCTGCTGGCCCGGCTGAAACTGGATGGGGCCAAACTGGCGGGGGCCATTGAGGCGGTGCGCCAGGTGGCGGCCCTGGCCGATCCGGTCGGTCGGCGCCAGTTGCATCGCGAACTGGCAGCGGGACTGGTGCTGGAGCGAATCACGGTGCCCCTGGGGGTGGTGGGGGTGATTTTTGAGGCCCGGCCCGATGCGGTGATCCAGATCGCCGCCCTGGCGATCCGCTCCGGCAATGGGGCCCTGCTCAAGGGGGGCCGGGAAGCGACCGGCAGCGCCGAGGCGATCCTGGCCGCCATCAGGGAAGGCCTGGCGGCCAGTGCTGTTTCCCCGGCCAGCCTGGAGATGCTGACCAGCCGCCAGGAGAGCCTGGCCATGCTGAAGCTGGACGGCCTGGTGGACCTGATCATTCCGCGCGGCTCCAATGCCCTGGTGCGCTACATCCAGGACCACACCCGCATTCCAGTCCTGGGCCACGCCGACGGCATCTGCCATCTGTATGTGGATGCGGCCGCCGAAAACCAGCAAGCCCTGCGCCTGGCGCTGGACAGCAAAACCCAGTATCCAGCGGCCTGCAATGCCATCGAGACGCTGCTGGTGCATCAGAGCATCGCCCCCAGCTTTGTGCCGGCAGCCATCGCCATGTTCACCGCGGCCGGGGTCGAACTGCGGGGTGACGAGGCCGCCTGCGCCCTTGGGGTGGCCCTGGCGGCCAGCGAAGCGGATTGGAGCACCGAGTATGCCGACCTGATCCTCAGCGTCCGGGTGGTCGCCGACCTGGATGCCGCCCTCGCCCACATCGCCCGCTACGGATCCCGCCACACCGACGCCATCTGCACGAACGACGACAGCGTGGCCGAACGCTTCTTGAAATCGGTCGACAGCGCCGGCGTTTACTGGAATTGCTCCACCCGCTTCGCCGATGGCAACCGTTACGGCTTCGGCGCCGAGGTGGGAATCAGCACCCAGACCCTGCCCCCCCGCGGACCGGTAGGCCTGGAGGGTCTGGTCACCTACCGCTACCTGCTGCGCGGCGATGGCCATGTCGCCGGCGATTACGCCAGCGGAGCCAGCCGGTTCACCCACCGGGATTTGCCGCTTTAGATCCAGCCGGTGAGCTTCGGCTGATTGACCACATGGCGGGGCCGGCCGGCCAGAATTGCTTCGACATTGGCGGCCACCTCGGCAATCAGCCGCTGCCGTGCCGCCTTGGTGGCCCAGGCGATATGGGGGGTGATCACGCAGTTAGGGGCCTGCAGTAGGGGGTTGGTGGCCTCGGGGGGCTCCAGGGTCAACACATCCAGACCGGCACCCCCCAGACGACCATGATGCAGGGCCGCTGCCAGGTCGGTTTCGTTGATCAGGGCACCGCGGCCGGTGTTGATTAGCAGGGCCGTGGGTTTCATCAAGGCCAACCGCTCGGCATTGATCAGCTGGCGGGTCTCGCTGGTGAGCGGACAATGCAGGCTGACCACATCACTGTTGGCCAACAGGGCAGCCAGATCGGTGCGGCCCGGCCCGGGGGTACGGCGATGAACCAAGACCTCCATCCCGAAGGCGGCGGCGATGCGCGCCACCGCGGCCCCAATCCGCCCCATCCCCACCACGCCAAGGGTCTGGCCGGCCAATTCCTGCAGGTGGCCCTCCCAATAGCAGAAATCGGCAGCGGCACTCCAACGCCCCTGATGCACGCCCGTGTTGTGGCTGCCGGTGCGGTTGGTCAGTTCCAGGATGAGGGCAAACACGGCCTGGGCCACTGAGGCCGTGGCGTACTCGGGCACGTGGCAGAGGGGCAGACCCCGGGCCGCCGCCGCCGCCCCGTCCACCACGTCATGGCCAGTGGAGAGCATCGCCACCCCCTTGAGGTGGGGGGCTGCGGCGAACTCAGCCTCCCCCAGGGGGGTTTTATTGGTGATCACCACCGTGGCTCCGGCCAGCCGTTCGGCGACGAGGGAGGCTGGCGTGCGGGGATAGACCTGGAGGGCACCGAGCCGCTCCAAGGGCTCCCAGGAGAGGTCCCCGGGGTTGGTGGTTTGGCCATCAAGCACAACCAAGCCGGGGGAGCCGGTTGGGGTGCTCACCGCTGCTGGCCACCGCGCCGAGGCAGTTCGGGCCGCTCAATGTCCCGGTCGCGCCGGAAAAGGCCATCTAGGTAGTGGCGGGCGACAGCGCGGTCCTCGCAACCGTGCTGGAAGAGAAACCCCGCCAGGGCCGCCTGCATCAGACGGTACTGATCCCACTGGGGGTGGAGGGAGATGAACTCGCGCATCGCCGTGAAGAGATCTTCCGGCATTTGGTTCTCGATGCTCACCGTGCAAGGGGCGTGATCGGGAATCTGGGTCATACGGCGCACTTCAAGGACGACCCCATCAGGCCACGGCGAGGCCCCAGCCGTCAAAGCGACCCGATCAGCGCAAGTCTAATGCGTCTCAACTCGAGAAGGGGTGGAAAACGTCTGGCCGCAGACAGGCCAATTTTGCAGCGGAACCACGGAGGAATACCCCAGGGATCGTCAAGGGGGAGAGGGGTTTCCCACAGACCCAATCTTGGTGGTCAGCCAGGGCAGCCAAGCAGGCATCGACCGCTGGGGAAAACCCTGGGGAGGGATGGGGAAAGCACCAGCCCAAGGCTGGAAAAGTTCAAGCCTCAGGATTCGTGATCAATGGCCTGGCGCAGAGAAGACCTCCGTATCTCTGCCACGGAGGTCTTGACGGCCAGGCCGAACGGATCACTCCTCGTCTTCACCACCTGCGGGAACAAGACGAATCTGCTTGCGTCCCAACTTGATCTCGAACTCATCACCGGGATTGAGATCCAGAAGGGCGGTGTAGGCCTTACCCACTAACAGGTTGCCGTTGCCTTGAACAGTGGCCACATAGCTGAGCTTGCGCCCCCCCTTGCCTACACCCTTGCCGCTGTTGTCGCCAAGGCTGAGACCTTTGGCCTCCAAGAGGGCTTCATAGAAGGCGGTGAAGTTCAGGCGCTCCGAACCATCCTTCTTGGTGCTCACATAGCCGCAGCTGCGCACCAAGTCAGATTTGGATGCATCGCCGAGTTCCTTGACTTTGGACAGGAGATCGGGGCCGGTCAACATGATGCGTGGCAGCAATTGAGGTTCAATTCACCCTAACGCCCCGAGTCCCTAAAGCAAGTGTGTAATCAGCACCAGATGACATCAATTGCATCAGGGTCGTCCTTCGCTTCTTGGGCCTGCGTTGCATCGGCGCCCTGCTCTTGCCCAGGCCACTGCGATGCAATATGTGCATTTTTTGGCTGCCTTGATGGCCTCAGATCAGCGATAAACGCAGCCGGTTCAAGGCCTCACCCACACTCAGCGCTTGAATCCAGGCCCGTGGTCGGCTGCTGCCAAAACGCACCGCCTCACTGCGGCAGGAGGCCGGCCCGGCCACGGCGATATGCACCAGACCCACCGGCTTCTGGTCACTTCCCCCCCCCGGCCCCGCCACCCCGGTGATCGCCAGGGCCCAATCACTACCGGTGAGACGCTGGACCCCCAAGGCCATCGCTTGCGCCACTGGATCACTAACAGCCCCCCAGCGTTCCAGATCCAGCGGATCAACCCCCAGCAGGCCCTGCTTCACCGCATTGGCATAGGCGATCACACCGCCCAGAAACACATCGGAGGCACCGGGCACCGCCGTCAAGGCTGCCCCCAATCCGCCGCCGCTGCATGATTCAGCCACCGCCAATGTTTCGCCCCGCTGGCGCAGCTTCTCGATCACCACTGAAGCCAGGCTGTCCCCATCGATGCCATAACAATTCTGGCCGCTGCGGCGCCTTAATTCGGCTTCCAGCGGTGCCAGCAAGGCGGCGGCCGTGTCCCCATCCTTTGCCCGAGCCGTCATGCGCAACTTCACTTCTCCCAGACCCGCATAGGGGGCCAGCGTGGGGTTGTCCTGGGCGAGCAGGTCGCTCACCTGTTCGGCCAGGGCCGATTCACTGACCCCCCAAAAGCGCAACAGGCGGCTGGCGAAAACCCCCTCGGCCACTCCGGCCTGCCGCAACCAGGGCTCCGCCGTGGCCAGCCACATCGCCTTGAGCTCCGACGGCACCCCCGGGAAGGTGAGCACGGTGAAGCCCGCCACCGGACTCCAGATCATCCCGGGGGCCGTGCCGGTGGGATTGGGCAGCACCTCGGCTCCCTGGGGCAGCCATGCTTGACGGCGGTTACTGGCGGCCAGCGGGCGACCCCGACCTGCCAACCGTGCCTGGATCAACTCCCACACCTCAGGCCGCTCCTGGAGGGGGGTATCAAAAGCGGCGGCGATCGCCTCGGTAGTCAGATCGTCGGGGGTCGGACCCAGGCCCCCACTGGTGATCAGCACACGAGAGCGTTGGGAGGCGGCCCGCACCGCCGTGATCACCCGTTCCCGGTTGTCGCCGACCACCTCCTGGCGAAAATGCGGAACCCCCAGGGCCGCCAGCCGCTCGGCGAGCCAGCGGGCGTTGCTGTTGAGAATGTTGCCGAGCAACAACTCGGTGCCGATGCAAAGCAGCTCGGCCCCCTGCCTGGGGTCTGGGGCTGGGGTGGTCATCAAAAGTCTTGGGCCAGGCTGCGGCGGGTGAGCACCAAGGCGCCGATCAAGACGGCGGTGGCGAGCCCAAGCCAAAGAAAACGCAACTCGGCGTTGGCCACCACCAGCGCCAGGGAGGCCAGCCACTGGGTGAAGGCGTAAATCAAAAGCACCGTATGCCGCTGACTCAGACCGCTACGCAACAGGCGGTGATGGAGATGGCGGCGATCGGGATAAAAGGGTGAGCGGCCCTCCCGCAGGCGCCCCATGATCACCGCCGACATGTCGGCCAGCGGCAGCGACAGAATCAACAGGGGTAGTAGCAAGCTGACGCTGGTGAGGGCTTTGGCCGGGCCAACGATGCTGATCGAAGCCAGGGCGAAGCCAAGGAAATAGGACCCCCCATCTCCCATGAAGATCTTGGCGGGATTGAAGTTATGGCGCAGAAAACCCAGGCAGGCACCCGCCAGGGCGGCCCCCAACAAGCCAGGGGCGCTTTGGTGGAGGCTGTAGCTCACCGAAAGCAAGGCCACGGCGGCGATGCCACTGACTCCAGCGGCCAGGCCATCGAGGCCATCAAGCCAATTGATGGCATTGGTGATGCCCACCAGCCAAAACACCGTGGCCACAAGGCTGATCCAGGGGGGGAGGGTGACAACCGCCCCGGTACCCAAAAAGGTGGCCGGCAGATCAATGCTGCCAATGCGCACCCCCTGGCTCCAGACCGCCATTGCTACGGCCACCTGGCCCACCAACCGGGGCAACGGGGGCAGGGCAAAGAGGTCATCCGCCAGACCAATTACAAAGAAGCAGAGCGAGCCAGCCAGGGTCGTCCAGATCAACTGATCCTTATCGGGGGCCAATCCCGCGAAGCCCCCCCAGGCCCAGGTCAGGGCCAGCGCCAAGCTGAAGCCGGCCACGATGCCCACTCCCCCCAGGCGCACGATCGGGCGCTGGTGGTGCTTGCGGGCGTCCGGGGCATCGACCACGCCCCAATGCAGACCCGCCCGGCGCACCAGGGGCACGATCACCGCAGTCAGCAGGGCAGCCAGCAGCGCCGTAAGCAGGGCGGCCGCATTGGGGCTTTGGGCAAGATTCACGGCAAGAGACGGGCCGCCATCAGGCCGGGAAGACGGTGAAGGGGGTGGACCCGATCTCAGGCGGGCTGCAAGGCACGGGCGGGAGCATAAAGGGGAAAACGGGTGCAGAGGGCATCAACCCGTTCCCGGCAGCGCTGGGCCACGGCCCCATCACCTGGGAGCAGGAGCCGGTCGGCGATGATGTCGGCCACCTCAATGAAGGCGTCGCCATCGAAGCCACGGGTCGTCATGGCGGCGCTGCCCAATCTCAGGCCACTGGTGACAAAAGGAGACTCGGGATCGAAGGGAATGGTGTTCTTGTTGGCGGTGATGTTGATCTCACTGACCAGCGCATCGGCCACCTTGCCCGTCAACCCAATCGAACGCAGATCGAGAAGCACGATGTGATTGTCGGTGCCGCCACTGACGACGCCAATGCCCCGCTCCTGCAATCGGCCAGCTAGGGCCTGGGCATTGGCGACGACCCGCTGGCTGTAGTCGACAAAGGCAGGTTGAAGGGCTTCACCGAAAGCCACGGCCTTGGCGGCGATGACGTGTTCCAAGGGGCCGCCCTGGGTGCCGGGGAAAACGGCCTTGTCGAAGCGTTTGCCGAACTCAGCATCGCCGCTGAGGATCAGTCCGCCCCGGGGGCCCCGCAGGGTCTTGTGGGTGGTGGTGGTGACCACATGGCAGTGGGCAATGGGGTTTGGATGGACACCGGCAGCAACCAGACCGGCGATGTGGGCCATGTCCGCCAACAGATAGGCCCCCACTTCATCGGCAATGGCCCGGAAGGCGGCAAAGTCAATGGTGCGGGGGTAGGCGGAATAACCGCAAATAATTAGCTTGGGCCGGTGCTCAAGGGCCAGCTGGCGAATCGTGTCGAAATTCAGCCGGTGCGTCTCGGGATCAACGCCGTAGTGAAAGGCCTTGAACCATTTGCCACTGACATTGACCGGCGATCCATGGGTGAGATGGCCGCCATGGGAAAGGTCCATGCCCAGGATTGTGTCGCCGGGCTGGAGCAGGGCCAGGAATACCGCAAAGTTGGCCTGGGCCCCACTATGGGGCTGGACGTTGGCCCAAGCCGCACCAAACAGTTCACGGGCGCGGTCGATGGCAAGGGCCTCAATACCATCGACGAACTCACAGCCCCCGTAATAGCGCTTGCCAGGCAGACCTTCGGCATATTTATTGGTGAGCACCGAGCCCTGGGCTTCCATGACGGCCCGGGAGGCGAAATTCTCGCTGGCGATCAGCTCAAGATGACTCTGCTGCCGATGCAGCTCAGCGGCAATCAGGTCGGAAACGGCCGGATCGCCGCTGGCCAAGGAATTGTCGATCGAGGCAGCGACCATGGAAATGAGGTTCGATCAGCGGACGGACAATGCGATCAAGGGGCAGGGAGCGGTTCCCGACGGGCGGGTCGTTTGCCTCACGCATCCCCTGATCGTAGGCGGCTCACGCCAGAAGGGGAATGGATTCAGCACGGGGCTGGGCAAAAAAAATCGCCCCGAAGGGCGACCATAGAGAACAACGCGCCTGGAGAGATTCGAACTCCCGACCCTCTGATCCGTAGTCAGATGCTCTAATCCGCTGAGCTACAAGCGCCTGCCCCCTCATTCTCACCTCACAGGGGGCCCATCCGTCAACCGCCCGTCCCTTTCTGCCGACGCCACCATGCCCATTCGCTGGTACGGACCCGCCGATCCGACCGACCCCACCTATCGGCACTTCGCACGCATCGTCAATCTCACCTTGCATGCGGCCCTGTTTGCGGCCATCAACAGCGGCCTCTGGTTCATACAAGAACTAAGGCACCCCTGGTCCCATCTGGGCTGGCTCAGCCTCGCTTGGGCGGGGGCGCTCCTGGTGCATGGCAGCGTGGTGGTGGCGCTTCGACCCTCCCCTTCCCCATGACACTGGCAGCCAGCGAACTCGACGAGCTCACCCGAGCGATCGCCGATCGTCTTTACATCCAGGTGGGGGAATGGCACCTCTACCTGGGGGATGCCCACCTGGCCCAGGCCCTGGCGATCGAATGCGCCGGCCGACTGGACCAGGGCGCGGGGGTCTCGGCCCGCCAGGCGCTGGAGGCCGTTCAGGTGCCGATTGGCGGTGGCGCCACCCGCTTACCCCTCTCCCGACTGGTGCCCGCCGGCCAATTGCGAGACCTGGAAGACTTGCTCGAACCGCTCTGTTAAGGGCTCGGTTCGATCCGGCTCCTCCGCCTGCTGGAGCACCGCTCGATAAGGTGGCTGCCTTCGCTCAGTGGCCGTGCTGATCATCGAGATCACCAATGCCCGCGATGTTGTCAGCAAGCGCATCGGCAAGCTGGGAGGCCGGCTGATCGGCAAGGTGGTGGACGCCGAGGCCCAGGTGGAGAAAGCCCTGATCCAGGAACTGGAGACGGCCTTCCGCGATTACGGCATTGAGGCCCGCATCCTCTCGGTGGACGGGCCCCAGATCATTGGTCGTTGCCACTTGGAACTGCCGATGCAGGTGCGTGAAGAACGCCAGGTGCGGCTGCCCTGATTCAGGCCGGGCGGCGCCGCACCAGGCGCATTAGCTCATGGATCTCGGGGACCCCAGCCAGGGTGGCCAGTACACCAAAGACCCCGATCGCCAGGCCCGCACTCAAGCCATTCTGGAGCAGCAAGCCGACCAACCCCGGCGGCCAGCTCAGCCGATGGGCCAGGCCCCAGGCCACCAGACCGGCCAGCAGGGAAGCTCCCAGCAGCAGGGCGGTGTCCCTTCCCCAGCGGGCCAGGGGCAGTCCCCCCAACTGACGGGAAAGCACCAGCAGCAGCCCCAGACAGGTGATCACATTGACGGCGACCGTGGCCAGGACCAGGCCAGGGGCCCCTAAATTCCATTGGGGCAACTGCAGACCCCATGGGGTCGGCCCCCCCACCAGCAACCAGTCGAAGAGGGCATTGAGGCCAATGCCCCCAACCGACCAACGGAAGGGCGTGTTGGCATCGCCAAGGGCATAGAACACCCGGACCAGCACATCACGGGCCAGGTAGGCCGGCATGCCCAGGCCGTAGGCCATCAACAGCCCTCCCACCAAAGCAGCCGCCTGATTATCGAAGGCGCCCCTTTCGTAGACCAAGGCCACAAGCGGACCGGCCAACCCGACCATCAGGGCCCCAAGGGGCAACATGCTGGCGTTGGAGAGCATCAGCCCCTGGCGGATGCGGCTGACCAACTGGGGCCGATCGGCGGGCGCGGTGAGCCGGGCATAAACAGGCAACAGCGGCACCAGCAGGGCATTGGATAGCAAACCCAGGGGCGTCTGTACCAGGAGATTGGCGTAACCCAGGCCCGCCGCAGCCCCGGCGATGCCGGAGGCAAAGAACAGATCAACGAACACATTGATCTGCAACATCCCTGAAGAGAGGGTGGCTGGCCCCATCACCGCCAGCACTTCGCGCACGCCTGGATCCTGCCAATCCCACAGCAGCCGCAGCCGGCCGAGGCCCTCCTTGGCCATGGCCGGCAACTGAATCAGCCACTGCAGCAAGGCCCCCACCGTGGTGGATGCGGCCAAGACGACACCGCCATATAGGGCTGATGCGGGCAGGGTGATGGCACTGCCCAACTGCCACCAAAGCAGGCCGATGCCACCGATCACGGCCAGGCTCGACAGCAGGGGGCTGACGGCGGGCAACCAGAAGACATCGGCGGCATTGAGGGCCCCGAAGCCGAGACCGATCAGGCCGGCAAACAAGGCCATCGGTGCCATCCAGCGCAGCTGGGCCACCGCCAAATCGTGGCGGGTGGCATCCATGCCGGGTCCCACCAGGGTGATCAGGGGATCTGCCGCGACGATCAAAAGCAGCGTCACCGCCACCAGGGCGGCACCCACCATGGTGTTGATCGCTGCCAGCACATGGGCCCCCTCTTGCCGGCTGCGGCGCGCCAGCACGCTGACCATGGCGCTGTGGAAAGGACCGTTGATGCCCCCCAGCAGGATCAGCAGGAAACCAGGCAGCACGTAGGCGTAGTTGTAAGCGTCATAGGCGGCGCCGACCCCAAAAGCAGCGGCGATCACTTGCTGGCGCAACAGGCCTGCCACCTTGCTGAAGGCCGTGGCCAGCGCCACCACCAGGGCAATGCGTTTGAGCGACTTCGCCATCGGCCCTCCGGGGACGAGGTCCCTTGCAATCGCCCGGCAGTATGACCCCCACACCTCCGGGTTCCTCGGCCGATGCCGCCGCTGCCTTTCGCCGCCATCTCCGCCAGTGCGCCGCCGCTGCTGACCCTTGGTCCCCTGGTGGAGGGGATCCTGCTGCGGCGCTACAAGCGGTTTCTGGCGGATGTGGAGTTGGCCGGAGGTGAGACCGTCACGGCCCACTGCGCCAATACCGGCCCGATGACGGGGGTGCTGTGCCCTGGGGGCCGGGTTCGCCTGCGGCACGATCCCTCCCCGAGCCGCAAATTGGCCTGGACCTGGGAACAGGCAGAGGTGCCTGGGGCCGATGGCCAGCCGATCTGGGTGGGCATCAATACGGCCCTGCCCAATCGACTGGTGCGCGCCGCCATTGAGGCGGGCTGCCTGGAACCCTGGCTGGGACCCATCGCCGCCATCCGGGCGGAGGTGCCCTACGGCGAAGGGCGCCGCAGCCGCATTGATCTATTGCTGACTCCAGGGTCAGGTCCGGCTGAAGCAGCGCCTGCCGACCCCCGACCGATCTATGTAGAGGTCAAGAACACCACCTGGAGCCAGGGCGAGCTGGCCCTGTTCCCCGACACGGTCACCGAGCGCGGTCAAAAACATCTGCGTGAACTGATGGCCCTGGTTCCGGCAGCCCGGGCCGTGCTGGTTCCCTGCCTGAGCCGGGGCGATGTGACCCGGTTCGCCCCCGGCGACACGGCCGATCCCCTTTACGGCCAGTTGTTCCGCCAGGCCCTGGCGACCGGGATGGAGGTGCTTCCCTGCCGTTTCGCCTTCAGCGCCGAGGCGGTCCATTGGCTGGGACTGGCCGAGCTGCTGGAGCGCCAACCGGCGGCCAGCACCGCCTGAGGGCGCCTGAGGCCAACGGGTTAGGCCCCGCACCCATAGAGTCCAATCACCTGCCGGTGGTCTGTGGATACCCGTGCCTTCAAACGCTCGTTGCACCATTCCGAGCGCTACAACCGCCGCGGCTTCGGCCTGGGTGAGGAGGTGGCGGGCAACCTGCAGACCGCCTATCAAAGTGATCTGGTGGCCAGCCTGCGGGAAAACGGCTACGAACTGCGGGAAGGACGGCTGACGGTGCGTTTGGCCGAGGCCTTCGGCTTTTGCTGGGGAGTGGAACGGGCAGTGGCCATGGCCTACGAAACAAGGCGCCACTACCCCAGTGAAAGGATCTGGATCACCAATGAGATCATTCACAACCCCTCGGTGAATGACCATCTGCGCGAAATGGACGTGCAGTTCATATCGGTGGATGAGGGGATCAAGGATTTTTCCGAAGTCGGCACAGGCGATGTGGTGATCTTGCCGGCCTTCGGTGCCACGGTGCAGGAGATGCAACTCCTCAACGAACTCGGCTGTCACATTGTTGACACCACCTGCCCCTGGGTCTCGAAAGTGTGGAACAGCGTCGAGAAACATAAGAAACATTCCTTCACCTCGATCATTCATGGCAAGGTGAAGCACGAGGAAACCCTGGCCACCAGCTCTTTTGCCGGCACCTATCTGGTAGTGCTCGACCTCAAGGAAGCCCGTCTCGTCTGCGACTACATCCTTGCCAGCGCTGATGGCCAGGGCGATCGCGAGGCTTTCATGGCCCGCTTCGCCAAAGCCTGCTCGCCAGGTTTCGATCCAGACCGGGACCTGCTGCGGCTAGGGGTGGCGAATCAAACGACCATGCTCAAAAGTGAAACCGAGGAGATCGGCCGACTGTTTGAGCGCACCATGCTGCAGCGCTTCGGCCCCAACCTGCTGGATGAGCATTTTCTCGCCTTCAACACTATTTGTGATGCCACCCAAGAGCGCCAGGATGCCATGTTTGCCCTAGTTGATGAACCGCTGGATTTGATGGTGGTGATCGGTGGCTACAACTCTTCCAACACCACCCACCTGCAGGAGATTGCCGTCAGTCGCGGCATTCGTTCGTATCACATCGATACCCCCGAACGCATCGGTCCCGGCAATCGCATCGAACACAAACCCCTGGAAGCCGACCTGCAGGTGGTGACCCCCTTTCTTCCTGATGGGTCTATCCGGGTCGGCATCACCTCCGGCGCCTCCACTCCAGATCGGGTCGTAGAAGATGTGATCCGCCGCCTGATCCACCTCTGTGCCCCGGCGGATCGGGCGACAGTCCCTGGGGCCGATCCTGTCCCATAAGATTGCCCCCGCTTCGCTCCCTTGGTTCCCCAGGCCGAACCCCTCCAACCCAGCCTTTGGGTCTTCTCCCCACCCTTGGATGCCCTTTCCCCTGTCCCCTTTGGTTTCGCCCGACTTGACTGATCAAGCTGCCGATTCCGGGATTGAGGCGGGCCAAGCTGAGGGGCAGGCCACCTTGCGCCTTAGCGGCGATCCCCAGGTGCGCCGTTATGCCAGCCAATTTGCCGATCTGATGGAAATGCGGGCCCCCGCCGACGTCGTGGGTCGCTACCTCGATCGCCATGAGGATTGGTTTCGGCGTTGCGCAGCTCCCATGGCCGTGGCCTCCCTGGACCGCGACGCCTATCTGTTGACCCTGGGTCGGTTCGGCAATTTCGGCTTCGAGGTCGAGCCCACCATCGCTCTGGAATTGCTGCCCCAGGACAACGGCGTCTACGAGATAGTCACCCTGCCGATTCAAGAGCAAAGCCCCAGCCTGCAGGGGCTCTACGACGTCGATTTCAATGCCTCGCTACGGCTTGACGAAACCGATCTCCAGGCCCTGAGCTCGGCCGGGGCCGTGGAGGTTTCCAACGAGGAAGTTGACCGACTCATGGCCCACACCCTGGTGCGCTGGCAACTGGATCTGGCGGTGTGGATCCGATTGCCTTCGATGCTCAACCTTTTGCCCGAGCGACTGGTGCAGAGCAGTGGCGACCATTTGTTGAAACAAATCGTCCGCCAAATCTCCCGCAAACTCACCTGGAAAGTTCAGGAAGATTTTCACGCCAACCATGGAATTCCCTGTCCCCCCCGGCGTCGCGCCAGGTTTTGACCGGCCGGATCTAGCCAGGAGGGGCAAGGCAGCGGCAAACAAACTCAGGCGACTGGATTGGCCAGCACCTTCAGCAGGATTTGGGTGCCGCTGAGGGCCTGCCAAAGAAAAAGGGTCACCATGCCCATATTGAGGCCGACATGGGCCTTGCGTGCCAGCAAATTGCCCTGCTGCATCAAAGGGGTCAGGGCGGAGGCCAGGGCCACCAGGGAGGTCATAGTCAGTCCGACCAACAGATGGGGACCTACGAAAAGCTTGCCATTATTCAGATAAGTGACGGCCATTCCACCGAAGGTGCCCAGCACCATAAGGGCCAGCAGCAAGCTGCTGGCCAGGTGGTGGCGACGGCCAAACTGCCCCTTGATCAGATCCTTGCGCTCCTCAGCACTGGCGGTGCGGAGCTTCTTGGTCTTGATGCCCAGGTACATCGAATAGAGCGAGAGCCCCAACAAGGCCCACATCAGTAATGGATGGAAGAAGTTGAGTTTGTAGGCCAGGGAAGGGGAGATCAGTTCAGTCATCTTGCGGGGTAAGCGTGCGTGGGATGTGAAGCTACAACTGCCGGCCCCCACTCCGCAGGGGCCGGGGAATTCAATGCAGGAAGTGCCGGCGACCGGTCATGACCATCGCCAGGCCGAGGCTGTCGCAGGCGGCGATGGAATCGGCATCGCGGAGGCTGCCCCCCGGCTGGATGATCGCGGTGATGCCATGGGCGGCCGCCAGGCGCACGCTGTCATCGAAGGGAAAGAAGCCGTCACTGGAGAGCACGGCCCCCTGGGCCGAGGCTGCGGCCATCTCCAGGGCCGCGCGGGCGGCCCCCACCCGGTTGGTCTGGCCGACACCGATGCCCAGGGTGCGTCCGCCGCAGGCCACCACGATGGCGTTGGAGCGACCGTGGCGCACCACCCGCCAGGCGAAATCCAGATCAGCCCGCTCCTGGGCGCTGGGCTGGCGGACACTGACCACTTTCCATTGCTGGGGATCACTGGCACGGTCGTCGGCTTCCTGCTCCAGCAATCCGCCCAGGACGGAGCGGCGCTGCAGCCGGGGGGCGGCGGCCACCGCCGCCGCAGGCAAGGTCAGGACCCGCAGGTTGGCCTTACTGGCCAGTATGTCCAGGGCCCCTGGCAAAAACTGAGGCGCCACCACACATTCGAGGAACAGGCCGGTGAGCAGCGCCGCCGCTTCGGCATCAACAGGCCCATTAAGGGCGACGATGCCGCCAAAGGCGGAGGTGCGATCGGCATCGAGAGCCCGCTGCAGGGCCTCGGCCACGCCCGTGCCCAGGGCGACGCCGCAGGGGTTCGTGTGCTTGATGACAACCGCCGCCGCACTGGAGCCAGCAGATCGCTCCGTAGGCCCCTCGCCGTAACCAAATTCTCGAACCGTGGCCAGGGCCGCATCGAGATCGATGAGGTTGTTGTAGCTGAGGTCTTTGCCCTGCAGCTGCTGGGCGGCGCCCCACCCCGCCTGGGGATCACTGAACCAGGTGGCGCTTTGGTGGGGATTCTCCCCATAACGGAGCCGCTGCTGGACCGGCAGTTCGAGCCGCAGCGGGGCGACCGGATCGGCGCCGGCATCGCCATCGCCATCGCCATCGGCATCGGCATCGCCATCACCATCGCCCAGTCGCTGGGCCAGCCAGGAGCTGATGGCCCCGTCGTAAGCGGCCGTGTGCTGGAAGGCCGCCAGGGCCAAACGGCGCCGCAGGGCCCCATCCAGCCTTCCCGCCGCCAGGGCCGCCAGGAAGGAGGGGTACTGGGCGGGGTCCGTGAGCACGGCCACATCGCCATGGTTCTTGGCGGCGGCCCGCACCATCGCCGGCCCACCGATATCAATCGTCTCGATCGCGGTCTGCCAATCCACCGCAGGGTCAGCAACGGTCTGGCGGAAGGGATAAAGGTTGACCACCACCACATCGATGGGGGTGATCGCCTGGGCCTCCAGGTCGGCCCTGTGGCCGGCATCGTCCCGGCGGGCAAGGATGCCGCCATGGATGCGGGGATGGAGGGTCTTCACCCGACCCCCCAGGATCTCCGGGGCCCCGGTGTAATCAGCCACCCGGGTCACCGGCAGGCCTGCGGCGGCCAGGGCGGTGGCGGTGCCGCCACTGGATAGCAGTTGGTAGCCATGGCTGAGCAAGCCGCTTGCCAGGGATACCAGGCCCGCTTTGTCGGACACGCTCAGAAGGGCCGTGGGGGCCATGGCGGCGGAGTTCAGAATCGGGGCCAACCTAAGCAGGAGCTGCCGAGAGGCCATGGCCAACTTTTTGCCCCAGGACTTGCCCCAGGACTTGCCCCAGGACTTGCCCCAGGATTTGCCCCAAGAATTGCCGCACGACGATGGTCAATCGATCCGGCTGGAACCGGCCCAACCGCAGCGGCGCCTGGTGTTGCTGCACGGCTGGGGAGCCGACGCGGATGATCTGCTGGATCTGGGCATCGCCCTGCTGGCGGAAGATGGGCAGGCTGGCGAGGTCAGCCTGGTGGCCCTGAGGGCGCCGGAACCGCACCCTGGCGGCTTCGGCAGGCAGTGGTACGACCTGCAACAACCGGAATGGCCCGGTCTGGCTGCAGCCAGGTTGAACCTGCGGCAACGACTGCAGGAACTATCCGAAACTGTGCCGCTCGAACGCACGGCGGTGCTGGGATTTTCCCAGGGCGCCGCCATGGCCGTGGATGTGATCCTGGGTGAAGGACTACCGGTGGCTGCCCTGATCGCCTGCAGCGGCTATCCACACCCAGGCTGGCAGGCTGCCAATCCCAAGGCCAGCACAATGCTGACCCACGGCGAGCAAGACCCGGTGGTTCCAGTGGCGGCGAGCCAGGCGATTGAGGACCTGGTGCAGCGGGCGGGGGGACAGGTGCAACGAATCAGCTTCGCTGGGGGCCATGGCATTGACCCCCAACTCCTGCCGGAGCTACGCGCTTTTCTGGCCCAGAACTGGAGCTAGGGCCATAGGAGCGTCGGGATTCAGACGAACAGGATTCAGACGAAGGCGTACTCGTACTCCTCCATCTCCTCCCAGTCATCGGCAGCGAGGGCTTCGATGCCTTCAAACAGGACATCCTCGCCGATGCGATCAACGATAAGTCGCAGGGAAGGGAAGAGAAAATGATTTTCTTCGGCGTACTGCGCACTGAAAAGTCCCTTTTCCCCCCAGAAGAAACGGTCTGTGGTGTGCTCGTTGCGGCGGACGTTGAGGATCGCCGGGGCCATGAGATCGGCTTCGGCGATATAGCGACGCGCTGCCGTAACAGGCTTGTGGGAACCGGTCTCGAGATTGAAAGTAGGAACGTGGGCGAGAACCCGTTGGCCGGCGAGACGACGACGGCTGATCCGCTTGCGCTTCTTGGACATGGCAGGACTCCCGGTGAGGAGGCTGAAGGTGAATAGGGGGGAGGCAACCAGGGGCGAAGGTCCAACTGGGGACGGTCACCTGGGCTGGCCGATCCAGACGCCCATGGCGAGGCCTGGATCGAGGCCATTACATCTGTCGTTCTCAAGCAATCGTGGGCACGATCGGAGACCCCACCGACCTGATTCAGGGCGGCGGAACTGGTAAGGCTTGCTTCTTCCTCTGCTGTAGCTTCGGCTGCAAGGTGAATGCAACCTCAGACTGGAAGGAAGGTGGCAAGCCACCGATGGCGACACCCAACTCGCTCCAAAACAGCGAAGTAGTGGTCGATACCTCCATGCTACGGCTTTTTTCTGTTTTTGCATCGTCCCGCCGAAGCTTTTTGGCGATTTGCGCTTTTTCCTTCGGATTGGCCGCCGGTGATTCCAGTCTCTGAAAGGTTTTTACTGCTGCTGCGCTGGCAACTGGGCCAACTGGTGGATTGCCGGGATGTGCGCTCGCTAGTGGTGTACGTGACCCACGAAGGGCCCCAAGGCCAGCCCACCCTGATGGCCGTGGGCCAATGGCCCAGCGACGGTCGCGCCCTGCCGGCCCCCGACATGTCCGGTGAACTGCGGGTGCCCGCCGAAGAACGACGCTGGCTGCCCCTACGGGACGGGCCCCTGTTACTAGGGGCCCTGCAGGTGGAAACCCTGGGCACAGTTTGGTCCGAAAGCCTGCGCCAGCGCCTGCAAGCCATGGCCCTGACCCTCACTGAAGCCTTGCGGATCGACAGCGAGCGGCAGCGACTCGAGGCCCGCCTGCTGGCCCGCGAAGAACATCTGCGGCTTTTGGTGCATCAGCTGCGCAACCCCCTCTCCGCCCTGCGCACCTTCGGGCACCTGCTGCTGCGCCGTCTGGACCAGGACAGCAAAAACCGGCCCCTAGTCGAGGGGCTGCTCAACGAAGAACAACAACTGAACCGCTATGTGGAGGCCATCAGCGATCTCGCCCGCCCCGACGCCCTGCTACCCGCCGCGGCCAACCCCCAACCGCTGCTGTTACCCCCCCTGCTCACCGGACCGGGCGGAGTGGATCTGGCCGGCCCGCTACTCCCCCTGCTGCGGCGTGCGGAAGCCACCGCCAGCCTGCAGGGCCGCCAGTGGCACGGACCCGCGCACCTGCCCTCTTGGCGCGGTGACAGTGGCTCCGTGGCGGAGATCCTGGCCAATCTGCTGGAAAATGCCTTCCGCTACAGCCCAGCCGGGTGCCCCCTGGGGCTGCACTGCGGGGTGGGGGCCAGCGGTGGTCCCAGCCTCACCGTCTGGGACGGAGGCGAGGCAATCGACGCTGACGAGCGGGAAACCATTTTCGAACGGGGCGAGCGGGGCCGCCGCGGCCTACCGCTGCCAGGCACTGGCATCGGGCTGGCCCTGGCTCGGGACCTGGCCCGGGGCCTCGGCGGCGAACTCCAACTCGTGATCCCCCCCCAGGCCGTCGACCCAAGCCTGCCGAAAGGGGGCAATGCTTTTCGGCTCAGCCTGCCGCCCCAAGCCACGGCTCAGCCGATCCAGGATCTCCAGACGCTGCCGACCTGAGCCAGAGCGCCCCCACCCCAGCCAAGCCAGACCGCCGCCGCCAGGAGCAACGCCAGGCTTTCGCTCCATTCCACACAGGCTCCATAGCTGTCGCCGCTGTGGCCCCCCAGGCGTCGGCCCAGCCAAAGCGGCACCAGCACGGCTGGCAGCCCACCCCACAGACCTGCGGCCGGCCAGCCTTGGCTGCAGGTTGCTACCAGCAGCAGCACCAGCAGCAGCAGGGCAGGCCGTAGCTCCACGGCCAATCCCGCCCAGTGGCGGCGATGCAATGCCCCGCCGCCACTGGGCCTCAAGCTGGGAAAGCGGTCGATCGCCACCAGGGGTGCGACCCGGCTCCAGAAGGCCGCCCAGGGCAGCACGACCGGCACGATGGCGCCCAGGCTGGCCAGAGCCGCAGCCTTGAGAAGCAGCACCAACACAAGGGCCTGGGCGCCGCTGGCGCCAATGCGGCTATCGCGCATGGCCTCAAGGCAGCGATCGCCTGCGGCCAAGCCATCGGCCGTATCCATCGCCCCATCCATATGCAGACCGCCACTGAGCAGCAGGCCCAGGGCCAGCACCAGGGCCACCTGGGTCAGCAACGGCACCCGCCCCTGCAGCAGGGCCCAAAGGGCGGCCTGCAGCAGGCCGAGCACCACGGCCACCCAGGGGGCAAAGCGGGCGATGCGATCAAAACGAGGCGCAATGCGGGACCAGCCAGGCAGTACGGAATAGAAGATCCAGGCCCCGGCCAGATCCCGCAGCCACCCCGGCGAGCGGGGCCATGAACCATGGCCGGACCTGGGCCCAGCAGGGGGTCCAGCACGAAAGGGAGGGGCCAAACGGGGGCGGCGCCAAGGGGCCCCACCCTGACGCAGGAGCCGCAGCCTTGCAGGCGCCGGCCCTCCCCCTAGCCTCGGCCCGCCAGGCCGCCGCGGCCCCAACGCTGCCCTCTTGAGCTCCCCGCCCCCACCCTTCTCCTTCACGGTGACGGCCCGCTGTGGTCAGACCCGGGCCCGCTGCGGGCATTTCCACACCCCCCATGGCGTCGTCAACACGCCGCGCTTCATGCCGGTGGGCACCGCAGGCACCGTCAAGGGCATCAGCACGCCCCAACTGGCCGAAACCGGCGCCCAGATGGTGCTGGCCAACACCTTTCATTTGCATCTGCAGCCGGGTGAAGCGCTGGTGGCGGCAGCGGGAGGGCTGCATCGCTTCATGGGCTGGTCGGGGCCGCTGCTGACCGACTCGGGCGGCTTCCAGGTCTTCAGCCTGGCAGCCATCAATCGCATCGACGATGGGGGGGTGCTGTTTCAATCCCCCCGGGACGGATCGCGGCACACCTTGACCCCGGAAGCGTCGATGCGGATTCAGATGACCCTGGGGGCCGATGTGGCCATGGCCTTTGACCAGTGCCCGCCCTATCCGGCCAGCGAGAGCGAGGTGGCCGAGGCCTGCCGCCGCACCCACCTTTGGCTGGAGCGCTGCGTGGCCGAGCACTGCGGCGCTGGGCACACCGGCACAGGGCACAGCGGCGCCGGGCAGGCCCTATTCGGCATCGTGCAGGGGGGCTGCTTCCCCGCCCTGCGCCTCGATTCAGCCCAGCGGGTGGCGGCCTTGGATCTGCCGGGCATCGCCGTGGGTGGGGTCAGCGTCGGCGAACCGGTGGCGGAAATGCACCGCATCGTGCGCCTGCTCGGGCCGGTGCTGCCGGAGGCCAAGCCCCACTACCTGATGGGCATCGGCAGCCTGCGGGAGATGGCGATCGCCGTGGCCCAGGGCTTCGACTTGTTTGATTGTGTGCTGCCGACCCGGCTGGGCCGCCATGGCAGTGCCCTGGTGGGCGGCGAACGGTGGAACCTGCGCAACGCCCGCTTTCGAGAAGACCACAGCCCCCTGGATGGGCGCTGCCCCTGCCTGGCCTGCCGCCAGCACAGCCGCGCCTATCTCCACCATCTGCTGCGCTGTGAGGAGATGCTGGGCCGCACGCTGCTGAGCCTGCACAACCTCACCACCCTGTTGCGCTTCAGCGACGCCATGGCCCGGGCCATCGGCGAGGGTTGTTTTGCAGAGGATTTCGCTCCCTGGGATCCGGCCTCTCCGGCCGCTCACACGTGGTAGGTTCCAGCGATCGCAAAAAGGGCCAAATCGGCCCCAGGATCCATGGCTTTCCACCTGCTGGCCTCCCTGTCGGCTGCCGCCTCCCCCCAGCTTCTGGGTCAACTTCCAGAGGCCTATCAAGCTTTCGGACCCCTGGTTGACATCCTGCCGATCATTCCGTTGTTTTTCTTGCTGCTTGCCTTTGTTTGGCAAGCCTCAGTTGGTTTTCGCTGAAAGCCTCAGCTTTGCCAAAAGGTTGAAAGCCTCAGCTTTCGCTGAAAGCCTGAGTTTTTGATCAAAGCCTCAGCGTTTCTCGCGCAATACGGCCCAGGCAAACTGAGGCAACGACAACATGCGCCGCCAGCGAGCAGGCTCCTGAATCAGCCGATACAACCATTCGATCTGCAGGGCCCCCATCCATTGCGGGGCCCTTTTTTTTGTACCGGCCCAGACGTCGAAACTGCCGCCGACCCCCATCCACAAACCAGTGCGGGGCCGGGGACGTGCTTGGATCCAGACTTCCTGGCGGGGCACCCCCAGGGCGACCAGAATCAGGTCAGGATTGCTCAGTTGCAACTGATGTTCCAAGTCTTGCCACTGGTCGGGCGAGAGATAGCCATGGCTGCTGAGCACGATCTGGAGCCCGGGAATCTCCTGCTGCAGCCGGGCCTTGAGACTCGCCATCACCGCCGGGCTGGCGCCCACCAGGGCGACCCGCCAGCCCGCCGCCGGGGCCCGCTCGAGCAGCGATCGGGCCAGTTCGATGCCAGGGCAGCGGCGCACCCGGTAGCCCTGCCGCCCCAGGGCCCAGACCACGCCAGCCCCGTCTGGAATCACCAGGTCGGCCTGCTCCATGACGGAGCCCAGGGCCCGATCAGCAAGCGCCGCCATGGTCATCTCGGCGTTGAGGGTGACCACCTGGCCGCCGCCGCGCCGATGCAGGGCAAGGGCCGCCGCCAGGCAATCGGGCTCGATGTTGACGGGAACCCCCAAAACACGGCTGCGGCGCGGGGAAGTGATCGTTGCTGCCATGGGGGGGGCACCGGCAGTGGAGAATCTATGGCTGCGGTCAGGAAGAACGGCCAGATTTGATGACAGGCAGCGGTTCCACCCCCAGCCCCTCCCCCACCCGCGCCAGCTCCAGCGCCAGCGGAGCGTCAGCGCGAAGTGCCGCAGAGGTGCTCCACGAGCTGGACGGCCAGATTGAAGCCGTCGTGATCGAGCGGCAACACCCGGTGAGCGGCCTGTTGCCGGCCAGCACCGCCAACACGGTTCACGGCAACTACGCCGATGCCTGGGTGCGGGACTGCGTTTATTCGATCCAATGCGTCTGGGGGCTGGCCATGGCCTACCGCCGCCAGCAAGCTTCGGCCCGCCGGGCCTACGAACTGGAGCAGCGGGTGCTGCAGCTGATGCGCGGGCTGCTCAACGCCATGATGCGCCAGGGCAGCAAGGTCGAGCGGTTTAAAACCAGCTTGGATCCGCTCGATGCCCTGCACGCCAAATTCGACTCCAGCAGCGGCGAATC